>DATLHE010000180.1:0-41218 GCA_035540335.1 Thermomicrobiales bacterium | reverse complement strand
GTGCCGGTGAACCCGGTGATGGTGGGGGCGGATCGCTACCTCTTCTCGCCGCGCGGCGAGACGGCGTGGGTCAAGAACATCCGGGTTTCCGGCGAGGGCGCGCTGCGCGTCGGGCGGCGGACCGAGCGCTTCCGCGTGGTCGAGGTCCCGGACGCCGAGAAGCTGCCGGTCATCCGGGCCTATCTCGACCGCTGGTACTGGCAGGTCGGCAAGCTGGTCGGCGTGCCGAAGGACGCGGACGACGCCACGCTGCGGGGCATCGCCGGCCAGCATCCGGTCTTTCGGATCGTCACCAGCCGCGGATTCGGCTCGTAGCGGTTATTGACATTCGGGTCATGCACGTCTAGCCTGAGGAAGGTCGCTCGCCAGGTCGCGAGCGGCAGGTGTCTTCGTCGTTCAGGAGTGAGCAACGTCATGGAGCACACAACGCTCTTCATCCTCCGCTTCGGACCCGCCCTGGGTCTGACCGGGGAGGAGTGTGCCCTGCTCACGAGCGTGCCTGACTGACGATCGCGCACAATCCACGAGCACGCACACCCCTCCGGCCGACGCCGAGGGGTTTTTCGTGCGCGATCGCCCCTGACCTTGACTTCAAGTGAGCTTGAACATCTAACATCCCGCTCGATCGGGCGTTATGCATCTCGCGTCAGTCAGTGGAGAGAGGAGAAGACCATGTTCCGGAGCGGCAGTGGACATCATTAACGCGCCCGTGCCCCGCCAGGGGGCACCCATGACCGTCGACATCGCAGCCAGGGATGCGAGGTGATACGCACATGACACTGCAAACGGTCCTGCGCGCCGCGAATGCGCTGGAGCTCCACGATGTGGAGAAGAAATTCAAGAAGAAGCGGAACGAGTACTCCTACGCGCTGAAGGGCGTCTCGCTGACGGTCAAGCGCGGCGAGGTCGTCGGCATCCTCGGGCCCAACGGGTCCGGCAAGAGCACGCTGGTGCGCGTGATGTCCACGCTGACGCTGCCGGACGCCGGCGAGGTGCGCGTCTTCGACATCGACGCGGTGAAGCAGCCGCGCGAGGTCCAGCGCTACATCAACCGGGTCAGCGTCGAGGCGAGCTTCTTCAAGAAGATGTCGTCGCAGGAGAACCTCATCTTCGGCGCGAAGCTGTACGGAGTGAGCGACCGCGAGAGCAAGCCGCGCATCCAGGAGATCCTGGAGAGCATCGGCTTCGACATCAAGCGGATCGGCGAGCCGATGGAGCATCTCTCGCGCGGCATGCAGCAGAAGATCGCGCTTGCGCGAGCGCTGCTGACCAGCCCGATGCTGATGCTGCTCGATGAGCCGACGACCGGCCTCGACCCGCGCAGCAAGAAGGACGTGCAGCGGCTGATCCAGTCGATCCGCACGAGCCATGACTCCTCGATCCTGCTCTGCACGCACGACATGGAGGAGGCCGAGCAGCTCTGCGACCGGATTGGCATCCTGCTCAACGGGAAGCTGATCGCGCTCGACACGCCGGACGGGCTCAAGCGGCAGTACCAGCAGGACGGCCAGCTGCCGTCGCTGGAAGAGGTCTTCATGGCCGCCACCGGCACGTCGCTCGAAGACGCGGAGTTCGCCGAGGAGCTGGCGGACGACAAGGCCGAGACGGCAAAGGTAGCCTAGATGCAGGTAACACATCCACAACTCTCCAAACCGGGGTGGTTGCGCGAGCTGATCGCCGTCTGGGGATACGCCCAGCGCAACTACTACCTGAGCAAGCGCTACTTCATGTGGGAGATCATGTGGCTCGTCTATTCGACGATGAACGCGCTGACGATCGGCTTCATCGGCGTTGACGTCGGCCTCGAGTCCGAGGCGGCGGCGCGGACCACGACGTTCCTGCTCATCGGCACGCTGCTCTGGAGCTACCTCTCGATGATCTTCGACTTGCTCTCGGAGACCGTCAGCTGGGAGCGCTGGGAGGGCACGATCGAGTACACGTTCATGGCGCCGGCGAGCCGCGCGACGCAGCTGATCGGCATGGGGCTCTACGCCGTTGTCTACGGCATCCTCCGGATGATCCTCATGCTCGGCGCGATCTCGCTCTTCTTCGACATGACGTTGTCGAACGCGAACTACGGCGTGGCGCTCGTGATCCTCGCGATCTGCAGCGTCTCGCTGGTCGGCTTCGGGATGGTGGCGGCGGTCATGCCGCTGCTCTCGCCGGAGAAGGGCCAGCAGGTGACGTACATCTTCTCGGCGGTGCTGCTGCTGATCAGCGGCATCTACTACAGCGTGGATGTCCTGCCGGAGTGGATGCAGCCGCTGGCGTACATCTCGCCGATCTACTACGCGCTGGAGGGCATCCGCGCGGCGCTGCTCGACGGCGCGTCGCTCGGCAGCCAATGGGACAACGTCTGGCCGCTGCTGATCATGGGGCTGATCTTCCCGCCGCTGGGACTCTGGTTGTTCCAGCAGGGCGAGCACTTCGCGAAGAAGACCGGCCGCCTGAAGCGGAGCGGATAGTCGCGGAACGAGAACACCGCCGGGGAGTCATCCCCGGCGGTGTTTTTCATGGGGCGCTGCCGAGAGGGCAACCCCTCCTGTAGCGCCGGGTCTTGTACCCGGCGTCCGCACAAGCATGCGAGCGTCCCCAGTCTGCCCAGATGGGGCGGCGGGCAGACATATGAGTTCGCTCCTACAACGTGACCTCCGGCAACGCCTTCGCGCCGAATGCCCGCGACAGGGCGGCGATGTCCGGGTCGGAGCGGAGGACGAGCGCGTAGCCGAGGCCGTCCGGCAAAAGGGTGACGGTTTCCACGCCCGGAGGCACGATCCGCGCCTCGCCGCGCCCCAGCAGGTCGACGCCGCCGTGCCAGATCAGCGCCATCGGCTCGACCAGATTCACCACCACCGCGTCGCCGGCAAGCGCCAGTGGCTGCGTGATCTTCCAGCGCTCGAGCGAGAAATCCGGCGCGATCGCGCAGAGCGTGCGCCGGTTGTAGCCATCGAACGTCTCCACCCCGTGCGTCGGCCCGGCGATCCGGCCAGTTCCGGCGGCGGTCGCCGGGCCACCCGCCTCGCAGAGGATCAGCCCCGGCCCGTATGTCCATGCCACGCCCGCCGCGACGGTCAGCGTGTCGCCGGGTGCAACCGGCAGCCGGCCGTGGACCGCGACCTCGATCGCCGCGCCCGCCTCGTCCCCCGCCCAGACGACGTGCAGCGCGGTGTCGCGCCGGGACGTGACCGTCTCCTCGCCGGGACCGCTGTCGACGAGCGCGACATAACGGCTCGCGTCGTCGACCAGCACGATCCGCGCGATGCACGACGTACCGGTGGCGACGCGCAGCACGCGCCGCAGGAGCTGCTGCTCGTGCTGGCCGGGGATCACGACCGGGCGGGGCTGGAACGGCCGCTCAGACATGGCCGCGCCAGGCGGCGAGGCGGCGCGAGAGCGGCGCGACCGCGCTCACGGCGTCCCGGTAGATGGCGTAGAGCTCGCCGTAGCGCCGGTGGCGATCGGGATCGGGATAGCAGGCGGTCGGAGGGCTGCCGGTCCCGGTTTCGGGCCAGCCCAGGGCATGCGCGGCGAGCCGGGCGGCGCCGTACGCGCTGAGGTCCGGCGTGTCGACGCGCTCGGTCGCCACCCCCAGGACGTCGGTGATGATCTGCCGCCACGCCGCGTCGTGCGCGCCGCCACCGCCGAGGCGGATCGACACCGGCGGCGCTCCGGTCGTCATCGTCTCCAGCGCGTGCCGCAGCGAGAAGGCGATGCCCTCCAGCACGGCGCGGGCGATGGCGGCAGGGGAGGTCTCCGGGCCGATGCCGAGGATCGCGCCCCGGGCGTGCGGGTCATTCAGCGGCGTCCGCTCGCCGATCAGGTGCGGGAGCATCACGACTCCTGTCGGCTCCGGCGCGAGCCCGCCCGCGCCCGCGAGCGTCTCGCGCCCCCAGGCGGTGGTGATGCCGGCGTTGAGCAGCGTGCCGACGCGGAGGAAGGGCGAAAAACCGGCGTCCGGCGGGACGGCCGCGGGCCAGGTGTACCAGCGCCCGTCGGGGTCCGGCGTGTACGTCGCGGACGGCTGGATGACCTGCGCGCCGGTGCTGAGCAGGATCAGCGCCTGGTCCGGAGCCACCACACCCGCGCCGAATGCTCCGGCGGGCGCGTCGCCGCCCGCGATGACGACCGGAATGCCGGGCCGAAGCCCGAGATCGCGTGCGGCCTCTTCCGTAACGGTGCTCACGACACTGCCGGACGGCACGAGTTCCGGGAGCCACTCGCGCGGGATACCGAGGGCTTCGACGACGTCCCACGCCCACTCGCCACGGGCGACGTCGAGCAGCCCGGTGCCCACGGCGTCGCTGGGGTCGGTGACATGGCGGCCGGTGAGGTGGCCGATCAGCGCGTCCTTCGGCAACGAGACGCGGCGGATGCGCGCCCAGCGCTCCTGGTCATGGGCTCGCAGCCATGCCAGCGAGACGGCCATGAAGCCGGAGGCGAGCGGCCCGCCGAGCCGTTCCGGGGCGTTCGGCCCGAGAGTCTCCCGCAGCGTGGGGAGCACCGCGGCGCCGCGCTGGTCGGTCCAGGGAATGCCCGAGGCGGGACCGTTGTCCTCCCAGGGCACGAGGCCGTGCATCTGGCCGGTGACGGCGATGGCGGCGATCGACTCCGTTCCGGTATGGCCGCGCAGCGCGCCGCGGACGGCGTCGAGCCATCCGGGATCGTCGAGCGAGGGGCAGGCGACGCGGTCCAGCGCGACGACGGCGAGCTGTTCGTCGACGCGCATCAGCTTGATCGACGAGGTGCCGAGGTCGACGGCGAGGATCGTCATGGTCAGGTGATGCTGATCAGCCAGCAGACGGCGGCCACGACGAAGGCGCCATCGCAGAGCGCGGCGGAGTAGCGTCCCGGCTGGTCGTCGGGGCGGGGGATGCCGGCCTCGAGCGCGATGAAGATCGCCGCCGAGATCCCGCCGAGCGAGATCCACGCGTAGGACGACTCGCCGATGAGACCGGCGATGACGACCAGCAGCCCGCCGAGCAGGATGCCCATCCACGCTCCCAGGCGATGGGCGCGCATCGACAGGAGGCGGTCGTCCGGCGCGGGCGTCTCGTAGGCATCGCGGATGTGCCCGCCGCTGAGGTAGGCGAGCGCCGCCAGCGGGATGAGCAGCAGCAGGCCCGGATCCCACGCGTCCAGCGCCGCCCAGACCCAAAAGGGGATGAGCGTCACCAGCGTGGCGCAGAGGAGCCACGGGAACGTGCCGGGGCGCAGCGCGAGCGCCTGCCGGGCGACGAGGACCATCGCCAGCCCGAGCAGGATGCTCGACCAGAAGCTGAAGGTCAGGTTGAGCGCGAGAGCGACGATGCCGAAGGTGGCGGCGGCGGTCAGCCGGTGCTGGCGGTCGGCGGCGGAGAGGGCAGGGTGGCGGCTGGCGACGAGCATGACGATGGCGAGCATCGTCAGCGCGCCGACGAGGAGGAGGCCGAGCCAGCTCCACGGTCCGGGGTCGGCGCCGGGGGCGGTGGCGATCGCGATCAGCGTCATCACCAGGGTCGTGCCCGCGCAAATGAGGGCCGTGCGATCACGCAGCACGTGAAGCGAAAGAAGGACCTGCTGCCAGACGAGTGTCAAGGTCGTGGGCATTGCCACGTTCCGCCCCATGGTGTTGCGTGCGCCAACGGTCGTCCCGGCAGGGCGGGTGCCTGCCGGCCAAGTCAGGATCGTAACACGATTCACGCCTCGTCCCCCATGCGAACGGTCAGGTGCGGCGCCGGGAATGAGGTCGGTACACTGGAGGGCGTGTTCCGAAGGACACAATGTCCTTCCGTCCAGCGTGAGGAGAACGTGATGGGTTCACAGCGATGGGATCCAAGGAGTGACATCATCAGTTTGCGAGAGGCCATGAGCAATCTGCTGGAAGAGAGCTTCGTCCGGCCCAGCGGGTCGCGCCCGGGCGTTGGGCTGGCGGTCGACGTGCGCGAGACGCCCGACCGCTACGAGATCTTCGGCTCGGTGCCGGGGATGGCGCCGGAGGACGTCGACATCACGATCCTCGGCGACACAGTGCGGATTCGCGGCGAGCGGCGCGCGTCGGCCCATCAGGACGAGGAGGAGGACGGCGTCCGCTGGCTGATCCGCGAGCGCCATGCCGGCGGCTTCGAGCGGACGATCACGCTGCCGGCGAGCGTGCGGGCGGAAGAGGCCAGCGCGGAGTTCCGCGACGGCGTGCTGACGATCACGCTGCCGAAGGCGGACGAGGCCAAGGCGCGGACGATCCCGGTCCGTTCGGGCGGGAGCGTCGCGGAAGCGAAGGCGATCGATGTCGGGGAGAGTCAAACGCCATGAGTAACCCCGGCCTGAAATGGCCGGGGTAATGACGGACGGACCCCGGGCTTACGGCCCGGGGCTACTGGTCTGTGTGGTCGAGGGGCAATCAGCCGTTCGCCGGCACGCTCACGTCCGGCGTCGCGGGGATGACCGGCGCGGCGGGCGCCTCGACGGTGGCCGGCTCCTCGGGTGTCTCGACGAGATGATCGTCGATCAGGTTCCAGGCGCCCTTCGTCGTCACGATCCACGTCGCGGAGGCGCCGTTCTGGTGCGCCAGGTCGGCGGCGAAGGGGCAGCGCGCGGCCGCCATGATCATCAGCACCGCGGGCGCGTCGTCGATGCGCTCGGGCATCGCCGAGATCGGCACGCCGGCGCGGCGCAGCTGCTCGCGGATGGGCGACCGGGCCGGGCGGATCACCCGGGCGGTGTGCCCGAGTCCGGAGCGGTGCATGAGCGTCAGGATGGAGGGCAAGACCTCGTCGGCCACGATGGCCACGATGGCGTCGGCAACCATGGTGTGAAGGACCCTTGTCTGCATGCGGGATGACGGGGTTGTGCCTGTTTGGCACAACCCCGTCATGCTACCACTTCTTGTTCATGCGCGAGCGGGAATCAGAGGTCGAGGAGAATCTTCGCGAGCGTGAAGTAGATGATCAGCCCGGTGCCGTCGACGAAGCTGCTGATGAATGGCGCGGAGACGACGGCCGGGTCGAACTTCAGCTTGTTGAGGACGATCGGCAAGACCGCACCCACCGTCGCCGCCCAGGTCGTCAACGCGAGCACGGTCAGGCCGACGGTGAGGGCGATCTCCGTGCTGCCGTCGCCGGTGAGCAGCGCCCGCCCGTACATCAGCGTCCCCATCACGACGCCGAGCGCGAGGCCGGTGAGTGCCTCCTTGCCGATGATCCGCAGGACATGGTGCGACTGGATCTCGCCGAGGGCCATCGCGCGGATGATGGTGGAGACGGTCTGCGAGCCGACGTTGCCGCCGGTGCCGATCAGGATCGGGATGAAGACCGCCAGCAGGGAGACCTGCTCGATCAGGACGTCGTAATGCTCCTGGATCGAGACGGTGAAGAACTGGGCGAAGAACAGCACGAGCAACCAGACGATCCGCTTGCGGAAGAGCAGCAGCGGGTTCGCGCGCAGGTAGGGCACGGACAGCGGCTGCGAGCCACCGAGGCGCTCGATGTCTTCGGTCGCCTCTTCCTCGATGATGTCGGCGATATCGTCGGCGGTGATGATGCCGAGCAGCCGCCCGTCGTGGTCGACGACCGGCAGCGACATGAGGTCGCGCTCGGTCATGATCCGGGCGGCGACCTCCTGGTCGGCGTCGACCGGGATGGAGTAGGTGTCGGCGGCCATCAGCTCGCTGACCGGCGTCTCCGGGCGGCTGAGGACGAGATGGTGGAGCGAGAGGACGCCGAGCAGCTTCTCGTCGCGGTCGACGACGTAGACGTAGCTGATGTTCTCGGTCTCGGCGGCGACCTTGCGCAGCGCGGCCACCGTCTCGTCGGCGCGGAGCTCGGGGAAGACGGCGACGAACGCCGGGGTCATGATGCCGCCGGCGGTATCCGGATCGTAGGCCATCAGGTCGCGGATTTCGGCGGCCTCGTCCGGATCCATCTCGATCATGATGGTGCCGGCGGCCGACGGGTCCGCGAGCTCGACTTCGGCGAAGATGTCGGTCGCGTCGTCCGGCTCGATCTGCTCGAGGATGTCGGCGGCCTGGGCGGCGCTCATCCGCGTCAGGATGCCGGCGGCGTCGCGATCATCGAGCCGGGAGAGGAGGACCGCGAGCGTCTCGTCGCCGAGGAAGGTGAAGAGCCGGCTGAGCTCCTCCGGCGTCAGATCCTCGAGCAGCGCGAGCGCGTCTTCCTCCAGCATCCGGTTGGCGAAGGTGCGCGCCTGATCGACATCGCCCCCGGCAACCGCCTGCCGGATGGAATCGAGCAACGACGCATCGTCGCCCGGCTCCGGCTGGGCCGCGAGGTCGTTGTCGGTCATCGTGCTCGGCATGAGGCAGCACGCTCCTTGATGGCGAAGGCGAGGAAACCCGGCGCGGTGGCGGGGCGCATCAGAATGCCCACGGCACGACGAGCGTGCCGTGGGCAGCCTGGCGCGTCATCATGTGGCTAGCGGTGGCGACGACGGATCGCCTGCTGGACGAGCTTGCCCATGCGGGCGCGGCGGCGGGTGGTCTCCGCGTCCTCGACCGGAAGGGTCGGAGTCGGGGCCGGCGGGGTCTCGACGCGATGGGTCGCCGGGCTCGTGGCGCGCGCGATGGCGACCGCCCGCACGACGGCATGATCCTGGTCGCGATCGATGTAGTAGCGAAGAGGGGTCTGGGTCTTCGTCATGGTGGCACTACCCTTCTCGCCCGGTCACGTCATCGCCGGTCGCGGACTGGCGACGGACATGGCCTGGCGTGATCCCCGGCCCGGCCGGGGCGGCGTGCCTAGGAAGCGAACGACGCTGATCCGGTTTCGTCCGGGGTGCGGTGGACTGTATTGAAACCTGGACTACCAGCGTCCAAAGAGGCTCCCTTCACGGGCCAAAGCGGGGAGCGGTAGCTCAACCCGCGTCCGGTGACGACGGCCACGGACGTGGCCCGCCATCCTTTGGATGCTACCCGACCGGGACAAAACGCGTCAAGCGTCACGCCCCTTGACACGTCGAAGGAAACGCAGGATGGATGCCGCGGCAGGCATTGCCGAGCGGCCGGGAGTTGGGGACAATCGCCGGGTTGAGTCGCACGCGTTGCATGGGAGCGAGAACGATGGCCGTGGATGCCGGAACTGACATTTGGGCGGGGGTCCCGCGGTTCGCCGAGCCGGAGCTGCGGTCGTTCATCGAGCGTCTCTTCGTCGCCGCCGGACTAGGGGAGGACGCCGCGGCGCAGGCGGCGACCCCGCTGCTGCTCGCCGACCGCCGTGGCATCGAGTCGCACGGCGCGGCGCGCCTGCCGGGCTACGTCCGGCGGCTGCGCAACGGCCTGATCGACCCCGATGCACAGCTGACGGTCGACCGCGAGACGCCATCGACGGTCGCCTTCTGCGGCAACAACGGGCTCGGGCTGCTGCTCGCCCCGCGGGCGATGGAGCGCTGCATCGCCAAGGCCGAGGAGACCGGTATCTGCATGGCGACGATGCGCCGCAGCAATCATTTCGGCATCGCCGGGACCTATGCGCTGATGGCGGCCGAGCGTGGGCTGGGCGGCATCGCGATGACGAACTCGGCCAGCATCGTCGTGCCGATGTTCGGCAAGCAGCCGATGCTGGGCACGAACCCCTTCGCGTTCGCCGTGCCGACCGGCACGCTGCCGTTCTGCCTCGACATGTCGACCTCGACCGTCGCCTGGGGCAAGATCGAGATCGCCCGCCGCGCCGGGATGCCGATACCGGAGGGGTGGGGCGTGGACGCCGACGGGCGGCCGACGACCGACCCGCACGCCGTCAAGGCCCTCTCGCCGCTTGGGGGGACCTACGACATGCGCGGCCACAAGGGGTATGGGCTGGGGCTGATGGTCGAGGTCTTCTGCGGCGAGCTGGCGTCGAATACCTGGAGCCACAAGATCGGCAAGTCCTACGACGGCACCGGCATGTCGGCCGGGACGGGCCACGCCTTCATCGCCTGGCGGATCGACGCGTTCCGCGATCCGGATGGGTTCCGCCGCGAGCTCGACGAGATGATCGCCGCGCTGCGGACAGCGCCGGTTGCGGCCGGGTACGAGGACCGGCATGTGCTGATCCCTGGCGACCCGGAAGCCGAGGCGGAGGCGCGCAACCGCGCCGAGGGCATCCCCGTCCGCCAGGAGGTGCTCAACGAGCTGCGGGAGCTGTGCGAGGAGGTCGGCGTCGCGTATCCGTGGTGATCGGCGGGGACACCGACACGATTGTCCCGACGCCCTCGTGGTAGGGGCGACCCTGAGCCTGTCCAGAGCGGGCGACTGAAGAGCCTGCCCTGAGCGAAGCCGAATGGGTCGCCCAGCGTGGGATGGTCGCCCGAGATGGCCCGTAGGGCCATATCCGTGCGCATTGCGGCCCGCGGCGGGAGGGCACAGGACCCTCCCCTACCGTAAAACCGTCTACCCTACCGGCTCAAGGGAATACTGTTCCCCCAAATACGCCCCGCGGCGGACGAGCGCCCGCTGCAAGATCGGCATGTCGACGTCCCGCACCGGCACGCGGTACTCCATGGCGATCGCCGCGGCGGTGCCGGCCGCCTCGCCCATCGCGAAGGCCGGCGGCATGACGCGTGTGGCGGCCATCGCCTCGTGCGTGGCCGAGATGCTCCGCCCCGCGACGAGCAGGTTGTCCAGGTCGGCCGGGACGAGCGATCGGTAGGGGATCTGGTAGACGTTCGCCGTCTTCAGGTGGCCATCGACGCCGCCGCTGTCATCGGTCGGGCTGTGAATGTCGACCGGGTAGCCGGCGAGGGCGATGACGTCGTCGAAGTCCCGCCCGGTGGCCAGGTCGTCCAGCGTCAGCGTGTACTCGCCTTGGATGCGGCGCGTCTCGCGGACGCCGATCATCGACGCGGTATCTAGGAGCGTGCAGTTCTCGAACCCCGGCAGCCATTTCCGGAAGAACGCCATCAGCTCCATCACCTGCCGGCGCCCCTCGATCTCGGCGCGGGTCAGGTCCTCGGCGCTCGTGCCGTCGATGCGGTGGATGCGCGTCGTATTGATCCGCCAGACGCCCGGATCGAGCGTGCGATAGAGTCCCACACCCTTGCGGGGGATGGTCAGCTCGCCGGCGTCCCGCGCCGCCTTCACGAGCGAGGCGAACGGCCGGTAGTCGTCCGGATGATCGGCGACGTACTGGCCCACGGTCGCGTCGTCGACGTTGGCGACGCGGAAGAAGAGCGTCACCGGCTGGGTGAGGCCATCCTCCTCGCGCCCCTGCGCGAACCGGGCACCGCCGCGGGCCGCGACGTCGGCATCGGCCGAGCAGTCGATCGTGATGCTCGCGCGGATGACGCCGAGGCCGGATTTGTTGGCGACGATCACGCCGGTGACCGCGCCGTTCTCCACCAGCGTGTCGACGACGAACGAGTGGAGCAGCAGGTCGACGCCGGACTCCTGGCACATGTCGAGCGCGGCCTGCTTGGCGGCCTCCGGGCTGAACGGTGTCACCTTGTCGTGGCCGTAGACGATGAACCCGCAGTACTCGCTGCCGGCGGGCACCGTCGAGGGGTGCATCGCCTGTCCCATGCGCTCCATGCGGCGCACGAACTCGTCGAAGACGCCCCGGATGAGCTGCTGCTCGCCGTCGAGGCTGAACGAGGTCATGCAGGGGCCGACGAGCCCGGCGGTGAGGTTGCCGCCGAGGAAGCCGAAGCGCTCGACGAGCAGTGTTCGCGCGCCGTTGCGGGCGCTTGCGATGGCCGCCCCGAGGCCGGCGGGGCCTGCGCCGACGACCAGCACCTCCGTCTCGTCGATGACCGGGATGTCCTTGTGGTACGCGAGCGTCTCGGGCACGGGTGGGGCGTCCTTTCGCGTGGTGGGCGGACAGGTCAAGCGTCGTACGGAGGGCATCGTGTCTCGGGTCACAGCGTCCAGAATCGCCGGTGGGCCGCGATGGCGGCGTCGATCGCGGCCTGGGCGTCGAGGCCGATGCGACGGGTGGCCGGCATGGACTCGGCTCGTGGGCCATAGGGCTCCTCGATCGGGCTCGTGCCGTTGAGCCCGTCGCATAGCCCCTCGGCGATCGCCGCCGAACAGTACGGCGCGTAGTTCGGGCTGTAGCCGCCCTCCTGCGCGACCACCAGCCGGCCACCGCAGACCTCGCCGGCGACGTCGCGGAGCATCCCGGTCATCGCCCGGTAGGCGGCGGTGGTCAACGACATCCGGCCGAGCGGGTCCTCCACGCTGGCGTCCTGCCCGGCGGAGACGATGATCAGGTCTGGCCCGAACTGGCGGACGATCGGCGCGACGATGTGCTCCATGACATGCAGGTAGGTCTTGTTGCCGCTGCCGGCGGGGAGCGGAATGTTGACGGTCGTGCCCGCGCCCGCTTCCTCGCCGGTCTGGTCGAGCGCGCCCCAGCCGACGGGAAAGAGGTCCTCCTGGTGGATCGAGACGAAGAGGACCGAGGGGTCGTCGTAGAAGGCGTCCTGCGTGCCGTTTCCGTGGTGGACGTCCCAGTCGATGATCGCGATCTTCTCCGCGCCGCGCCGCGACCGGGCGTGGTGGGCGGCGATGGCGACGTTGCCGAAGATGCAGAAGCCCATGCCCTTGTCGGACATCGCGTGGTGGCCGGGCGGGCGGACGAGCGCGTAGGCGTGATGGACGTCGCCCGCCATGACGGCGTCGACGGCGGCCACGACGCCGCCGGCGGCGAGGCGGGCGATGCGGTCGCCGCCGCGTCCCATCGGCGCGCCGGTGCCGGTGTCGCCGCCGGTCTTGCCGAGCTCGCGCACGCGGCTGATGTACTCCGGCGTGTGGTATGCGAGCAGCATCTCGTCGGTGGCTTCGATGGCGGGGATGCGTCGCATGATGTCGGTGTAGGAGAAGAGGTCGAGCAGCTGCTTGGTGCGGGAGGCGATGGCCGGGCTCGAGGGGTGCGCGATCGGCTCGGGGAAGGGGTAGGGGTCGCGGTAGCCGATCAGGAAGAGGCCGGTGTTGTGCGCGAGGTAGCGGTCGTCGAAGACCAGGCCAACCCGCCGATCGCGTCGCGAAACCATGTTTGCTCCCGGATGCCACGAGCCACGTATCGAACGCCGGCATTGTGGCCGAGGATGGCGAAGAGGGCAAACGGAGAACGTACGCGCAATTGCGATGGGCAAAACCAGCGGCCTGACACACCCGTCATTCTGAGCGGAGCGAAGAATCTCCCGGCGCCGCAGCGCCGGTCTCTCCCGGCGTGTCCAGGCGCGACGTTCCGGCTGTGGACAGCGCTTCGCATAAGGTTCTCTGGGGGAGCCGCAGGCGAAAAGCGGAGCGACCCCCCGGGTGAGCCCCGAGCGGAGCGACCCCTTGGCTACGCCTCGGCCGGACGACCCTTTGCTCCGCTCAGGATGACGTGTGATTGGTAAGGCGCGCGGGATACAACAACGGGCGTCCCGCATGGGACGCCCGTTGCGCGTTTCAGATGCGATTGCGCGGCTGGCCTACCAGGAGATGCTGAGCGCCATGCCGTCCATGACGTTCCACATGCCCTCGAAGGTGGCCCAGTCGTAATAGCGCAGGCTGCCGGTGCCCGGGTCGGAGAGATAGACGCCGTCGTTGTCGTAGCCGTAGGCGACCATCACGTGCATGCCGGCGGTCACCTGGTAGCGGGTGCCGTCCGCGGTGTACTCGTCGTGGCTCTGGTCGCCCCAGAGGCCGAGCCAGACGATCGTCGGGCTGCCGGCGTCGATCGACGCCTTCAGGTCGGCCGGGCCACCATAGAAGGAGTTGCCGGTGAAGCCGAACTGGGCGAGGCCGGGCACGAGCGCGTCGGCGTAGACACCGTAGTCGGTCGTGTTGCCCCATTCGCCGAGGATGTTGCCGCGGTAGCCCCAGTGCGGGTTCGCGTCGAGCGGGGTGACGGCCTCGATGTCGTATTCGGAGACCCACTGGCCGAGGGCGCCGGTCGCGATCGCGACGGCCGCGTACTCGCAGCTCAGCGGGCGCTGCTGCTGGTAGGCCACGACGCCGGGGATGATCACCTCGCCGCCGTTGGCGGCGGCCTGCGTCTCGGCCTCGGTGTCGGTCTCGACGACGGTGTCGGCGATCGTCGGCACGTCGCCGCTCAGGTCGAGCAGCGAGCTCGCGCCGTCGCAGGCGCCGTCGGTGACCCAGATCGTGCGGCCGCCAATGTAGGAGCCGTTGACGAGGATGTCGAGCCAGGTCTTGTCGCCGTCCGATGCCGCGCTGGTGTCGAAGCCGAGGTAGGCGATGCCGCGCTCATCGGTCAGGGCCCGCTCGCTGCTGAGCACCTCGCCGCCGCCATCGACGGAGAGCGCGAGGACGACCTCGGCGCCCTCGACGCCGCCACCGCTGCTGCGGACCTCGACACTGGTGTCGACGAAGCACCCGGCGCCCGGTTGCGGGGTCGCGATCTCGACCCAGGCATCGATCGATTGGCTCTCGGCCAGAACGGCTGGCGCACCCAGCGGGCCGGTCGCGATGGCTGCCGCAAGGGCGGCCACGGCGACGGTAAGCGCGCGTCGCATACTCAATCCCCCAACCTGTCATTCCCCAACATGGGGCCATATCTCCGCCGGACGCGCAGGCGACCGGGACGCACTGCCCCGCACGGAGGCCGTTGCCGGCGTCCCAGGAGCGAGCGGACCCTGCGGCGACTGCCGCGGTTCAGCGTTAGCCAGTTCCGACTCTACCAAGTCACCCACGAATGCGCCACCGTACGGACGGCACGCGCGGGGCGCGAGAGGCGGTCCCTGGAGTGTACGGCCAACCTGTACATGTGGATTGATTGCCTTCGGACGCGCCCTACGGGGCGTCGAACACCGTGGCTCCGGGGAGATCCTCGCCGTAGAAGTGCATCCGTGCCCGATCGTCGACGGCGAGGCCGTCCGGGCCGGTGGCGAAGATGCCGGCGAAGCCGCCGGCGGAGGGATCGGCCTCGCGGGCGCGCTCGACCTGGGCGCGGAGCGCGTCGGCCCGGGCGCTGTCCTCGGCGACGAGCGGCGCGGCCCAGCGGGCATGCTCGCGGACGACGCCGTAATAGGAAGCGCGCTTCTCTTCGAAGCGGTCGGGCACCTCGGCGAGCGGGGTGTCGCCGGTCAGGAGGTCGCCGAGCACGCGCACGTCGCGGAAGACGAGCGAGAGACCGTGGCCCTGGCTCGGGTCGTTGGCGCTGGCGGCGTCGCCGATCAGCACCGCGCCCGGCGCAGCGACACGGTCGCTTACGAGGTCGGCGTTCGGGAAGAAGCCCATCGGGCCGGCCGGGGTCGCGCGGGCGAAGGCGCCCTCGGGGTAGAGGGCGGCCACGCGGGTGAGGAAGGCGTCCGGTCCGGACATCTGCAGCGCGCGCGACTCGTCGGTCGAGCAGACATAGTAGACGCGGCTGAGATCGTCGCGCTGGGGGAAGACCATCCCGAACCCGGCGGGGTGATAGGCCTGGTGGGCGCTGTCGCGTGGCAGGTCGACGCCTCGGGCGAGCACCCCGCCCATGGCGTGGTGGATGGGATCCCGCGTGGCCGCGCCGCCGATCAGCCTGCGCACGGACGAACGCTGCCCGTCGGCGCCGATGAGCAGCGGCGTGGCGAGCGTCGCGGCTTCCTCATCGCTCGCGATGGCGATCTCCCAGCCGTCAGCGGTGCGCGCCGGCGTCGCCGTGGCCGGCCGCCAGACGCGCGCGCCCTCGTCGCGGGCGGCGGTCAGGAGCGTCTCCTGCAGGACCGGGTGGCCGACGCTGAGCTCACCGGGGCTGTCCGGGAAGTCGTCTCGCCAGGCGTAGGGCTCCCCGGCGACCGCGTCGCGGTAGCGCGTCCAGCAGGGCAACTCGATGGCGCCGGCGGCGTCCAGCAGCGGCCGCAGGCCGAGGGCGTTCGCCTCGCGGACGCCCCAGGGGTGGACGGCCTCGCCGCGGATGCGATCCCGGAAGCGCGGCTCGCGCTCGATCAGGGCGACGTCGAGGCCGGCGCGCCGGAGCACGATCGCCAGCGCGCCGCCAGCGATGCCGCCGCCGATGATCGCGGCGTCGACGATGTGCCGCCGGGTATTGACAGATGGGACAGGCTGTGGCGAGGTATCCAATGGCACGGTGGGGCGCCGGTGACTAGGCGTTGGTCTCGCCGATCATGTAGGCGACCAGCACCAGGATGAGCGTGACGAGGCTGGCGATCATGCCGATCATGCCCCGGCGGCGCAGCCCGGGCTCCTGACCGGCGAGCATGTGCTCGGCGCCGACCGGGATCACCGCGGCAAGGGCGACCAGGAAGTGGGTGGCGGGGATGTCCTTGCCTTCGCCCAGCAGCGAGAAGCCGAGCATGTACTGCAGCAGCAGCAGCGTCGCCGCGCCGAACGAGATCACGCGATGGTAGGGCAGCACGCTGCCGCGCATGTACGTCATGCCGTAGAACACGAGATTCACGAGGTAGCCGATGATTACCAGCGTGCCGATAATCATGTGAACGTTCGACATCCAACCAACTTTCGTTGCTATGCATCGTGCGCCATGCGATGCGTGCCCATGCGCGGCCGCGATGCCGCGCGTTCCGGCGCTACGCAGACGGTAGTATGATGCACGATTCGAGGCGGACGCGGGCGCGCCACGTCCGGACGTCCTGATTGCCTGCCTCATCTCGCCACACCGCGGGCCGCCTGGTCCGGGCCGTGACGTGCCGGTTGTGGCGTGGAGGTGTATTGTCTACGTACCAGTGAGCCAGCTCTATCGTCGGACGTGCAACGGCGCACCGCGCGGCGATCGCGATGACGCGACTAACGTGTAGGGGAACGGAAGAAGGATGACGCGAGCGGCCTGCAGCGCCGTCGCCGGAGGCACCACGATGTCGACAGAGGTAACCGGAGGAATGGTGGATCACTATCAGGAAGAGTTCGACGCGATTGAGGTCTTGCTGCAGGAGAACCGGACGTTTCCCCCGTCCGAGGCGTTCGTGAAGCAGGCGAACTACGCCGATCCGGCGATCTACGAGCGGGCCAAGGCCGATCCGGAGGCCTTCTGGGCCGAGCAGGCCGAGGCGCTGACCTGGTTCAAGAAGTGGGACCAGGTGCTCGACTGGAGCAACGCCCCGTTCGCCCAGTGGTTCGTCGGCGGCAAGCTCAACGTCGCCTACAACTGCCTCGACCGGCACGTCGAGGCCGGCAACGGCGACAAGGTCGCCTACTACTGGGAGGGCGAGCCGGGCGACAGCCTCACGCTGACCTACGCCGACCTCCTGCGCGAGGTCAGCAAGACCGCCAACGCGCTCAAGGAGCTCAACGTCGCCAAGGGCGACCGCGTCTGCATCTACATGCCGATGATCCCCGAGCTGCCGATCGCCCTGCTCGCCTGCGCCCGCATCGGCGCGCCGCACACGGTCGTCTTCGGCGGATTCTCCGCCGATGCCGTGCGCGACCGCATCGAGGACGCGCAGGCCGAGATCGTGATCACCGCCGACGGCGGCTACCGCCGCGGCCAGCCGGCGGCGCTCAAGCCGAACGTCGATGAGGCCGTCGCCGGCGCCCCGTCGGTCGAGAAGGTCCTCGTCGTCAAGCGCACCGGCCAGGACGTCCCCATGCAGGAGGGGCGCGACTTCTGGTGGCATGACGTCGTCGACCGCCAGTCCGAGGAGTGCCCGCCCGAGGAGATGGACAGCGAGGACCTGCTCTACCTCCTCTATACCTCCGGCACCACCGGCAAGCCGAAGGGCATCGTCCACACCACCGGCGGCTACCTGACGCAGGCCGCGTTCACGCACAAGGCCGTCTTCGACGTCAAGCCGGACGACATCTACTGGTGCGCGGCGGACATCGGTTGGGTCACCGGGCACAGCTACATCTGCTACGCCCCGCTGACGAACGGCACGACCAGCGTCATGTACGAGGGCACGCCGTTCTACCCGGCGGCCGATCGCTGGTGGGAGATCATCGAGAAGTACAAGGTCAACATCCTCTACTGCGCGCCGACCGCCATCCGCGCGCACATGAAGGAAGGTCACCAGCACGCCGAGAAGCACGACCTGAGCTCGCTGCGCGTGCTCGGCTCGGTGGGAGAGCCGATCAACCCCGAGGCGTGGGTCTGGTACCACAAGTACATCGGCGGCGAGAACTGCCCGGTGGTCGACACGTGGTGGCAGACGGAGACCGGCGGCATCATGATCTCGCCGCTGCCGGGCATCACGACGACCAAGCCGGGCTCGGCGACCTTCCCGCTGCCGGGCATCGACGCGGAAGTCGTCGACGATCATGGCAAGCCGGTCCCGAACGGGCACGGCGGCTACCTCGTGGTCCGCAAGCCGTGGCCGGGCATGCTGCGCGGCATCTACGGTGACCCCGAGCGCTACGTCTCCACCTACTGGGGCAAGTACGACGGCATGTACTTCGCCGGCGACGGCGCGAAGAAGGACGAGGACGGCTACTTCTGGCTGCTCGGCCGCGTCGATGACGTGATGAACGTCTCCGGCCATCGCCTGAGCACGACGGAGATCGAGAGCGCGCTTGTCTCGCACGACCTCGTCGCCGAGGCCGCGGTCGTCGGGCAGCCGGACCCGGTCACCGGCGAGGCGATCTTCGCGTTCGTGATCCTGAAGAACCGCGCGCAGCCGGAGGACAACTTCGGGAAGATCCTGCGCGACCACGTGGCGAAGAAGATCAGCCCGATCGCGAAGCCGAAGCGCCTGATGTTCACGCCGGACCTGCCGAAGACGCGCTCGGGCAAAATCATGCGGCGCCTGCTGCGCGACATCGCCTCCGGCCAGAAGCTGGGCGACACGACGACGCTGGCCGACTCCGGCGTGGTCGACCTGATCCAGACCGCGTCGGCTTCCGGCGGCGACGAGGACTAGGTTTCTTCCAACGCATTGGACGCGAAACGCCCCGGAGCTGTGTGCTCCGGGGCGTTCTTGTCGTTCCCGCGGGGCGCGACGGCGGTAGGGGAGGACCTTGTGTCCTCCCGACGTGGGCGACCGCGCGGGGTCGCCCCTTCCGCGGCGTCAGGCGTCTTGCGGCGCGAAGCTGTTGTGAAGCGCGATGCCGGCGAAGGCGACCGCCATCCAGATCGGCGAGACGACGCCCGGGAAGCCCGGCAGGCCCGTCAGCCCGGTGAAGCCGAGCACCGCGAGCACCGGCACGCAGCTGAAGACGCCGATCCAGAGTGGCAGCACGCGCTCCTTCAGGCTCATCCAGGCGACCGCGCCGGCGGCGACAGTGACGCCGAACCAGCCGATGTACGACCCGAAGTCGTTCAGGATGTAGTAGATGTAGAGACCCATGTCGTCGTAGGTGCCATGGTCCATGCCGTCGGCGTGGTAGATCGCCGTCGCGCCCTTCCAGCCATAGCCGAGCATGAGCGCGCCGGCGGCGGCGGTCAGCCCCTGCGTGACGACCCGGGCCGCAGCGCTCTTTGGCAGGCGCGCCTCGACGAAGCCGCGCCACTGCGCCGCCAGCACCAGCAGCAGCGCGACGGCGATGAAGCCGGCGACGATGCTGAGATGCGCCTTCTGCTGGTCGATCTGGCTCACGACAGCCATGCTGATCACCGCGTTCCGCTCGTCGGTGGCGACGTGGATGTCGCCGAGGAGCGTCCCGATGAACCCCATGACGCCGGCCCCCACGCCGACCCACGGCCAGACCGTGCGCGAGGCCGTGCGCGTCGCCGCGACCTCCGGCGTGAAAACTCTGGTTGCTTCCGCCATGACCAAACTCTCCCCTGGATACGCGCTGCCGCCCGGCAGGCGCGGTTGCGACGGTGTCCGATGTGTTCCATGGTGTCCCGTGGTTTCCCAGCGAGAGAACGTCGGGGATGGGCATGCGGTTCCCACTGCGGCGCGGGAATCTCACGGAGCGGTAACAGCGTGTTCCGGGCGAGCCGGTGGGGTGATGAAGGTGCCCCGCGCGGCGTCTCGCCGGGCGTTCGCAATCGCTGTCTGGAGGATGGCGCGTCATATCCGAACGAGGACGTGGGCGAAGGCGGCGGAGAGCGGGACGCTGACCAGCCTCACCAATATCGACTGCGACGGCAACGTGCTCGGCCAGGTCGCCTACGAGCTGGACGCGCTGCCGGAGGATCCCGAGGGGTGCTTCGGCACGACCGGCGTCACGGAGATCCTGGCGGTCGACGCGACGCATTTCCTGGTGATCGAGCGGGCCACCGTCGAGAACGCCGACGGGGTGTTCCAGAATGTCGTCAAGGTATACGAGATCGATGTCACCGGCGCGACGGACACCGCGACGATCACCGCGCTCGCGGGCGAGGACATCGTGCCCGTGTCCAAGCGCCTGGTGCTGGACCTGAGCGTGGCGGGCGTTGAGCCGGTCGACAACATCGAGGGCATCGCGTGGGGCCCGGAGCTGGAGAACGGCAACCGTAGCCTCGTGCTGGTGTCGGACAACAACGTCGACGAGACGCAGGTGCAGCAGTTCATCGCTCTCGAGGTCGTGGGGTAGGGCAATTGCCCTCGTGGTCCCGGGAGGGGCGGACCGTGTGTCCACCCTTTCCCATCCTGGCCCTCACCCCACGCGGACGCAGCGAACGACGAGGCGGGAGTCGTAGCTGCCGTCCTCGAACGCGCCGGCGCAGGTCATCAGCGTCAGCGCGTTCGGGCCGGCCCCCGTCAAGTAGGTGTGCGGCGGCTCGCTCACGGGCACCTCCTCGATGGCGTGCACCGCGTAGACCATGTCGCGGCCGTCGTGGGTGGTGATCGTCGCCTCGGCGCCGCTCGTGAGCTGCGCGAGGTCCCAGAAGACGGCGGGGCCGACCTCCCACCAGTCCCTGTGCCCGGCCAGCACGAGGTCCATCGCCCGCCCGCTCATCGCCAGCTGGGAATACCAGCCGACCTTCCACGGGTCCTGCGGCGCCTCCATGACGCCATCGATGATGTGGACCTGCTCGATGCCGGCGTCGACGCCGATCACCGGGATCTGGAGGCGCACGGGCACGATCAGGGACGCCGCCGAGAATGCGGCGGCGCGCGTCGTGGCGGGCCGCCAGGCGGTCATCAGCCCGGCGCCGAGCGTGGCGGTGCGGATCAGCGCGCGCCGTGAGACGGGGAGCTCACGGCCGTCGTGCGAGGGGGCCCTGCGGGGGAGGCACCGGGGTGGATGGTGGTCCACGGGCCATGTGCTCCGTCGAATGGCATCGCTGCGTGCGAAGGGACCGGCGTCCATGCCGGTCACGAATCGATCATCATGAGGCGAACTCGCCATCACGCAACACTATAGAAAACGCATTGCACATTTGTGAAGTGACAATCAGGAACAGTGGCGGTGATGCCTGAATGCGATCGGCAATCCGGGCTGGCCGCCGCGTGGCGTTGGAACAGGTTATGCAGCGTGGGCCGGGAAGCGGGAGGCAGTCTGGGGCCGCTGCGGGGATGCGGGAGAGAAACGCCATGGCACTGACCACGACCGTGGACGAGGTGACGACCGACCTTGTCCGCGTGCGCTACCTGTTCGTCAATCTCTACCTCTGGGGCGCGGAGGAGGGCTGGGTGCTGATCGACGCCGGGCTCGACGGCTGCGCCAACGAGATCGTCAAGACGGCGGGCGAGCGCTTTGGCGAGGGCGTCGCGCCGCGGGCGATCGTGCTGACGCATGGCCACTTCGACCATGTTGGGGCATTCCCGGAGCTCTTCGAGCACTGGGACGCACCCATCTACGCGCACGCGGCCGAGGTGCCGCACGTGACGGGGCAGAAGGACTACCCGCCGCCCGATCCGACGGTCGGCAAGGGGGCCATGGCTCTCATGTCGTTCGCCTATCCCAACAAGGCGAACGACTTCGGCCAGCGCGTGCGGGCCCTGCCCGACGACGGCACCGTGCCGGAGATGCCCGGCTGGCGCTGGATTCACACGCCGGGGCACACGGACGGGCACGTCTCGCTCTTCCGCGACGCCGACGGCGTGCTGATCGCCGGGGATGCGTTCGTGACCGTCGAGCAGGAGTCACTCTACAAGGTGGCGACGCAGAAGCAGGAGGTGCACGGGCCGCCCGCGTACTTCACGCCGGACTGGGCGGCGGCGCGTCGCTCGGTCGAGATCCTGGCGGCGCTGCGCCCGGCCGTGGCGGCCACCGGCCACGGCACGCCGATGGCCGGCGACGAACTGACGCATGGGCTGGAGCATGTGCTCGCCGCCTGGGATGCGGAGGTCGTGCCCGACCACGGCCGCTACGTCGAGGGCGCGTAGGTGGCGCCTGCCGGCCTTGAGATGCACAACGCCCCGGCGGGAACACTCCCGCCGGGGCGTTGTCGCGTTGCGTGGAGCGCCGCTAGCGCGTCAGCATGAGGGCCAGCGCGCCACCGACGACAACGACGAAGCCAATCGGCAGGGCAACGCCGAGGAACGACCACTGGTTGAAGCCGAGCGAGTAGATGCCGGTCCGTTCCTGGAGACGATGAATAAAGGTCTTCACTGAGCGTTCCTTTCGAGCGAGCTATCCGGTTGCCATCGCATCATCGGCACATCGGCGCGGTCTCACGCACATCGGCAAGGTCTGTCGCCTTCAGGATATCCCGCGCGCGACGGGCGTGCTACTCGACGTCCTCGTCCGGCTCGTCGTCGGCCCCCTGCTCGGTGGCCGAGGGCAGGCGGCGCATCGCCGGGAAGAGGATGACGTCGCGCAGGGTCGGCTGGTCGGTGAGGAGCATCGTCAGCCGGTCGATGCCGATGCCGACGCCGCCGGTCGGCGGCATGCCGTACATCAGGGCGTTGACGAAGTCCTCGTCGATCGGCATCGCTTCTTCGTCGCCGGCGTCCTTGTCCTTCTGCTGGTCGAGGAAGCGGGCCAGCTGGTCCATCGGGTCGTTGAGCTCGGTGAAGGCGTTTCCGATCTCGCCGCCGCCGATGTAGGGCTGGAAGCGCTCGACGTGCGTCGGGTCGTCCGGCTTGCGCTTGGCGAGCGGCGAGAGGGCGACCGGGTAGTCGGTCAGGAAGATCGGCTGGATCTGGAACGGGCGCACGAACTGCTTGAGCAGCTCATCGACGATGCGGGGCCAGACGGTGCCGGTCTCGATGTCGGCGCCCGCCGCGCGCGCCGCGGCCAGCAGCGACTCGGCATCCGGGTGCTCCATGTAGTCGATGCCGGAGCCCTCGCGGATCGCCTCGCGCAGCGTCTTCCGCGGCCACGGCGGTGTGACGTCGATCTCGTGGCCCTGGTGGGTGAAGGTCGGGCCGCCGAAGACCTCGGTCGTGACCGTGTAGATGAGCTGCTCGACCGTCTCCATCATCGTCTCGTAGTCACCATAGGCCTCGTAGAACTCGAGCATGGTGAACTCGGGCGAGTGGTTCTTGCTGACGCCCTCGTTGCGGAAGTCCTTGGCGATCTCGTAGACGCGCTCGAAGCCGCCGACGAGCAGCCGCTTGAGGTAGAGCTCGTCGGCGATGCGCAAGTAGAGCGTCTGGCCGAGCTGGTTGTGGAAGGTCGTGAACGGCCGGGCCGCGGCGCCGCCGTACAGCGGCTGCAGCACAGGCGTCTCCACCTCCAGGTAGCCGCGGCCATCGAGGAAGCGGCGGATGGAGGCGACGATCCGCGAGCGGGTCTCGAAGACGCGCCGGGTTTCCTCGTTGGCGATGAGGTCAGCGTAGCGCTGGCGGTAGCGCAGCTCGATGTCCTGCAGGCCGTGCCACTTCTCGGGCGGCGCGTTGAGCGCCTTGGAGAGCATGGAGATGCGGCAGGCGCGCAGCGAGACCTCGCCGGTGCGGGTGCGGAAGAGCTCGCCGGTGGCCTGCACGAAGTCGCCGAGGTCGTAGAGCTTCAGGAGATCGGCGTAGGCGTCCTCCCCCAGCACGTCCTTGCGGAGGTAGAGCTGGAGCTCGCCGTGGCCGTCGCGGATGTGCGCGAAGACGGTCTTGCCCATGTGCCGGAAGCTGACGATGCGGCCCGTCAGCGTGACCTGGGTCGGGCTGTGGCCGTCGACCAGCGCGCCGTCGGCCTCCTCGCGCGCGAAGAGGCCGACGGCCTCGGCCGTCGTGTGGGTGCGGGTGGCCCGGGTGGGATAGGGCTCGATGCCGCGTTCGCGGAGGGTGTCGGCCTTCGCGCGCCGAATGTCCTGAAGTTCGCTGAGCTCCATAGGGTCTCCAAGAGCGGAAAAGAATGGGTCTTGCCGGGCGTCGCTGGCACAGCAACGCGGCGGGGTGTGCCCGCCGCGTTGATCGCCGGTCGCGTGCACGCGACCTATTTTACGTCGACGACCGTGTAGACGATGTCGCCGCCGGGGGTGGTGACGGTGATCGCGTCGCCGGCGCGGCTGCCGAGCAGCGCCTGGCCGACAGGGGAGTCGGATGAGATGCGGCCCTCGGGGGCGAAGGCCTCCTCGGGGCTGACGAGCACCCAGGTCTCGTCCTCGCTGTCGTCCGGGGTGCGGACGGTCACATGCGAGCCGACCTGGATGGTGCCGTCGCGCGAGCCTTCCTCGATGATCGCGGCGCTCTCAAGGATGTTCTCGAGCTCGTGGAGGCGCCCCTCGGTGCGGTTGTACTCCTCCTTGAGATCCTCGTACTCGCTGTTGTCGGTGACGTCGCCGTCCTCGGTCGCTTCCTGGATTCGCTGAGAAAGCTCGGGCAACCGGTGCTCGCGGAGCTGCCGGAGCTCTTCCTCGAGCCGGGCCTTGCCGTCGCGGGTGAGTTGGACACCTCGTGCCGTCCCCATGTGAACGTCCTTTCGTTGGGGGCAAGCCCCCTCGCTGCAATTCTCTCGGTAGGGCCACGGCCCACCGGCCGCCCGGCGGGCATGCTTCGACGGGAATCCAGTCGCCTCGCGCGGAACGCGAGGTAGGCGCGTGCGCCCCGCCGGCGGAATCGCAGGCGGGCGACGCTATTGGTCTAAGAGTCCACATCCACAGTATACGTCGACCCCGGAGCAGTCGGTCCGGGGTCGCAACACGTGGCCGCTGGTTGAGGCAAGCGACCAGAGCGTTGCTTGCACGATATAGGACAAAGCCGGAGGACCAAATCCCCCGGCTCGCCATGGTCCGATTATAGGCGGTCACCGAAGGAAAGTAAACCGGTTTCGTGCCCGGACGGAACAGGCCCGGCCGGGCGAGCGGTGCGCCGTGGGCACAGGCCGGGGCCAGGCGGCGGGATCGCGCCGAGGTGGTGTCCGGACATAGCTGGAGCGATGTCTGAGCCGATGGCCACGTCAGGCACGCGTTCCACAAGGGTGCATGGCACAATGCGTCACCTCGTCGACGTTTTCACGAAGTTGTGTATGATTTCGCGGGCCGTCAATGGCTGTGACGGCCCGTCACAAATATGCGCTACGCGAGCTTGGGAGTAGTGACTATAAGGCAACGAGCTGCATTAGCCAACACAATACAGGCGGTTGCGTCGATCAAGCATACAGAGTAGTATCCGTACACACTGTCCGTACGCACTGCTCCGTGAGTGCCAGTGGTCAGGCGAGCGCGCCCGTGCGCGCGGTGCTACCGATCGACCCCGCACACGACCCAGGAGGGGGGACGTGCATATGGGACCGAGCTTGCAGGCTGACTGGGCTGAGTCATTTTCCTGCACCGGCGTTTCTTCGCGTGGACGGCATCTTGTCCGGCTCACGCTCGCAGTTCTTTTGGCCGTGACGGCACTGGCTGGAGTCGCCGGCATGGCAACCCACCAGGCCTCGGCCGGCCAGGCGGCGACGGTTGTCGCCGATGGCGTCGGCCTCATGGCCGGCATCGATGACCCGACGGTCATCGCCACCATGTACTCGGGCGAGCGCGTCGACGTGCTCTGGGGCCCGCAGAATGGCATCTACGAGATCCGCTACTACGGCATCCATGGCTATGCCTGGGCCGAGCATCTGAGCCTCGACGCCGACGGCGACCTCGCCGGTGGCACCGGCGGGACCAGCGGTGGGGGCGGCGTGGCCTCCGTGGGCTGGGCCCTGGTCAACACCGACGTGCTGAATGTCCGCGGCGATGCCTCGACGGATAGCGCGGTCTGGGATGTCCTCGGCACCGGAGCGTCGGTCGAGGTGGTCGGCGAGGCGGTCAACGGCTTTGTGCCGATCAACTATTACGGCAGCACTGCCTGGGTGGCCGCGCGGTTCCTGAGCTGGGACGGCACGGTAACCTACACGGGCACCGACGCGCCGGCGGAAGAGCCGGCCGGTCCGCCGCCGCCCGAGCATTGGATCGACGTCGACCGCTCGTCCGGCACGGTGACGCTGTTCGTCGGCGACGAGGCGCAGGCCTCGTTCCATGCCTCGCTCGGGTACGACACGTCGAAGGACGGCTTCAACTCGACCGCGGTCGGCACCTACTACGTGTACTGGAAGGAAAAGGGCCTCAGCTACACGCCGTACGCCGACGCCTACATCTCCGATTGGGTCGGCTTCGACTCCGGCCGGGTGAACGGCTTCCATTCCTACACGAAGGACAAGAACGGCAAGATCCTCCCCAACGGCGACGGCAAGACTGCGGGCTGCGTGGCGCTGGCGCCGGGCGAGATCGATGCGCTCTTCGACTTCGCGACCGTCGGCATGCGCGTCGAGGTCCACGACTAGCGGCCCGGCGCCCGATCGCCGGGGGATGGACCCGGCGATCGGGCGCGCGGCGCATGGCAGGAAGGAGGCTGCGGGTGAAGCGGACATCCCGGCATCGGCGCCGCGGACCACGGATGGCATCCCTGCTGGTTTTGGCGGGGATGGTGGCCGCGGTGGTGATGGCCTGGCAGGTGGATTGGCAGGGGCTTCGCGGGCAGGTGTTGGTCACCCCGCGGGACCCCGCGCCCGCCGCGCTGCCGTACGTCACGAACGATGTCGTCAATCTTCGCTCCGGCCCCGCGACCTCCTTCGCGATCCTCGAGGTGCTCGACGGCGAGACGCCCGTCACCGTCACCGGTGACCTGCGGCAGGGGTTCCTGCCGGTCTCGGTCAACGGGCGGGATGCGTGGATTGCCGCCGATTACCTGACACCGGCGTCATCGCGCGAGTCCGCGGCAACCGACATTGACGTCGCCCAGGTCTCCGGGCAACTCGCGACACGGTCGGGGCTGCTGGAGACGGCGAATGCCGCCCCGCTCGTCATCGAGGAGCCGGCGGTGGTGACCGAGCCGGCGCCGCCGGTCGTGGACGCGCCCCTGCCCACCGAGGCGCCGGTCGAACCGACGGAGGCCGTGACGCAGGCGATTGAGACGCCGGCGGAGCCGACGGAGGCAGTGACCATCGCGGGCGACGAGCCGGTCGCGCCGACCGGCGAGAAGTGGATCGAGGTCGACCGTTCGACGGCGATCGTGACGTTGCACCACGGCGACACGATCATTGCGACCTACCAGGGCAAGATCGGGCGGGATCCCTCGCCGGATGGCTATTACTCGACGGCGATCGGGACGTTCCACGTCTACATGAAGAACAAGGAGCTGACCGAGACGCCGTTCGTGGAGGGCGTCTTTCTGACCGACTTCGTCGGCTTCGACCCTGAGCGCAGCAATGGATTCCACTCGCCGGTGCGCGATGCCCGGGGCAACGTCGTCAACACGCAAGGCACGGTGACGATGGGATGCGTCCGCCTCGAGGCCGACGCCGCCGAGGAGCTCTACGCGTTCGCCGAGATCGGGATGCGGGTCGAAATCCACGACTGAGCGCAGTCGTCTCACATTGGGAAGGCACACGAACGGCCCCGGGCATCGCGCCCGGGGCCGTTTCACGCCATAGCCGCCCATCCCGAGGTGCGCGTTGGCACGTTAACCCGTGACCCCTGTCGTCGTCGCGGCGCACCTCGGAGAGTGTGCGCCCAATGGCTCAGCGGGCCATTGTCGATGACGCCGACCGTGCCTCGTTCGCCGGTTGAGCGGCGCCGGAGAAATCATCGCGCTCCGGATGCGGGTGGTGGAGGCGCCGGCGGACGCGCGACGTGATCGTCCCGGTGCGCGGGGCGAAGAGGAAGACGAGACCGAAGATCGCCGTCGAGACCAGCACCACCGCCGCGCCGGAGGGCACGCCCTCGTAGTACGAGACGTAGAGCCCCGCCACGCCCGAGAGCGACCCGATGACGCAGGAGATGACGACCATCGCCCGCAGCCGGTTCGTCAGCAGCCGCGCCGTTGCCGCCGGGGTCACGAGCATCGCCAGGACGAGGATGTTCCCGACCGTCTGCAGCGAGATCACGATCGCCAGCGCCAGCAGCACCAAAAAGAGCTGGTCGTAGAGCCAGAGGTTGAGCCCCGTCGACTTGCTGAAGGTCCGGTCGAACGAGATCATCGTCAGCTCTCGCCGGAAGAGCAGCAGCAGCGCGAGCACGACGAGGCCGACGCCGAAGGTGAGCGCCAGGTCGTCGCGCGTGACGCCGAGGATCGAGCCGAAGAGGAACGTGTTGAGGTCGCGCGTGTAGCCGCTCTGCGTCGACATCAGCGCGATGCCGAGCGAGAACGCGCCGACGAAGAGAACACCGACGGCCGTGTCGTTGCTGATGCGGCCGCCCTGGCCGATCGCGCCGATGCCGAGAGAGACGAGGATCGCGGCGATCACCGCGCCGATCAGGAAGTTGCCGCCGAGGATGAACGCGATGACGACGCCCGGGAAGATGGCGTGCGAGAGGGCGTCACCGAGAAAGGCGAGCCCGCGCAGCGTGACGAAGACGCCGGTCGCGCCGCAGATGACGCCGACCAGCATGATCGCCAGGAAGGCGTGCTGCATGAAGGTGTGGTGCCACGGGTCGAGCAGCCAGGCAATCATCGGACGAGCGCCTCCCGCGGCTCGTCGGCCGGGGCCGGCGACGGCGAGGCAAGAATGATGACCTGACCGCCGAACGTCTGGTGCAGCAGTGTCTCGGTGAGCACCTCGCGCGGGCTGCCGTCGGCGATGACGCGCTCGTTGAGCAACAGCACACGGTCGGAGGTCCGCGCCGCCTGCTGGAGATCGTGCGTGGCGTAGATGATCGCGGTGCCGGTCCGTCGCAGCTTCTCGATCAGCTCGACCAGCATCTCCTGCGTCGGGACATCGACGCCGGTGAACGGCTCATCCAGCAAGAGCACCTTGCCACAGGCGAGGAGCGCCCGCGCGAGGAAGACGCGTTGCTGTTGGCCGCCGGAGAGGGCGCCGATCTGGGCGCCGGCGAGATGGTCCATGCCGACCTGCTCGAGCGCGGTCATCACGCGGTCGCGGTCGGTGGGGCTGAACGGCCGCCAGCGCGAGCGCGTGCGCGTCAGGCCGAGCATCGTCGCCTCCAGCACGGAGATCGGGAAGGTCCAGTCGGCGCCGGCGCGCTGCGGCACGTAGGTCACCAGCGGGTGGGGCCCGGACAGCGGCTTGCCCTCGAACCAGACGTCGCCGTGCGACGGCGGCAGCATGCCGGCGAGGACCTTCAGCAGGGTGCTCTTGCCGGCGCCGTTGGGGCCGAGCAGGCTCACCGTCTCAGCGGGGACGAATCCGAGCGTAACGCTCCCCAGCGCGGACCGGTTCTCGTAGTGCACGCCGAGCTGGTCGGTGGACAGGATGGGCGTCCGGCCGGTCTGGGAGAGGTGAGCGAGCTCCATGGAGAGGGTACCTGGCATAGATGCGGACAGGAGGTCGGGAACGGTCACGATCCTGGGGACGCTCGACGGCAACCGCGCATCGGGGCGCCCGAAGCGGCACGGGCAACGGTAGCATTATTGAGACGTAGTGTCAATTAGCGCTTGCCGCGGCCTTGTGCTGGCAGTTGGGGCAGACGCCGAAGACCTCGAGCACGTGGTCGTGAATCTGGAACGACGTGTTGCGCGAGAGGTCGCTCACCAGCGCGTCGACCGGGCAGGCGGTGAAGGTCACCGTCGTGCCGCAGCTGGAGCAGAGCAGATGGTGCCGATGCCCCGGGGCGCCGCAGATGTACGACGGGTGGCCGTCCGGCTGGACGATGCGGGTGAGAACGTCGATCGCGGCGAGCACCTCGAGCGTGCGATAGACCGTTGCCCGGCCGAT
Source organism: Thermomicrobiales bacterium (assembly GCA_035540335.1). Lineage (GTDB taxonomy): Bacteria > Chloroflexota > Chloroflexia > Thermomicrobiales > UBA6265 > UBA6265. The sequence goes on along the minus strand of DATLHE010000180.1, from coordinate 11,451 downwards.
GCGCGGCCCGGCGGCGTCCTCGCTCAACTCGGCCACGAGCTGCTCGGCGGTGAATGGCCGGGTATGGCGGAGCACTGCCTCGACGACCGCCGCGCGCGGCGAGGTAAGCCGGTAGCCATGGGTGCTGAGCACTTTCTCGACCTGATCGCGGGTCAATGACGGGGTTGGCTGGGGGTGGTGGGAAGACGCCTGCGTGATCATGCACCCAGTTTACTACGTACCTGCGACAAAGTCTCATTGGCGGCCCCAAGGCATATCTCCTCGTAGCGCCGGCTTTCGCAGCTGCTCATAGCCATCCCCGCTCGGGAACAGTCCGCACCTCGCCCACACCCCTCATTCCGAGCGCAGCGAGGAACCCTACGCGAAGCGAAGTTCCCGACCGGGGCGTTCCTCTCAGTGACGACCGCCATGCCCACGCCCGTCGCGACCGCGCGGCGGCAACGTGGTCGTACGGGCGGATCCCGTGTCCGCCCCAGATGGCCACGTTCCCTATACACGCGCTACTTGGCCATCTGGGCAGCCTTCCATAACATCGCCCAGGCGGCCAGGTTTCTCCGAACACCCTGGCCACCTAAGCAAATCCCCGCCAGATCAAGGAGATCGGCCCCATAATCCCTTAGGTGGCCACCGGCCAAGTTATGTGCGTTGGCAACCTGACAATAACGACGCGCCCGCCCCTATTCCCGCTTGGGCAGGCCAATGTGGATGCCCTCATCGGGCGCCGGGCAGACGCGGAGATGCGATACTTCGATAGGCTGATCACCAGGCATGGCATGGCAGGAAGGCAGGACAACGCCCGATGACAACGATGGTCTCTCGACTCCGGCAACGACGCTGGATCGGCGCCGCGCTGGCGGCCACAATGTTGCTGCTCGCGCTGGCCCTCAACCTTCCCGCGACTGCGGCCGCGCAGTCGTCGAGCGACGTGCGTTGGACCTCCTACAACGTCGACCTCACGGTCGCCGACGACGGCACGGTCCACGTCAGGGAATACCAGGTCATCCAGTTCGACGGGCAGTTCCGCAAGGGCTTCGCGAACATCCCCCTTTCCCATATCGATGATATCGGCAACATCCAGGTCAGCCTCGCCAGTGGCGCGGGCGGCACGCCCACGCCCGCCACGCACGTCAGCCCGTCGGCGTACACCCAGCAGACCGGCACGTACACCTATGCCGAGCGCTCGGGCATGATGGAGATCGACTACGCCTTCGAGCCGACCAGCTATGGCGCCGCCGCCGACCAGAACACGCGCATCGTCGTCCTCGACTACGACGTCAAGGGCGTCATCCGCGTCTACAGCGACGTCGAGCCGGCTAACCAGCAGCTGTGGTGGACGGCCATCTCGTCCGACGTCACCGAGGTCGCGCCGATCGACGGCGCAAGAGTCACGATCACGCTGCCCGAGGCCGTGCCGGTCGATCAGACCGTGGCCCGGCCCGAGAACCCCGAGACGGATGGCAAGACCTTCACCTGGACGAAGAGCAACCTCGGCGCGGGCGACGACTTCGAGGTGCGCCTCCAGTTCCCGCCGATCACGCACACACAGACGCCCGCCTGGCAGGCGGTCGATGACCAGATACGACAAGAGCGCCAACAGGCCGATGAGAAGTCCGCCGTCGCGGGCACGATGTTCCTCGCCGCCGGGCTGTTGCTGCTGGTCGGCGGCAGCGTGCTGCTCTATGGCATCTGGTACACGCGCGGCCGGGACCCGGAGATCGGGCTCGTCGCCGACATCATCCCCGAGCCGCCCGACGACCTGCGCCCTGGCGCGGCCGGTACCCTGATCGACGAGACGGTGCAGTCGCGCGACGTCATCGCGACGGTGCTCGATCTCGCCCGGCGCGGCGTCATCCGCATGGACGAGAAGAAGACCGAAGGCTTCATGGGCTTCGGCCGTCAGACGACGTACGAGTTCGAGCTGCAGGACCACACGCAGGGGCTGAGCAACTACGAGGAGGTCCTCCTCAACGCCATCTTCGGCATCAACAAGGAGCCTGGCGCGCGCGTCGCGATGGCGAACGTGCAGGCCGCGTTCCAGATGCGCGAGGCCGAGATCTACGAGGGCTTCTACGACGAGCTGGTCGCGCACAAGTATTTCGACGCCTCGCCGGAGGTGACGCGGGCGCGCTGGCGGGTGCTGGCCTGGGCCGGGCCGATCCTGGCGGCGATCGTCATCATTCTGATTATCGCGCTCTCCGGCGCGTCGAGCGGTTGGATTGTGCTACCGATCGCCGCGGCGATCATCCTCGGCATCGCCGGCGGGCGCATCGCCGGCGCGATGCCGCGCAAGACCCTCGCGGGGGCCGAGGCGGCGGCCAAGTGGAAGGCCTTCAAGCGCTACCTCGACGACATCGAGGAGCACGCCGATCTCGACAAATCGCGCGAGATCTTCGACAAGTACTTGCCGTACGCGGTCGCCTTCGGCATCGAGGATTCGTGGGTCACCAAGTTCTCGCAGGTGAACACGCCGATGCCGGAGTGGTTCGGCGGCGGCCCAATGATGACCGGCGGTCCCTTCACGGGTGGCCCCTACCGGCGCCGGCGCTCGCCGTTCGGCGGCGTCTGGGTCTTCCCCTCGGGTGGCGGCATGACCGGCGGCACGACCGCGCGTGGCGATGGTGGCGGGGGTGGTGACGGCGGCGATATCCCCGGCCTGCAGGATGTGAGCGACAGCGCCGGGCGCTCGCTGCAGGGCGGCTCGGACAGCATCTTCGATATGCTCGGCACCGCGGCGGACATCTTCGGTGGTCGCGGCGGCTCGCGCGGCGGCGGCAGCTTCGGCTCCTGGGGCGGTGGAGGCGGCGGCTTCGGCGGCTTCAGTGGCGGCGGTGGGTCCGGCGGCAGCTCGGGCGGTGGCGGCCGCGGCTTCGGATAGGCGCCGCGCTCACACGCGGATCACGGACGTTCGGAAACACCTCCCCGCATGCCGCAGGGAGGTGTTTCGTGGGCGGGCCGGGAACCCGTTCGCCCGCCTCGCGGTTCTCCCTTGCAGGAGACAGACGCACGTGCGCAAGCGGCACGGATGAAATCGCAGGGAGATGATGATGACCGACGACAGTCGGGAAGTGAACATTCTCAAGGGGGTGCTCAACCTCGCCGTTGTCCTCGTCGCGATCGCCATCATCGTCGGCACCGCGCTCGGCAACTCGGGCTCGGGCGACAGTGACGGCGACGCCTCCGGCGTTGTCTGGGAGATATACGACGTCGCCATCGACGTCCGCGAGGACGGCACGTTGCACGTCACCGAGCGGCAGGACGTTCGCTTCGACGGCGACTTCTCCGAAGGCTTCGTGACCATCCCGCTCGACCGGGTCGGCTCGATCGACAACGTCCAGGTGACGACCGAGGGCCGGCCGGAGGATCTCGACGGCAACAGCATCCTCACCAGCGACGAGCTCGATCGCGACGGCGAGCTGATGACGAGCCGACAGGTGTCCACCGCGATGTATGACGGCGAGGCGGGCACGCATCACGTCACCGAGGAGAACGGCGAGCTCGTCATCGAGTACGGCTTCGAGCCCACCGGGTCCGCCACCATGTCCTACCTCAGCGGGTCCCAGGTGCGGACGATCGTGCTGGAATACGATGTCGCCGGCGCCATCCGCGACTATCCGGATGCCGCCGAGCCCTGGCAGCAGCTGCACTGGCTGGCGATCTCGAAGGACGTCACCGGCATCGCGGATATCCGGAGCGCGAGCGTGACCGTCACCCTTCCCGAGGACGTCCCGGTGGAGGAGCTGGCGTACGCCCCCGAGCCAGAAGAGGTCTCGACCAATATGCTCACCTGGCCGTCGCGCTCGATGGGCGAGGGCGACGCCTTCGACGTCCAGGTCGCCTTCCCGGCCATCACCGCCGCCACCACCCCGGACTGGCAGCCCGCCGCCGACGCCCACGACGCCGCGGCCGAGGATCGTGACAACCAGAAGGCGCTCGGCAGCGTGCTCCTCATCGCCGCCGGGGTCCTGGCGGCGGTCGGCGGCGGGCTGTGCCTGCTCTACGCGTGGTACACGCGCATCCGCGAGCCGGCGGCCCGCCCGGAGATGGACATCATCACCGCGCCGCCGGCCGACCTGCCCGCCGGGCTGGTCGGCGCGCTCGTCGACGAGGCGGTCCAGCCGCGCGACGTGGCGGCGATCGTCATGGACCTCGACCGCCGCGGCGTCATCCGCATCGTCGAGAACACTGGCCAGGAGAACGGCCGGTTCGGCGGCCACCCGCGTTACGCGGTCGAGCTAAAAGAGCCGATCGCGTCGGCGCAACCTTACGAGCAGGTCGTCCTGAAGGCGATCTTCGGCGCCAACGCGGCTCCGCCCGCGACCGAGAGCTTCAACGCCCTGCGGCCGCTTTTCGGCGTCCACCGCGAGGCGATCCAGTCCGCGATGGACGAGGAGTTCGTGCGCCGTGGGTACTACGCGGAGCTCCCCGCGACCAGCCGCCACAGGTGGCAGCTGCTCCTCAAGGTCTTCCTTGGCCTCACCGTCGCGGTCGCGGCGGGTATTCTCATCTGGACACGGTCGTGGTCGTGGGTCGCGCTGCTGCCGCCGGTGCTCGGGGTGGTGATCTACCTCGCCGGTAAGCGGCTGACGCCCTCGATCGCGCGAAAGACGTTGGAGGGCGCGGAGGTCGCCGGCGACTGGCGGGCGTTCCAGCGCCATCTGGAATCGAAGCACTGGTCGTCGTTCGCGAACGAGCGCGCGGAGGTCTACGAGACCTACCTGCCGTGGGTCGTCGCCTTCGGCATCGACACCCGCTGGCTGGGCGAGATGAATACCTCCGCCCCGGCCTACGCGTCGACGCCCCTGAGCCGGCCCACCGCGCCGGACGGCACATCGTGGCAATGGCCCCGCGAGACGACCCAGCGAGGAACGAGCGACTCAGGGTCGTGGACGACGAGCGGCGGGCTCTCGCTGCCGGATTGGCGTTGGGTCGGCGACGGCTGGGACGCCGGCAGCTGGTCGGATCTCCAGTCGGGCAGTAATCGGGCGCTCGGCGCGGTGCAGGGTGGCAGCAATGCGTTCTTCAGCATGCTGGGTGACGCCATGGAGGCGCTTGGGTCGGCCAGCGGCGGGTCGGGAGGCTCCTCCTCCCGTGGGGGATCGTTCGGCGGCTCCTCGCGATCGGGCGGGGGGCACAGCCGGAGCTCGAGTGGTGGCGGCAGCCGGGGATTTCGCTAAATGAGCATGATGGTTGTAAGACGTCAATGGTTCCGGGTGCTTGCCCTTTGTCTGCTGGCGGTCGTGCTGGCAGTGCCCGCGCTGCCGGCGTCCGCCGAGGGGACGGTTACCTGGCGGTCGTATGACGTCACCGTCGAAGTGCGGCACGACGGCGCGCTGCACGTCACCGAGGACATCGCCGTCGAATTCGACGGCTCGTTCACGCAGGGGCACCGGGCTATCCCGCTGAACCGGATCGAGGAGATTCGCGACCTGTGGGTGTCGGTCGAGGACGCCGACGGCACCGTGACGCGCTCCCGGCATCTCGACCGGGCCGACTACGCCGTCGAGCCGGGCACCTTCACGACCTACGTCGAGGACAACGAGCTCAAGATCGACTACGGCTTCCTCCCGACCGGCACGGCCACCAACGCGACCGATCTCCGTCAGATCGTCATCGAATACGACGCGCTCGGCGCGATCCGCGTCTACGACGACGTCGCCGAGCCCTACCAGGAGATCCGCTGGACGGCGATCTCCGGCGAGGTCTCCGAGGTCGGCGACATCGACGCGGCCAGCGCGACGATCCTCTTCCCGGAGGATGTGCCCGCCGACCAGATGCGGTTCGACCCGCAGCCGACATCCGTCGCGCCGGACCGGGTGACGTGGGAGAAGACGAACCTCTCCGGCGGCGATTCGCTGATGATGCTCGCCGCCTTCCCGCCGATCACGAGCGCGACCGAGCCGTCGTGGCAGCCGGACGCCGAGAAGCTCGACGAGCAGAAGGAGCGCGAGGACACCGTGCTCGGTCTCTCGCTCATCGCCGGCCCGGCGATGGCGATCGGCTTCGGCATCCTCATGCTCTTCATGCGCCGCGCCAGCGGCCGGAACGCTCATGTCGGCGTTGTCGCGGACATGCTCAACGAGCCGCCGGACGACCTCCCGGCCGGGCTCGTCGGCGCGCTCATCGATCGCTCGTTCGACGCGAAGGACGCCGTCGCCATGCTCGTCGACCTCGATCGCCGCGGCGTGATCGAGATGCGCAAGCGCGGCATCAGGGGCAAGGGCGAGGACGATCCCGCCCGGTTCGCGCTCATCCTCCACAAACCGATCGCCGATGCTTCGGCGTGGGAGCGCCCGTTCCTCGAGGGACTGTTCGGCAAGGACGCGACGCCGGGCAAGGAGGTCACGTTCGCCGCGCTGAAGAAGCTGCGGGCCAGCCACCAGTCCTCGGTCTCCGCCGCGCTGGAGCAGGAGCTGTTCGCCCGCGGATTCTACGAGGAGCTGCCGGAGACGACGCGCAATCGTTGGATCCTGCGCGCACTTGGGCTGGCGGCCGTCTGCGCGCTCGTGGCCGGCGCGATGGCGCTCTGGACGCGCTCCTTCCCGGCGCCGGTCATCGTGCTGCTCGTTGGTATCGGCATCCTCTTCGTGATCGCCGTGGTCGTGGCGCATTCCTCGACCGTCAAGAGCGTCGCCGGTGAGGAGGCGACGGCGACGTGGAAGGCGTTCGGGCGTTACCTGGATCGGATGGAGAAGGAGATGCCGGTCTCGGATCGCCTCGCCCTGTTCGACCGCTATCTCCCGTGGGCCATCGCGCTCGGGTTCGACAGCTCGTGGAATGCCTGGATGCCGGATGCGCGCCGGGATGACGCAGACGAGGACGAAGGCGACTGGTCGCCGGCGCCCGCGACGGTCACGTCCAGCGGCGGTGGCCGGACGCCCGGCATGGACCTGCAGGGCATGAGCAACCGCGGCCTGACCAGCCTGCAGTCCGGCAGCGGCGCCGTCTTCGTCATGCTCAACACGGCCGTGAGCTCGTTCAACGCCGGCGGCGAGTCGTCGTCCGGGAGCGGATCGAGTGGCTCCTCCTCCGTCGGCAGCAGCGGCGGAGGCAGCCACAGCTTCAGTTAGGTAATCGTATGGAAACGACCCAAGCAATCATCCGCCTGATCCTGATCGGGGCCATGCTGCTTCTGCTCACGGGCGGCTTCGTGACGATCCTGATCGTCTGGTACCTGCGTGGGCGGGACCCGCACGTCAGGCTCGTCGCCGACATCATCCCGGAGACGCCCGACGACCTCTCGCCCGGCGCGGTCGGCACGCTCGTTGACGAGCACGCCGACCACCACGACGTCGTCGCCACGCTGATCGGGCTCGGCCGCAATGGGGCAGTGACGATCGCCGAGGAGCAGGCGCCGGGCGCGCGGGGCCGCGATTACACCGTGACGCTGCTCCATCCGGACCGGATCACGTCGCGGGTCGAGCGCGACCTGCTGCGGGTGCTCTTCGGGCCGGATCCGCAGCCGCTCAACGAGGTGCGACTGAGCAAGGTGCGGGCAGCCTTCGTCGCCGCCGAGCCGAAGGTGCGTGACGACCTCTACGCCGAGCTGGTGGAGCATCGCTACTTCGACCGATCCCCGGCGGACACCCGGCGTCGTTGGCGGGCCGCCTCCTGGGTCGGTCTCGTCGCCTCGATCGTCGCCGGACTCGTTCTGACCGTCTTCGTCGACCCGTTCGCGCTGCTGCCGATGGCGGCCGCGATCGTGATGTGGGGCGCGATGGTGCGCATGAGCCGGCACATGCCGCGCAAGACGGCCGCGGGCGCCGAGGCGGCGGCGAAATGGCGGGCGTTCAAACGCTATCTTGAATCCATCCAGAAGCACGAGAACCTGACCGAGGCAACGCAGCTCTTCGACCGCTACCTGGCGTACGCGGTGGCCTTCCGGATCGATCGCGGCTGGGTGAAAGCCTTCGCCGACGCCGGGGCGCGCTCGCCGGGGTGGTTCGTCGGCGCGGACGCCGGAGATCTCGGCGACCTCGCCGGGAGGGGGCTCGACGTCGCCCACGTGGCGCACATCTTCGGGCATCTGGATGGTGTCCCGGGCAACCTGCCCGACGTCTCGATGCCGGACATGCCCAACGTCGACGTCCAGGACGTCTCCGACGCGCTCGGCGGGTCGCTGCAAGCGGTGAGCGACGGCCTGGGCGGTCTCCTGAACATTGCGGGGTCCATCTTCGATGCCATTGACTTCGATATCGATGCCTGATCGCGCCGATGTGCTCGGCATCCCGGTCGATCTCCTGCGCCGGACGCAGGTGGAAACGTGGGTCCGGGAGCAGGTCGCGACCGGGGAGACGTGCGCGCATGTTGTGACGCTCAACCCGGAGTACGTGATGGCCGCCCGCCGCGACGCGGCGTTCGCGGCGGCGCTGCAGGGGGCCGATCTCGTCACCATCGACGGCGCGGGCATCGCCGTCGCCGTGCGACTGCTTGCACCCGGCAAGGCGGCCAAGCGCGTAACCGGCGTCGACCTCGTCGGGATGCTCGCCGGCATCTCGGCCGCATCCGGGGCCGGGCTCTTCCTCCTCGGCGCGGGCCCGGGCGTCGCCGACGCCGCGGCGGACGCGCTGCGGGCGGGGCATTCGGGCACGCACATCGCCGGGACGTGGGCGGAGGGCTCGGCCGACCCGGCGTACGATGCCGAGGCGCTGCGGCGCATCGCGGACTCGGGCGCAACGGTGGTCTTCGTGGCCTACGGCGCGCCGGGCCAGATCCACTGGATTGCCCGCAATCAGGCGGCGTTGGCGACGATGGGTGTCCGGCTGGTGATCGGCATCGGCGGCGCGCTCGACTTCGTCTCCGGCACCGTGCCGCGCGCGCCGCGGCTGGTACGCAAGCTCGGGCTGGAGTGGGCTTACCGCCTCGCGCGGGAGCCATGGCGCTGGCGGCGGCAGATGGTCCTGCCGGTGTTTGGCCTGTTGGTGCTGCGGGATGCGGTGTGGCGGAGGGTCCGCAGAATCCGGTAGGGGCGGACCTTGTGCCGGCCGAGCCGAAGGCGAGAAGCGGTAGCGAGCCCTTCGCCCGGTGCCGCGGAGCGGCACATCGCGACCTCCGGTCGCGGCGGGAGGCCTGAAGGGTCGGCACAAGGCCCTCCCCTACCAGCGATGGTGCCCCGCCTCGGTAGGCCACAGCGCCGGTCGCGTAGAATGATGAGCGCCCGGATCGGTTGATCCGGCGCCACGTTGCTCGACAGAAAGAGACGCGCTCATCCATGGCGGCGCCCACCTTCACGAATGCGCCTTCGGGCCAGGTGCCCTGTAGCTACCATCCCAATGTCCAGACCGGGCTGCGGTGCAGCCGCTGCGGGAAGCCGATCTGCCCCCAGTGCGCCGTCCGCACCCCCGTCGGCCTCCGGTGCCCGGATTGTGCCGGCGTGCGTGGCCTGCCGACCTACCGCACCCCGGCCACCGACCTCGCTCGCGCCGTAGGTGGCGGCCTCATGGTCGCCATCGCCGTTGCCGTCCTGTGGCGTTTCGGCCCACAGTGGGGTTTCTACCTTTCGCTCCTGCTCGGCTTCGGCGTCGTCGAGACCATGTCCTATCTCGTCCGCCACAAGCGCGGGCGCGACCTGCAGCTGATCGCGATGGGGATCATCACGTTCGGGCTCATCCTCAGCCGCGTGCTGCTCGCGGAGCGCTGGGGCGTCACGATGGAGGACCTCAACAACCTGAGCTCGGCGGTGAGCACCGATGCCGTGCGCCAGGAGTACTTCTACCCGCAGTCGGTCGATTTCCTGCTGCGTATCCGCCTCGTGCCCGACCTCGTCTATGCGGCGCTGGCCTACGTCATCGCCTGGATCCGCTTCCGTTGAGCGCACCGGTCGCCGAGGAACCCGTCGCCACGACTGCACGCCCGGGAGCCCGGGGCGGCATTGCCATCGCGGCGCTCATCCTCATGTTCGGCAACGTCGTCAGCCGCCTGCTCGGGCTGGCGCGTGAGCAGCTGGCGGCGGGACTCTTCGGCACCGGCGACCAGATCGCCGCGTTCACCGTCGCCGACAACATCCAGACGCTGCTCTTCGACCTGCTCGCCAGCGGCGCCCTGCAGGCGGCGCTGATCCCCGTGCTCGCACAATGGGCCGCGCCGGAGATCGCCGACCGCCGCGTGCTGCGGCGCATCGGCGGCACACTCGTCATCGGCGCGCTGGTCGTCGTCGGCGGCCTCGTCGTGTTGGGGATCATCTTCGCGCCCGCCGTGGTCGACGGGCTGATCTGGTTCTCCGGCGACACCGAGGCACGCGGGCCGGAGACCGTCGACCTGACGATCCGGCTCGTGCGCATCGTCCTGCCCGCCGCGCTGCTGCTGAGCATCGCGACGGTGCTGCAGGCGATCCTCTACGCGCTCAACCGGGTGACCGCGCCCGCGCTCTCCACCGCCGTCCGCAACGCGATGATCGTCCTCGCGGCGGCGCTCTTCGGTGCGCGCTGGGGCGTCGAGAGCATGGCCTGGGGCACGCTGGTGGGCGCCGGGGCGATCGTGGCGCTTCAGATCCCGCCGCTGGCCCGCGCCGGCGCGTTGCCGGTGCCCGCGTTCGAGTGGCGACACCCGGCGCTTCGCCGGATGGGCGCGCTCTACCTGCCCGTGTTCCTCGGCCTGCTCATCAACACCCTCGCCGTGATCGTCGATCGCGGCCTTGCGTGGGGTGCTGGCGAGAACGCGGTCGGCGCGATGCGCTACGCCACGACGCTCGTCCAGCTGACGCTCGGGCTGGTCGCCGCCGCCATCTCGCTGGCGGCGCTGCCGACGCTCGCCCGCCACTTCCAGAGCGGCAACACCGTTGCCTATCGGACGACGCTCGGGCGGGCGCTGGTGATGGTCACGGTGCTGATCTTCCCCGCCACCTTCGGTCTCGCCGCGCTCGCGGAGCCGATCTCCCGCCTGCTCTTCGGCTACGGCGCGACCGGCGACGACGGCTTGCGTTCGATCACGATCGCGCTGCTCGGCTACCTGCCCGGCACGCTCGCGGCGGCCTACGACCAGGTGCTCATCTTCGCCTTCTACGCGCGGCAGAACACGCGGCTGCCGGTCGCGATCGGCATCATGGCGGTGCTCGTCTACTTCACTGTCGCGCTCTCGCTGGTCGACGCGTTCGGGATGATGGGCCTCGTGCTGGCGAACTCGGCGCAGTTCATCGTCCACACGATCGTCATCTGGTTGTTTGCCCGGAACCGGTTCGGCTGGATCGCGTCGCCGCGCCTGAGCTTCCTCATCCCGCGCTGCGCGCTCGCGGCGGCGACCGGCGCGGCGGCAGGGTTCGCGCTCTGGCTTGGCATGGACCGGGTGATGCCGGCGACGAGCGGCGTGGCGGACATCGTCGCCCGCGTGGCGCTGGTCGGCGCGCCGATGGCGCTGTTTGCCGCGATCTACCTGCCGTGGGTGGCCCGCCTCTGCCCCGTCGAGGTCACGATGATCCGCGACGCCGTCCGCAGTCGCCTGCCGGGGCGGGGGTAGGGG
>DATLHE010000179.1:0-20092 GCA_035540335.1 Thermomicrobiales bacterium | reverse complement strand
GGTGGGGCGGTGTGGAGGGGGTGCGGGAGGAACGGTGATGTGGGCCAATGCGCTTGTTCGCCCGGCGGCCACAATGGCCGTCATTCAGAGCGAAGCAAAGGGTCCCCCGGCCGAGGCGTAGCCGAGAAGCGAAGCGAGCCTTTGGCTTTGCCTCGGCCGGGGAACCCGACGCGAAGCGGTGTGGGCGAAAACGGCGCTCCCCTGCACGCGCGCCTCCCTACATCCCCGTCATTCAGAGCGAAGCGATGAACCCTACGCGAAGCGGTGTTTGCCGTCAGCGGGTCTTGCCTCATGGAACAGTCGCAGGACACCGCCCGCGGCGTGTCACGAGGACGCGGCAAGATCCGGAAACCAGTCCCACGCCAGGTCGTTCCAGCGGGGATTGTGTTGCTCCACGATGCCCATTTTCTTCGCCCGCGACTTGCCCTTGAGCGCTTTCTCGAACGCGATCGCGTCGTCAATTCGCGCGAACTCGGCGAGGTAGACGAGCCTGGTGAGCTTGTACTTCGACGTAAAGGCGTCGGGGTTGAAGCCAGTCTTGTGCTCCCAGACCCGCCGCTGCAGGTCATTGGTGACGCCGGTGTACATCGTACGCGTGCGGTTGGCCATGATGTAGACGTAAGCCATCGGCAACAACCCTCAAGCAAGCATATTCCGGACACAAGATGGTGAACTCAGCGTAGCATGACGCAAGGAAAAACGAAGTCGTGGCGAGCACCGCTTCGCGTAGGGTTCATCGCTTCGCTCTGAATGACGGGGATGTAGGGAGGCGCGCGTGCAGGGGAGCGGTGTGGTTGCGAACACCGCTTCGCGTCGGGTCCCCCGGCCGAGGCAAAGCCGAAAAGCGGAGCGACCCCCCGGGCGAGCCCCGCAGGGGCGAAAAGCGGAGCGACCCCTTGGTTCGCTCAAGATGAGGGCGGATTGGCGCCGAGGACGATGATGGCGTGCAGGTGGTCGGGCATGACGAGGCATGTGTCGAGCCCGATGCCGTCGCGGTCGGCATGGATCGCCCGCAGGGCGTCCGCGACGACCTGCCCGGCCGCATTTAGGCGCAGGCCCGCGGCGTTGACGGCGCCGAACAGCGGTTGGCGGTGGTGGGTGCAGATCGTAACATGCACGACGCAGGGCGCGTGGTAGTCGTGGCCCTTGTATCGCAGGGACTTCCGGAACGGCCCATCGTACACGGCGGGCGCCTCCACGTACGCACTGTAGAGCGGTTTGCTGGGCCGGATGATACGGTAACGATCCGTATCCGCCTTACCCGTCCCGCTGCCGCGCACCCCATCTCGGCAATCGCCCCCAAGGCTGCCAAATACCCCTATACACAGAAACGTGGCAGTGTGGCAGCCTTCCATAATGTCGAGAAGGCTGCCAAATATCGGGCGCCCGTTGGCAGCCTTGAAATCCCCATGAATCCGGGCAAAATCGGGAAGACTGCCACACTGCCACATTGTTTCGAATTGTGGCAGCCTTCACCCCCTTACATGGCCAACGCTCCCTGTACCCGAAACGTGGCCATCTGGGCAGCCTAAGCCCGCGTCAGGCATCGTAGGGGACGACTTGGATGCGCTGAACACTCTCGTCGCCAGCGCCCTCGTGCGCATCCAATGTCGTCCCGTTTGCTCGCTCGCACCCGTCCAGGCTGCCAGGTTTTCGCACCACCCGCCAAACAACTTGGCCACCTGGAAAAACCCCATGGAATCAACCAAATCCTCCCCGCACACCCCTTAGGCTGCCCAGATTGCCTAGATGGCCAACATGGCCACCTGGGAAACACCCGTCATTCCTGATCTTCGCGCGTGCCGATGGCGACGTCCGGGGATGCCCTCATCGCGTAGGGGCCGACCTCGTGTCGCCCCGCGAACCCGCGTCGCCGCGGGCGATGATGACCCCGGCCACCCAGGGCCGGGGCTACCCGACCTGGCCCTTCCCGAATTGCCGCACCCGCCGCCGGTTTGGCACAATGAGCGACATCCCGGCATGGGCCCGGGGTCCTCGTCATGGGCGCGGCTCGTCGCCTCGCTGTTGGAGAACATGGTTCCAATGTCCCCTGAGCAGCTTCCTCCCTCCACGTCCACCATCCACACCTCCACTTCCTATGGCGGCGAGGCGGCAGCTACCGGGGCGGCGACCAGCGCGACGGCTGGCGCAGCCAACGGCCATTCCGACGCGACCACAGGAGCCCCCGCCATGACCAACGTCAACGACCTCGGCATCCCCTGGATGTCCGGCGCCGACATCCGCGGCAAGTTCGTCGAGTTCTTCGAGTCCAAGCAGCACCTCCACGTCCCCAGCTCGTCGCTCGTGCCCCCGGCCGAGGACAAGTCCGTCCTCCTCACCACCGCCGGCATGCAGCAGATGATCCCCTACTTCCTCGGCCTGGAGGAGCCGCCCGCCCCGCGCATGGTCACCGTGCAGAAGTGCTTCCGCACCGTCGACATCGACGAGGTCGGCGACGAGAGCCACAGCACCTTCTTCTTCATGCTCGGCAACTTCTCGGTCCGCGACTACTTCAAGAAGGAATCCCTCGCCTGGTCGTGGGAGTTCCTCACCGAGTGGATGAAGATCCCCGCCGACAAGCTCTACCCCACCGTCCACCCCGAGGACGAGGAGGCCTACGCCATCTGGCGCGACCAGATCGGCGTCCCCGAGGAGCGCATCGTCCGCCTCGAGGACAACTGGTGGTCGGCCGGCCCGGTCGGCCCCAACGGCCCCGACTCCGAGATCTACGTCGACCGCGGCGAGCAGTGGGGCTGCGGCCGCGACGACTGCGGCCCGGGCTGCGACTGCCCGCGCTACCTGGAGACGTGGAACAACGTCTTCATGCAGTACAACACCACCCCGGATGGCGTCCGCAGCCCGTTGGCGAAACCCTGCGTCGACACCGGCATGGGCCTCGAGCGCCTCGTCCTGCTCGTCCAGGGCGCGCGCACGATGTACGAGACCGACTTCTACCAGCCGATCATCGCCCGCGTCTCCGCCCTCTCCGGCAAGCAGTACGACGTCGACCCGCAGGTCGACAAGTCGATGCGCGTCGTCGCCGACCACATCCGCGGCGGCGTCTTCCTCATCGGCGACGGCGTCCTCCCCGGCAACGAGGGCCGCGCCTACGTCCTGCGCCGCGTGCTCCGCAAGGCGATCCGCCACGGCCGCCTGCTCGGCATCGAGGGCGCGTTCATGCGCGAGATGGCGGAGATCGTGATCGACCAGTTCGCGGGCGACTACCCCGAGCTGCGCCAGCGCCGCAACCAGATCCTCAAGGTCATCGCCTACGAGGAGCAGAGCTTCGGCAAGACCCTCACCGCCGGCATGAACCGCCTCCAGGCGCTCACCACCGAGCTCAAGGAGACCGGCAAGAGCGAGATCCCGGGCGAGGAGGCCTTCCGCCTCTACGACACCTACGGCTTCCCCTACGACCTCACCGCCGAGCTGGCGACCGAGGAGGAGCTGACGGTCGACGAGGAGGGCTTCCGCGTCGCCATGGAGCGCCAGCGGCAGACCAGCCGCAGCGGCGCCGCGTTCAAGGCCGAGGGCCGCGACCGCGCCGAGCTCTACGCCGCGATCCGCCCGCGCACCGAGTTCCTCGGCTACGGGCAGGTCCGCGCCGACGCCACGATCGTCGCGATCCTCGGGCCGGACGGCGCGCTGGAGCAGGCCGAGGCGGGGCAGGAGGTCGAGGTTGTCCTCGACCGCACGCCGTTCTATGGCGAGGCCGGCGGCCAGGTCGGCGACACCGGCGAGATCCGCGCCGACACCGGGCTCATCAACATCGACGACACCCGCAAGCCCGCGCCGGACCTCTACGTCCACCGCGGCACGGTCAGCGAGGGCTTCGTCCGCGTCGGCGACGAGGTCGCCGCGCACATCGACGCCAACCGCCGCCAGAAGATCCGCCGCAACCACACCGCGACCCACCTCCTGCACAAGGCGCTGCGCCTCGTCCTCGGGACGGACACGCAGCAGGCCGGCTCGCTCGTCGCGCCCGACCGCCTGCGCTTCGACTTCACGTCGCTGGATACGCCGGACCCGGCGCAGGTCCGCGCCATCGCCGAGATCGTCAACCGCGAGGTGACCGCCGACCGCCCGGTCGAGACGAACGTCATGAGCCAGCAGGACGCGATCGCCAGCGGCGCGATGGCGCTCTTCGGCGAGAAGTACGGCGAGCAGGTGCGCGTCGTCCAGATCGAGGACTTTTCCCGCGAGCTCTGCGGTGGCACGCACGTCGGCCGCACGGGCGAGATCGGCCCCTTCGTGATCACCTCCGAGGGCAGCGTCGCCGCCGGCATCCGCCGCATCGAGGCGCTCACCGGCAACGCCGCGGTCGAGCGCATCCTCGGCCAGCAGCGGCTGCTGGAGGATCTCGGCCGCGACCTCAAGGTCACCTGGTCGGAGGTGCCCGGCAGCGTCAAGGCGCTGCAGGAGCGCGCCCGCGCCCATGAGCGCGAGATCGAGCGGCTGCGCGGGCAGCTCGCCGGCGCGCGGTCGGGCGACCTGCTCCAGAACGCGGTCGACATCGGCGGCGTCAAGGTCATCGCCAGCACGGTCGAGGTCCCCGACAAGCAGGCCCTCCGCACGATGGGCGACCGCCTGCGCGACTCGCTGCAGTCCGGCGTCGTCGTCCTCGGCGCGGCCGTCGATGGCCGCGCGAGCCTGCTGGCGATGGTCACCCCCGACGTCGTCGCGAAGGGCGTCAAGGCGGGCGACATCATCCGCGAGATCGCGCCGCACGTGGACGGGCGCGGCGGCGGGCGGCCCGAGCTGGCCGAGGCCGGGGGCAAGAACCCGGCGGGCCTCGACGCCGCGCTCGGCGCGGTCGCCGGGGCGGTCAGCGTGCGGACGCTTCCTGGCTCGGACGCATGAGCAAGCAGACGCCCGACGCACCGACGACCATCCGGGTCGATCCCAACGACTCCCTCCCCGCCATCCTCGAGAAGATCAAGGGGGTGGCGGGGAAGTCCGCCGTGCTCGAGATCCCCGATCACTGCCCGGTCCTGCTGACGGCGACGGAGTTCCGCACCGTCAAGGAGCTCGCCGACCGCGAGGGGATCGAGCTCGCGCTGCATACCGACGACCGGCTGCGGATGCAGCTCGCCTCCATGTTCGGCCTGCGCAACATGGTCAGCGCCGCCGCGCAGCCGACCGAGGGCTGGCGCCCGCCGCAGACGATGCTCGGCTCGCCGCGCGCCTACGGGACGTGGAAGAGCGCGACGAAGGACCCGGAGACGGACGGGGAGGAGGAGCCGACCGCGGAGCCGGAGCCCGGCACCCGCTCGCGCCGCCGCAAGCGCGGCGACGTCGTCAACGCCTCGTCGTTCAAGCCGCTCGGGGAGCGCGAGGAGGGCGACGACACCGGCGCGCTCGACTATCTCAACCCGCGCACGGCCTTCCTCAACGCCCGCAACATCGGGCGCATCGTCGCTGTCGTGCTCGTCCTCGGCATCCTCGCCTTCGCGGCCGGTTGGTACTACATGCCGGCGGTGACGGTGCGGGCGACGCTGAAGCAGGAGCCGGTCGGCACCGAGCTGATCTACAGCGTCTCCGCGCCGGGCGCGCAGCTGCCGAGCGACGTCGCCTTCAGCGCCCCGGCGACCGAGCAGAGCGCGACCGTCGAGTTCACCATCCGCGTGCCAAGCACCGGCGTCCAGCGCACGCCGGACAAGACCGCGGCCGGCAGTGTGCAGCTGCGCAACCCGGGCGAGAGCGAGGTCACCGTCCCCAAGGGCACGTCCCTCTCCGTCTACAAGGGCACGGCGTTTACGACCAACGACGAGGTGAAGGTGCCCGCCGCGAAGGACGGCCAGCCGGGCGAGGCGGCGGTCGACATCACCGCCGCGAAGCCGGGCGGGGCGAGCAACCTGCCGGTCGGCATGCTCACCGGCCGCCTGGACGACCTCGGCATCTTCTACAGCAACCGCGACAAGGCGATCGAGGGCGGCACCGACCGCGAGGTCAAGATCGTTTCCGAGGCCGACATCGCCAAGCTCGAGGAGCAGGTGAAGACGAACCTCGGCCGCGCCACGGCCGACGGCTGGACGCGGCAGTTGCCGGAGGGGCAGGCGGTCGTCGGGCCGTCGGTCCAGGCCAGCCAGCCGGACTACTCGATCGCTCAGAAGCCGGGCGACGTCGCCGACGAGGTCACGCTCACCGGCACCGTCGACGCCACCGGGCTTGTCTACGACCTCGCCGACGTCAAGGCGCAGGCGCAGGAGTTCTTCCAGAGCGAGCTGCAGGCCCAGGTGCCCGAGGGCTACGCGCTGGACGCGAGTTCGGTCACGCTCGGGGAGCCGGAGGTGCTCGCCGAGGCGCCCGACGGCGTCCAGTACCGCGTCGCCGCCACCGGCGTCGCCAACGCCGTGTTCGATGACAGCGCCCAGGCGAAGCTGGCCGAGGACCTCGCCGGCGGCAGCCGCGGCGATGCCGAGGCGTCGCTGGCGGGTGTCAGCCAGTTCGCGAGTTGGGATCTGACGCAGAGCCCCGGCTGGTGGCCGAAGCGGATGCCGCAGGGCGCGGATCGCGTCACCGTCGAGGTCAGCCAGGCCACCGCCCCGGCCGTCTCCAGCACCCCGGAGCCCTCGCCGTCTCCCGAAGGCGGCCAGTGATGACGGGCGAGCGGCTGCTCGGGCTCGACATCGGCGAGCGCCGGATCGGTGTCGCGATCAGCGACGAGCTGGGGATGATCGCCAGCCCGGCCGCGATGGTGCCGCGCGCCAGCGATGTCCCGCGCGAGATCAGGGCGCTGGCGGAGCGCTACGGGGCGACGCGCCTCGTCGCCGGGCTGCCGATCGGGCTCTCCGGGCGCGAGGGGCCGCAGGCGGCGGAGACGCGGGCCTTCGCCGACGCGCTGGCCGAGGCGGTCGGCCTGCCGCTGGAGTACTGGGACGAGCGCCTCTCGACGTCCATCGCAGAGAAGCACCTGATCGCGACGGGCACCCGCCGGAGCAAGCGCAAGGAGCACGTCGACGCCGTCGCCGCCGCGGTGATCCTGCAGGGATATCTGGACAACCAGCGCTGGAAGGCGAGCTCGGGCCGGCGGTAGGACAGCGCGGGCAGGCGTCAAAGCCTGCCCCTGCACTACGTCTCATGCGGAATCTGGATAATCGGTGTACCCACCGTCGTACGGGCGGAGGGCCGAAGGCTCTCCGCTACGTCGACGCCCTACTGGGCCCGCTGGCCGGAGATGGCCTTTTGCAGGTCCTCCTCTTGCTCACGGGACAGTGACGTCTGGACCACGGTGCCGCCGAACTGCTTGATCTCCTCGAGCACCCTGTCCGGCGTCATCTTGCGGACGAGGATGAACAGCGCCGAGGAGCCCGGCGTGAACTTGGCGCCGACCTGTTTCATGAAGTCATCGTTGATTCCGAAGTCCGACATCTTGCCGCCCAGCGCGCCACCGAGCGCGCCGAAGGCGCCGCCGAGCACGAAGCCAAGGAGTGGCGCGAGGAAGAGGAGCCCGATCAGCGCGCCCCAGAGCCCGCCCGTGACGGCACCGCTCGCCGCGCCCGCCGACGTGAGGGGCAAGGACTGATCGAGGTGCACCTTGCCGTCCTGCCCCTTCGTGACGACCACCGCGTCCTCCAGCTCGATGACGTGTTCGGTCTTGAGGCGCGAAAGGGTGGCCCTCACCTGGTTGGCGGTGCCTTCATCCGGATAGACGATCGCAATCAGATCGCTCATGCCTGCATCATCCCGGTCCGGGGCCCGTCGCCCCTGCATCGAGAATGAGAACGTGCCGTGAATCCCGTGCCGTCTGACCGCACACGCAGTCCACCACCGGCGCAGCGTCGGGCGCCGCGAGCGGCTCATGGCTTTGGCGTGGCAGGAGCGAGGTGACGGTGCCGTAACCCTCACCCGATGGCCCGGTCCTGCGTCTCCGGCAGCACCCGCCACGCAAACAGGAACGCCAGCAGCGCGAACACCGTGTAGAGCGCGTACGCGTAGCTCAGCCCGATCTCCGCGAGCGTCGGGAATGACCGCGTGATCGACCAGTTCGTCAGCCAGTTCACCGCCGTGCAGACCGCGACGGCGATGGTCCGCAGGTCGTTGTCGAACAGCTCGCCGAGCATCAGCCACATCACCGGCCCCCAGGTCACCCCGAACGCGATCGCGAACAGGTTCATGCCGATCAGGGCGACGATCCCGGCGCCGTCGCCCAACCGGACGTCCTCCCCGCTGCCGGTGGCCGTCGAGAACGCGGCGGACATCATCCCCAGCGCCGGCACCATCACGGCGGCGCCCGCCGTGAGGAGGGTGCGCCGGCCGATCTTGTCCATGATCGCGATCGCCACGACCGTCGAGCCGAGGCTGATCAGCACGGTGACGATGCTGACGGCGAAGGAGGCGCCGGACGGCACCCCGACGGATTGCCAGAGCGTGTTCGAGTAGGTCTTGACGATGCTGATGCCGACCAGCTGCTGGAACGCGGCCAGCAGGATGCCGGTCCAGACGATCGGCTGCAGGCCGAAGCGCGGCCCGCGCAGATCGGCCAGGGTGGCGGTCTCGCTCTGCTTGGTCAGGGTCGCCTTGATCGATGCGAGGGCGTCAGCGACCGGCCGGTCGTTGATCCGGGCCAGCACCGTCCGGGCCTCATCCTCGTGGCCGAGGCGAACCAGGTCGGGCGGGGTCGCCGGCAGCCGGAGGGCGATGACGATGTAGACCACGGCCAGCAGGGCGATGACGATGAACATCCAGCGCCAGGCGGCGCCACCCCATGGCATCGCGGCGGCTTCGTCCCCGGCCCAGCGGGTCAGCGCATAGCCCGCCAGCAGTCCGAGGAGCTGGCCGAAGACGATCGCGAACTGCCAGAACGTGCCGAGCCGGCCGCGGATGCTCGTGGGGGAGATCTCGGTGACATAGGAGGGCACGACGGCGCTCGCGGCGCCGATGCCGAGGCCGGAGGCGGCCCGGAAGAGGCCGAGAAGGAGCACCTGGCTGGCAAGCGAGGCCCCGAGCGAGCCGAGCAGGATCAGGCCCCCCGCGATCAGCATCACCCGCGTGCGCCCGAACCGCTCCGACACCGCGCCCGCGAACCAGGCGCCGATCGCCGCGCCGATCAGCGAGATCGCCGTGACGAACCCGACCGTGCCGGCGTCGAGGTCGAGGGTTTCGCGAATGCCGTTGATGGCGGAGTTCATCGTCGAGGTGTCGTAGCCGAAGAGAAACCCGCCGGCGGCGGCGCCCGCGGCGGCCAGCGTGACGTAGCGGGTCGTTTCCGGTGCCAGTGGTCGATCCGACATGCGTCTCCCTCGAACCATGTTGTGTTGTGGGGCGCCATGCACGTTGCGTGCCCTCGCCGGGCATGCATGCTGCGTGTGCCGCCGCGTCGGGCGAGGCTGGATGACGCAGGAGGAGCGATCGTGCGAGTCGAGCAGGTGACGGATACGGTGGCCTACCACGGCGAGGGACCGGTCTGGTCGGAGCGGTGGGGCGGGCTGCGCTGGGTCGACATGCTCGCCGGCGACGTCCTCTCGCTGCTCGACGACGGCACCGTCCTCCGGCACCACGTCGGCTCTGTCGCCGCCGCGCTGCGCCCGCGCGCAGGGCGGCGCCGTCATCGGCGTCGAGCGCGGCTTCGCGCTGGAGGACACCGACGGCACGATCCATCCGCTCGCAGCGCTCTGGGACGACGCCACTGTCCGCATGAACGAGGGAGGCTGCGACCCGGACGGCCGCTTCTATTGCGGCTCCATGGCCTACGACCAGCGCCCGGGCGGCGCCGCGCTCTACCGGCTCGATCCTGATGGTTCGACGCGTGTCGTGCTGGAGGGCGTCACCGTGTCCAACGGGCTGGACTGGAGCCCGGACGGCGCGCGGGCCTACTACAACGACACCGCGACCTACCGCGTCTCCGTCTTCGACTACGACCGCGTCGCCGGGCTGACCGGCCGCCGCACGCTCGTCGAGACGACCGGCCGGCCGGATGGACTGACCGTCGACGCCGATGGGGGCGTCTGGGTCGCCATCTCGAACGGCGGCGCGGTGCACCGGTACACGCCCGGGGGCGCGCTCGACGCCGTGATCGAGTTGCCCGTGACGAAGGTGACCGCCTGCGCCTTCGGCGGCCCGGACCTGGGCCAGCTCTTCATCACGACCTCGCGGGAGAACCTGCCGCCGGGCCGCGAGCCCCTCGCCGGCGCCCTGTTCCGCGCCATTCCGGGAGTGATGGGACTGCCCACGCGTGAGTTCGCCGGATAGAGCGTGTTGCACGTTCAGTGCAACCGCTCATCCTACAGATCTGGGGCTGGAGCGGGGATCTGGCCATCCCTGACCGGTACAACGTTCGATCCCCGCCCCACGCCCGGGGCAAGGAGGCCTCCATGATCGACACCATGCTGTTGTTCGGCGCCACCGGGGATCTCGCCGGCCGTCTCCTGTTGCCTGCCCTGGCCTCGCTGCACGCCGTGGGCGCCCTGCCGGCCGGGTTCCGGATCATCGCGACGGCTCGCCAGCAGTGGGATGACGCCCGGTTTCAGCGCCATGCGGCCCATCGCCTCGTGCAGCATGCCGCCGGTGTTCCCGCCGCCAGCCGCGAGGCGTTGGCGCGCGCGATCTCGTACCGGTACAGCGACGCCACCGACGCGGATACCGTGGCCGCGGTCGTCCGCGAGGCGACGGGCGCGGACGGGCGCCCGATTGTGGCCTACCTGGCGCTGCCCCAGGGGCTGTTCCCGCCGACGGTGACCACGCTCGGCGACGTCGGCCTGCCGCAGGGCAGTCGCATCGTGCTCGAGAAGCCGTTCGGGGAGGAGCTGGACGACGCCATCGCGCTGAACAGGCTCCTGGCCCAGGTCGTGGGCGACGCGGGCGAGGAAGCGGTGTACCGGGTCGACCATGCGCTGGGCATGGTCACCGTGCAGAACCTGATCGGCCTCCGGTTCGCCGGACGGCTGCTGGAAACGGTCTGGAACAGCTATTCCATCGAGCAGATCGACGTCCTGTGGGAGGAAACGCTGGCGCTGGAGGGTCGGGCCAGCTTCTACGACAAGGCCGGCGCGCTCAAGGACGTGATGCAGAACCACATGCTCCAGGTGCTCTGCTTCGCCGCGATGGAGCCACCGGAGAGCCTGGGCGCGCGCGATCTGCAGGACCGCAAGGTCGAGCTGCTCAACGCGGTGCGACCCTTCACGCGGGAGGATGTAATCTCTCGCACCCGGCGAGCGCGCTATGCCACGGGGACGCTGGCCGACACCGGCGGGGCGGATGGACGCCAGGTCCCGGACTACGTCGATGAGGACGGCGTCGACCCGGCGCGGGAGACCGAGACCTTCGCCGAGGTCGTGCTCGCCATCGACAACGACCGCTGGACCGGCACGCGGTTCGTGCTGCGTACCGGCAAGGCGCTGGCCGAGCGCCGCAAGGAGGTCGTCGTTCACTTCCGCCCGGATTCCGGCCCGCCCTTCCGGCCGGAACGTGACGAGGGCACCGGCGTGACTCCGGACGTACTCCGCGTCGGCGTGGATGGCCCGGTGGACATTGTGCTGCGCCTGAATGGCACCGCCCGCGCGTCGCCGGAGGAGCTGACGTCGCTGACGTTGGCCTCGTCGCCCGTCACCTCCAGCCTGTCGCCCTATGGCTGGGTGCTGCTCGACGTGCTGAACGGGGGGAGTCGCCGCTCCGTGCGCGGCGACGAGGCGGAAGCGGCCTGGCGCGTCGTCACGCCCATCCTGGAGGGGTGGGCGGCGGGTGACGTGCCCATGGACGAGTACCCGGCCGGCTCGGGCGGGCCGGCACGGCTGGAGGCCCGCCCGAGCTGGCCGGGGAGCGCGCGTTAGCGCGAATCCCGGAACGGGTACTCCCTACACGGGGCGGTCGCAACCAATCCGATTGTCCGCTTCAGGGAGGCGCGGCGCGCCTGCGGCCGGGCCTGGTCCGGGGTCGTCGCTTCCGCCGGGCGAGCAAGCGGCGCGCGTCGAACGGGAGCCGCGCCGCCGGCGTGGGCGCGGGCACACGGAATGTCCCGGTCGTCGTCACGTCCCGCACCGCCGCCGCGGCCTGCGCCGGATCGACGCCGGTAAACGCCATCAGGTCGGTCACGACCATCCGCACAGCGACGATTGCCGCCGCGAGCGGCACATCGGCCGGCACGTCGTGCCCGCCGAGCCCGCGCGCCACGGCGAGGGCGCGGTCGGCGGCATGCTGCAGGGTCGCGTGGTCGTCCAGCCCGCCGGCGAGCGCGGCGAGGATGTCCGCCAGCTCACGGACCGAGGGCGTGAGCATCCGGCGCGCGGCGGGGCGTGCCACCAGCGTCGTGCGCACCAGCATCAGGCAGCTGCCGCCGAGAAGATCGAGATGGTGGGTGCCCTCCCGCTCCCGCGCCACCGGGGCCATCCGCCCACGCCAGACGACCGAGTGCCGGGCGATCGGGACGCTGACGCGCATCACGCGCGCCAGCTCGACCATCCGATCGCGGAGGCCGCGCAGGGTGAGCACCGCCCGCTCGTCGAGCTCCCGGTCGTCGCCCTCCAGCGCCCGCGCGGTGAGGCGAAGCGCCGCGGCGAGATCGGTGAGCGCGCCGCGCTCGGCCCGGCGCAGCATCGCGATCGGCTCCGGCGAGAACAGGAACTGGCTGAAGACGAGCGCGACGGCGCCGCCGATGAGGGCGTCGACGGCGCGGTTGATGCCGACCTCGCTGTTGGCCGAGGCGACGGTGAGGATCGCGCCGGCGGCGGATTGGGCGAGCACGAGCCGGGCGCCGCCAAGGGCCCGCGCCACGAGCAGCGCGGTGAAGGTGGCGAGGGCCAGGCTGACGACGGTGTTTCCCATCAGCGCGATCGCGAGCTCGCCGGCGACGATGCCGATGAGGACGCCGAGGAGCAGCCGCAGCGCGTTGCGACCGCGTTCCCCCAATGGGGCATTGAGCGAGATGAAGGCGGCCAGCGGCGCGAAGAAGGGATCGGGGTGGCCGGCGACGCGTTTGGCGATCACCCAGGCGATGGTCGCCGCGGCGGTGCCCTGGAGCAACGGCGCCGCGATCGTCCACCACCGGCGCAGCGTCGCCGCCGTTGGCGGGTGCGGCCGGCGGCTCATGGGATCGTCGGCGTGGTGGGGGCGAGGTGACGGTGCCGCATCTGCGCCCATCTGCAAGCGGCGGGCCAACGGGGGAGCGCGCGGTCGCCTCGGCCCTGGGTGGCCGGGCGGAAGGGGGAGGGCTCACATCCGTAGGGGCCGGCATTGGCTGCGCATGACGGGGTTGGTGGCGTGGGTTCGCGTGCGCAGCCAATGCCGGCCCGTCCCGCGGCGGTGTTCGCGCGGCGAGCGTGGCCAGGGGGCGGGCATTGGCCGCGCGTTGCGGCGCGTGCCCCTTTGGGCGCTGTGCGCGGTCAATCCCGCCCCTACGGACGTGTGGCGTACCGCTCCGCTAATGCCTCTCGTGCTCGACGCCCTCCGGCGCGGGGGGATCAGTCCATTCCCGCCCGCCCGTGTCCGCCCACGTCATCAACTCCCCGCCGTGCTCCACCTGGAACGCCCGCGCCGCGTCTTCGTCCCGGAACGCCGCGACGCCCCAGCCCATTGGCGAGCTGAGGTCCACGCTCTGCAGGTACCAGGCGTCCTCCGCCGCCAGCCACTCCTCGCTGTGGTAGTCGTTCACCCACGTCGCCTGGAACGCCTGCTCCGGGTGCCTGACGCGGTACCTGAACAGCTCGCCGATGTCGTCGAAGAGGATCCACTCGCCCTCCTCGGGCAACGCGGCGACGGTGTAGCGTGGGTCGGTGACGAACATCCCCATCTCGGAGACGTCCTCACCGTAGGTGATCTCGGGCGGGTCGAGGTTGTTCCCTCCCGAGCCGCCGCAGCCGGCGAGGACGAGCATGGCGATCGCTGCCAGCATCGCCAGCGATCGGAACGCGCGAGTCATCAGCGTTGCTCCTGCCGCGCCATCGTGCGGTAGGCCACCGCCAGCGGCACGGCGATCCACGCCATCAGCAGGGCGCCGAGCACCAAGCTGATGCTGCCGCCAAACCAGTCGTGGGCGACGAGGCCGGACGGCCCGAGCAGCTCCAGCGAGTCGCGAAGGAGGAAGATCGAGGCGATCCGGTAGAGCTCCAGCGGGTTGAGCAGGGTCAGGCCCATCAGCTCGCCCGGCGAGAGCTTCATGATCACCGCCGTGCCCATCAGGCCGAGGTCGCCTATCAGCACGAGCGCCAGCCAGACGACGATCGCGATCCCGAGCGCGGTGGACGTCCGCCGCGAGACGCTGGAGATGAGGTAGCCGATGCTCAGCGCGGCGAGCGCGAGCAGCACCGTGAGGCCGGTCAGCCCGAAGAAGGTGTCCATGCCCTCGCCGCCGCTGAGAGCGTTGATCGTCAGCGTCGAGAGCGCGAAGCCGCTGACGATGGCGCTGGCGATCGCGACCGCGAGGCCGAGGAACTTGGCGAGGAAGACCTCCAGGAAGCTCACCGGCTGCGCCATCAGGTAGCCGAGCGTGCCCTGCTCGCGCTCGTTGGCGAGCGCCTGCGCGCCGAGGGTGAGGCCCATCAGCGGGGCGAGGAAGAGGACGAGATTGACAAGCCCGGCGGAGGTACGGCCGAAGCCGCTGATGCCGCCGTAGCCGGCGCTGTTGATGACCAGCAGCGCCAGGGCGACGCTGAGGACGACGAAGGCCCCGGCGTAGGCGATGAACCAGCGGTTGCGCAGCGCGTCCGCCATCTCCCGCTGGCCGAGGGCGGCGACGGTCGAGAGCCTCATGTCTCATCCTCCACGGTGAAGTCGGTGACGGCGTAGCGGGAGCGGGCGAGGAGCACCAGCGGCTCCGCCTTCTTCCGGGTATCGACGGTGACGAGCGCCGAGTCGCCGTGCCGCTCGGTTGCGTAGCCGTGCTCGCGCAGCAGCGCGACCGCCGGGGCGACGGTCTCCGGCAGGAGATCCACGCGCAGCTGGACCTCGTCGGCGATGCGGGCCGTCTCGGCGACGCTGCCGATGCCGACGCAGCGGCCCTGGTCCAGCGTCACGACGCGGTCGGCGAGGGCGCGGACCTCGCTCCAGCGGTGCGAGGTGAAGACGATCGTCCGGCCGTGCGCCTTGAGCTCGACGAGCATCGTGATCAGCTCCGCCTGGCTCTGCGCGTCGAGGTTCGCGGTCGGCTCATCGAGCAGCAGGACCCGCGCGTCGCCGAGCAGCGCGAGCGTCAGCGCCAGCTTCTGGCGCATGCCGCCGGAGAGACTGGCCATCGTCTGCTTGAGCGTGTGACCGAGCCCGAACCGCTCGAGCTGGGCGATGCCCTGCCGCGGATCGGCGTCGCGCAGGCGGGCGACGAGGACGACCATCTCGCTGACGGTGAGGTCGAACGTCGGCATCGTCTGCGGCACATAGCCGATGCGCTGGCGCGCGGCGCGGCCGTCGCGGTTGGGGGCGATGCCGTCGACGGTGATCTCGCCCTCGTAGCGGGTGGTCCCCAGGAGGCAGCGCAGCAGCGTCGTCTTGCCGGCGCCGTTGGATCCCCAGAGGGCGATCGACTCGCCGTCCGCGACGCTGAAAGAGACGTCGTCGACGGCGCGCTTGGCGCCGTAGCGCCGGGTGACATGGCGTAGCTCGATCATGTTCGGTTGTCCTCGTTCACGGTGGCCAGGGCCCGCCGGGAAGTCTCACGACGCCGGGCTGGGTCCGGAGCGCGGTCGTCGCGCAGCTTCGTGCCCTGGATTCCCCAGCAGATCGCGGCGCCGGCAAGCGCCAGCAGTGCGAGCGACCAGACGGTCGTCATCCGGGGGTCGGCGGCGCTCTCGGGCCGGGGCGCGTTGGCCGGGATCACCGGCGCGACCAGCGGATGCTCGTCGACCAGCTTCGGCTCCCGCTTGAACATCGGGACGGCGCGCGACCCGAAGTCGACGGCCGCCTCGGCGACGCTGAAGCGATAGAGCTGGAGTACCGGCCACGAGTCCATGAGCTGCTCGGAGAGCTGCTCGCTGCGGAAGGGCACGTCCCCCACGCCGTCGCCGTCCGCGTCGTAGCCGGCGTAGT
The DNA here is from genome assembly GCA_035540335.1 of Thermomicrobiales bacterium. GTDB lineage: Bacteria > Chloroflexota > Chloroflexia > Thermomicrobiales > UBA6265 > UBA6265. Next base: position 4,141 of record DATLHE010000179.1, on the reverse strand, counting down.
CGCTCCAGAAGTTGCCGGCGCCGTTCTCCGACCACTGGTTATCGCCGAGCTCGCCGCCGCCGAGGATGGCCACCTGCTCGAGGTTATCGACCATGCTGTTGCGGGTGAGCACGTTGTTGCGGCTGGATGGCAGGACGCCGAAGCCCTGGTCGTTGTAGGCGATCAGGTTCTCGCGGAAATGGCTGTAGACGTTGGGCGAGAGCGGCGAATTGTCGATGTATATGCCGATCCGGTTGTCATAAATAATGTTTCCCTCGACGGTGACGCCGTCGACCTCCTTCAGGCCCAGTCCATGCCCGGAGGGGCCGCGGCTGCCCTGCAGCAGGTTGTCGCGGACCACGAAGCGCTTGCCGTACATCAGATAGATGCCGACCGAGTTGTTCACCAGCCGGTTGTGCTCGGCGATGCCGTCGTCGCTGTTCATGAAGTGGAAGCCGTAGCGGCCGTCCTCGATGTCGTTGTCGCGGACCACCGCGCCGTTGGAGTACCAGATCAGCAGGTCGCGAGAGCGGACGACGTGGTTCGCCAGCACCTGCACGCGGTGGCTGTACCAGATCTTGATGCCATCGCCGCGGACTCCCATGTCGACGTCCTTGCCGACGATCTCGTTGCGGGCGAAGACGCTGTCGTGCGCCGTCTCCGCATTGATGCCGAAGAGCGTGTCCAGCAGCCGGTTGTCGAGGACGTGGGCGCCCTCCTGCTCGACGTAGACCGCGCTGTCCTCCTTGTCGAAGTTGGAGCCGCTGTTCTCGACCGTGAAGCCCTGGAAGACGACGTTGGGCGCGCTGATGCGGACTACCGTGCCCGCGTTCTCGCCGTCGATGACGGGGTTGCCGGCGCCGATGAGGTGGACGCTCTTGTCGATCACCAGCGGGCCGGTGAAGCGTCCGCCGGACACCTCGATCGTGGCGCCGGCGTTCGCGGCGGCGAGGGCGTCGTCGATCGTGGCGTAGTCGCAGCCGGTGGCGCAGACGCGCAGGGCGTCGTCCGGGATGTCGAACGAGCCCACCACCGGCGCGGCTGGGGTCGCGACGGGCGTCTGCCCGGCGACGGCGCCGGCCGTGAGCGCCAGGACCAGCAGCAGGAGGGCCGTGAGGCGCAGGCGGTTCATCACGCGGCCCGTGCGCGCAGGCGGCCGATCAGCCCGGCCAGCGCGAGCAGCGCGGCCGCGACCACCAGCCAGAAGCCGAGGCCGAAGATGGCGTCGGTCGAGAACTGGCCGACCTCGCCCCGCCCGAGGATCGCTGGGGTGAAGGGCTTGATGCTGCTGCTCAGCGCCGCCGTCGGATCCAGGTCGTGCCCGGCCTTGTAGAGCCAGAAATACAGGTCGACGACGAAGGCGAGTGGGAAGAGGATGATCGGCAGTGCCAACCAGGCGACCTTCTTCGCGGCCAGGAAAGCGGCGAGCAGGCCGAGGACGACGAACACGGCCATCGCGACCATCGCGATATCGCGCTCGAAGCCGGCGGCGTCGCCGAGGGGCATCATGCCGATGTAGTGGTTGAGGCCATCGACCTCGCGCACATCGCCCTCGAGCTTGTGCGTGAAGAGGGTGACCTTCAGGCCGCCGGGGTACTGCGGCGCGTTCAGCGTAAGGTGCCAGTATTCGAAGAGGTTCGAGACCGCCAGCAGGACCGACCCCACGGCGAGCGCCAGGCGTGGCCAGGCGAGGCGCCGGGTGGCCGCGCGGGGCGATGCGGCGACGGGCGCGGTGTCCGGGCCGCGGGTCGTGGTGTGGTTTGTCAGCGTTGCGCTCATGGTTGTGCCCTCCGGGGTTGCGCGGATGGGGTAGGGCCGCCAAATATGCCGTTTCGCGGCATCGGGCCGACACCTTTCAGGGTCGGCCCCTACGACGATTGCCCGATGATCCGCTGTCGTAGGGGCCGTACTTGCGAAGCAATGTCGACCCGATGGCCCGCGGGGCCATATCCGCCCCTACCGGGACCGGCGCGTCAGGCCGTCGGCTTCACCAGGAAGTAGCCCGCCATCTCGATGTGAAGCGCGGAGCAGAACTCCGTGCAGTAGTACGGGTAGACGCCGGGCGTGTCCGCCGTGAAGCGGATCGTCTCCGTCTCGCCGGGCTCGAGGCTGAGGCTGATGTTCTGGCCGCCGAGCACGAAGCCGTGGGTGGCGTCCTTCGCCGACTCGATGTTGGTCAGGTGCATGGTGACCTCGTCACCCTCGTTGACCTCGATGTTGTCCGGCGTGAAGCGGCTGCGCATCACGGTCATCCAGATCTCGACTTTGCTGCCGTTGCGCTCGATCTTCTCGTCGCCGACCATCGTCCCGGCCGGGTGCCAGTCGTCCGCGATCGCGTCGTAGCCGACCTTGCCGTCCTCCTGCGGGTAGGCGTCCCAGGCCTTGATCTTCTCGGTGCGGATGATCTGCGCGTAGTGCGGCTCGCCGAAGCCGAGCGGCATGTCTGCCAGCGGGCGCATCGTCTTGCCTTCGCGGATGTCGAGCAGCTGGAGGTTCTGCGGCAGCAGCGGTCCGACCGGCGGGAAGCGGTCGACCGACCACTTGTTGAGCGCGACGAGGTAGGTGCCGTCCGGCTTCGCCGTGTCGCCGCCGGCCGCCGAGATGTGGCCGACGTTGTAGTGGACCGGCACCTTCTCGACCAGCTCCCACTTGCCGTCCTTGCCGGCCGACCAGCGGGCGACCGCGCTGTCGAGGAAGAGGCTGGTGTAGGCGTAGCCCTTGTCGTCGAACTGCGTGTGCAGGGGGCCGAGGCCCAGCTCGACCTGCGCCTCCATGCAGTCCTCGAAGCCGAGGATCGGCAGGCCGAACTCGTCCTTCTCGTGGCCGCCCTTCTCGATCGCGGCCTGGATCTTGGCGAAGCTGTAGACCGTGACGTGCGGGTCGAGCTTGCCGGCGACGACGATGTGCTCGCCGTCCGGGGTGACGTCGACGCCGTGCGGGCTCTTCGGCTCCGGGATCAGGTACATGATCCCCTCGTCGATCGCCGTCTGCATCGGGATGACGCTGAAGTCCTTGATCTTGTCGGCCTTTCCCGCGGCGGCGACCTCGGCGGCCTTCCTGTAGTTCACGACATGCATGTAGTCCATGTCGCGCTGCGAGGCGCCGACCTCGAGCGGCGGGTTGCCCTCCATGTTGCCGCCGGTCGCCATCTCGGAGTTGAACGAGTTCCAGAACGCCCAGCCGTCGCTGGCGCCCTTGCCGGCGTCGGCGAGGTCGTGGCCGTAGGGGGGCGTCTCGATGCCGAAGGACTCCTCGGGGATGATCTTGCCCTTCTCGCGGTCGAACTTCCAGAGGCAGACGAGGCCGCGGTACTTCTCCTTGTACTCGCTGAGCGGCGCGTACTCGCCGACGCCGAGCGGGGTCGGGTACTGGTCGGCCTCGAGGATGTACTCGGTGTTGGGGGTGACGAAGGCGCCGCCGTGCTCGCTGACGAGCAGCGGGTTCTTCACAATCTGCTTGGTCGCGAAGTCGCGCAGGTCGATGACGGCCATGCGGCCGTGGGTCTTCTCGTTGATGAAGCAGAACTGGCCGTCGTATTCGCCGTTCGTCTCGCTCAGGGCGATGTGGTGGGTATCGCCGTGGGTGATCTCCTTGCCGTTGATGTTCCCTTGGGCGAGGACCGCCTTTGTCTCCTCGCTGAAGCCGTAGCCTTGCCACGGCTCCGGGGTGTAGACGGCGATCGTCTTGTAGACGCGCATCGACGGCACGCCGATGACGTAGACCTGGCCGGCGTGGCCGCTGGACGTGAACATCAGGAACTCGTCCATCTTGCCGGAAGGCATGTAGGTCTCGAGCGCCGCCGCCACGTCCTCCGGCGTGAGCTCGCGGGCCTTGATGATGTCGCCGAGGCCCTCCGGCAGGTCATCGTCGGCCGCAGCCCGCTCCAGCCGCAGCCCGCCAAGTAGCGCGCCGCCGACCGGCACGGCCGCCGCGGCGCCGAAGCCGCCGATGAGCCGGCGGCGGTTCACCCGTTTGTCTGATAGGTCTCTGGACTCCTCGCTCATGATGGATCTCCTCCACACACGCACACCACGACTGGCCCCGTTGCCAGCCCGTGAGTTAGTGCAAGCGTAGGAATCCGAGGGGCGGGGTCCCATATCATTCGGGACGGTTTGTGGTGGTGGGAGGGATGGGTCGCGTCCCACCCGCCGGGGCGGGACGA
>DATLHE010000178.1:0-45581 GCA_035540335.1 Thermomicrobiales bacterium | reverse complement strand
AGGGATCCCCATCGATGCGGAGCATCGAGCTGGTGCGGCCGAATACCCGGTTTCAGATGGAGACGTCGTGACGACACACGCCGGAAGAGACCGGCGCTGCGGCGTCGGGGCATCCTCCGGCCAACCGCAGGCGAGAAGCGGTAGCGGGCCCTCGCATTCGCTCAGGATGACGGATGATTGGGACCACGGCGGAAACCATCCCGTCGTAGCCGCGCACCCCGGAGGGTGTGCGCCCTCGTACGGACGGATGGCCGCAGTCTCTCCGCTCCCCATCGGGCGGGCGATCGCCCCATTTCACCCAGGAGCCCCGTGCTGCAATGCCGCACCTGTGGCCGGGGCATTCCGCCCGGCACGAAAAAAGCCCCGGACCCAACGGCCCGGGGCTCTCGACCTTCTGCGTCTACGCCGTCACCGGCTCGTCGACAACGTCGCGCATGGCGTTCAGTACCTGCTGCCACGCCGGCGCGCCTTGCCGCGCGAAGACGACCTTGCCATTACGGCCAACGATCACGACCGAGCGCTGAATGCCCTCGCCGTCGTCCTTGATCGCCCCGTACGCCTTTGCGACCCCGGCGCCCTCATCGACCAGCAGCTCGAAGTTCAGCGCGTGGGCCTCGCGGAACTGCTCGTGCGTCTCCGCGTCGCCCGGGTTCACGCCGACCGGCTCGATGCCGGCCTCGCGCATGTGCTCGATGTTCCGGCGAACCTGGATCAGCTGGTCCGTGCACCCGGGCGTAAAGTCCTTCGGGTAGAAGATCAGCATCACCCGCAGTTGCCCCTGCAGGTCACTGAGCCGGAAATCCTCGCCGGTGCTCGTCTTGAGCGTGAAATCCGGCGCGTCATGTCCCACTTCGATCAACATGGCGGTGCCTCCGATTAGGGAACGGCCAGCATGCGGTCGAGCGCGATCTTCGCCTCGGCTGTCACGACCGGGTCGACCGTGATCTCGTTGACGATCTCGCCTCGCGCGAGGTGCTCCAGCGCCCACAGCATGTACGCCGGGTGGATGCGGTACATCGTCGAGCAGGGGCAGATCACCGGATCGAGGCAGAAGATCGTCTTGTCCGGCATCTGGCTCTGCAATCTGCGCACCAGGTTGATCTCCGTGCCGACCGCCCAGACGGTACCCGCGGGCGCCTTGCGGATCACGTCAATGATGTATTCGGTCGATCCGTCGTAGTCGGATGCCTGCACGACCTCCAGCCGGCACTCCGGATGGACGATCACGTTGACGTCCGGGTAGTCGCGCCGGGCCTTCTCGATCTGCTCCACCGAGAAGCGGGCGTGCACCGAGCAGTAGCCCTTCCAGAGGATCACCTTCGCCGCCAGCAGATCCTCTTCCGTGTTGCCGCCGAGCGGCAGGAATGGATCCCAGACGACCATGTCGTCCTCGAAGATGCCCTTGCGGACCGCCGTGTTCCGCCCAAGATGCTCGTCGGGGAAGAAGAAGACCCGCTCACCCCGCTCGAACGCCCAGTCGTAGACGCGCGTCGCGTTCGACGAGGTGCAGACGATGCCGCCGTTGCGGCCACAGAACGCCTTGAGCGACGCCGCCGAGTTCATGTATGTGATCGGGACCACCTCGTCGCTGATCCCGAGCTGCTCCAGCACGGCCCACGCCGCCTCGACGTCCTCCGCCTTCGCCATGTCGGCCATCGAGCAGCCCGCCTCGAGGTTCGGCAGGATGACGTGCTGGTCCGGGCCGCCAAGGATGTCGGCGCTCTCCGCCATGAAGTGGACGCCGCAGAAGAGCGTGAACTCCGCCTTCGACTGCGCCGCGGCCTCCTTCGAGAGCTTGTAGGAATCGCCCTGGAAGTCGGCGAACTGCACGACCTCGTCGCGCTGGTAGTGATGCCCCAGAATCGTCAGCCGGTCGCCCAGCTCGCGCTTCAGCGCCCAGATCCTGGCGTCGCGCTCCTCCGTCGGCATCTTGAAGTACTCACGCGGGATGCGCTGCTGCTGCAACGGCCGCACGCCGTAGGCGCGCAGCCGGTCATAGGCGCCGGCACCCTCCTCCGGGGTGCACGAGGCCGTTTCCAACTGCGGGTCGACGAGCCACTGGGTCGCTGTTGCTGGTCGTTCCAGCACGGCTGTCGTAGCCACATCCTCCGTCGAGGTCGTTGGCCACATCGTCTGAAGATTCCCGGTCCGCTGCACCATTGGTGCGGCCTCCTGTTGCGACCCGTCCCGCCCATATCCCGGGGAAATCGGCCGCGTCACGCATGGATGGCCTTAACCATCCCATAAAACCACTGGCCAAATGGTACGGGGCACCGGAGTAATTGTCAATATGACACTAAGTCCCGCCGGGAGGCGGACCACTGGCACACCGGTGTCTCACGATGCATCATCTGACGGCGTTTCATACGCGGTCAGGTAGACCGACGCGCGTTTAGCTCCAGGGGCCGTACCTGGCGCAGCCTGTGTCGGCCCGATGGCCGCACCTGTGGCGCACCTGCGGCCGCAGGGCAATATGAGCGCGCCCCATGTTCGGAGTCCTCCCGAATTCCGTATCAATCACCGAACGCGTCAGCACGCCATCAGGAACGAGACCGACCATGACAGCCCACAACGGACCGCTGCTCGACCAGCAGCACCTGCTCTTCGACGCCGACGACACGCTCTGGGAGAACAACGTCTACTTCGAGCGGGCAATTCACGACTTCGTGACCTATCTCAACCACGAATCGCTCTCGCACGACGAGATTCGGGCGATGCTGGACGACGTCGAGCGCGCCACGCTTGTCTCGCACGGCTACGGCGCGCGGGGCTTCGCGCATACCCTCCGGGAGACCTTCCTCCAGATCACGGGCTCGCGCGACGAAGCGCAGCTGACCACCGTCGAGACGCTCGGTCTGCGCATCCTGGAGACGGAGATCGAGCTCATCGCCGGCGTGCGCGAGACGCTGGAAGCACTGCGGCCCCACCACGACCTCTTCCTGGTCACCAAGGGACAGCTCGACGAGCAGCAGGCGAAGATCGAGCGCTCGGGCATCGCCGATCTCTTCGACGCGCATGTCGTCACGGAGGAAAAGCGGGTCGAGACCTATGAGGAGACGACACAGACGCTCGATCTCGACCCGGAGAAGTCGTGGATGATCGGCAACTCGCCGAAGTCCGACATCGGCCCCGCCCTGGCGGCCGGCCTCAACGCCATCTTCGTGCCCCACGAGATGACCTGGCACCTGGAGCACGTCGAGATCGTCCCCGATCCCACCTGGCGCGGCCGCCTCGTCGAGGTGCACACCCTCCCCGAGACCACAACGCTCTTCCGCCACCGCCACTGACGGCCAAGTCCGCCCCCCCGCGACTTCCCGTCCTTCCGTACGGCCGGCCCATGACCGGCCTCTGGCCCGACGCTCGCCGTCATACGGGCGGACCCGGCCGAGCCTAAGGCGAGAATCGGAGCGAGCCCTCTATGTCCGCCCCATGGCCGTAGCCGCGCACCCCGCAGAGTGTGCACCGTCTCCCGCCAACCGTCGTACGGTCGGCCCTGCCCCTGTGGGCGCCCCTGCGGGCCGCGGCTGCGGGCGGTGGCCGACCTTGGCACGCCCTACCCCGCACCAAAACATCTCATTCAGAGCGAAGCGATGAACCCCACGCGAAGCGACGTTCGCCACCCGCCGGCGTACACCGGTGCGGCCCCACCCCCGACCGTCGCGGCGCGTAGCGCCACCTCATTCATCGAAGGTGGCCAACATTCCCCTCTACCCGTTACGTGGCCACGTGGCAGCCTTCCCTCGCTCGCCCCCCGTAGGGGACGACTTGACCGCGCCCAGCGCCTCCAGGGTCAGACCCCGAGCGCGCGGTCAATGTCCTCCCGCTCCGTCAACTCGAAAGGCGCGTTCACTGGCCTCCCACCACACACCACGAAGGCTGCCAGGTTCCCGATCATCCTTGGCAGCCTTGAAATCCCCGCAAAATCAGCCAAATCCGCCAAGGCTGCCACCGGCCAGGTTAAATGCGTTGGCAGCCTTCCGTAACAGAGCCGCGCACCCGCTCTACTCCACCATCATCACCATCTGGCCCGGCGCCAGGCACGGCTCCTCCGCCATCCGATGATGATGCTGCAGCGTCGCGTGCCCGGTGCCGCCAGCCGTCTCGAACTGCACCCGGTTGAGGCAGTGGGAGACGCCATCCGCGTCCGGCTGGCAGTTCTCGTCGCTCAACACGGTGATGTTCGCCGCGTCATCGGGAATCGCGCCGTCGTACAGCGTCACGAGCACGGGATCCAGATCCCGGGAGACCTGCGGCTCGTCCGTGATCCGGACATTCACGTGCGGCGCCGTCTGGAAATGCGGCGCGCTCGCGACGTCTTCCCGCTCACCACGCCCGGTGACGAGGTTGACGGTGACCAGCATGATGACGACCGCCGCCGCGGCAAAGAACAGCACGTACCCACGCATCTTCATCTGGCGCTCCCTGCCCTACCGGTCGGCGAAACACCGCTGTTCCACGGACCGCTGCACTCCTGACGGCATTCTCGCCGCCGGTGCATGGCGGAGGCATCAACGCCGCACACGTCAACGTTGCAGAATCGTGTCAGTTCGCTCCAATGCGTTCGTCGGCGCCCGCCGGCACCTGAGCGGTCGCGCGTTTCTCCCCGGGCGCCATCTCCAGCGTGAACGTGATGACAGTTCCCTCGCCCGGCACCGACTCGGCCCCGACCGTTCCGCCCTGGGCCTCCACCAGTTGCTTGACGATGCTCAGGCCCAGACCCGCGCCGGATTCCCGCGTCGATTCGCCATGGTAGAAGCGGTCGAAGATGCGCGGCAGCATCTCCGGCGCGATGCCGACGCCGGTATCGCGCACCTGCACCCGCACGCGCTGGTGTGCGGCATCCTCCCCGGCCTCGACGATCACCACGCCGCCCTCGGGCGTGTGCCTCACGCCATTGTGGAGCAAGTTGTTCACGATCTGCGTGATTCGCGTCGCGTCGCCGAGCACGTGGGGAAGATCGTCCGGCAGCAGCGCGTTCACGCTTACCCGCGAGACCTTTAGCGCGTAGGGGCGCATCCCGCGCACCGCGTCCTCGATCAGCGCCGCCAGGTCGACCGGGCGCCGCTCCATCGGCAGCGCCGCTTCCTCCAGCCGCGAAAGTGTGAAGAGATCGTCGATCAGCTTGCCGAGGGTGTGCGCTTCGTGCTCGATCGAGAGGAACGCCTCGCGCGCCGACGGCGTCTCGTCGCCCGGGTCGCGCAGCTGCGCGTCGACGTGCCCGCGGATGATTGCCAGCGGCGTCCGGAGATCGTGCGAGATGTTGGCGACGAACGAGCGCCGCTGCTTGTCCAGCTCGTCCAGCCGCTCGGCCAGCGCATTGAACCGCACCGCCAGCCGGCCCAGCTCGTCCTCGGAGAGCACCGCGACCCGCCGGTCCAGCCGGCCGCTGGCAAAATCCTCCGTCGCGTTCTCGAGCTCGTTGATCTGCCGCGACAGCCGCCGTGAAACGTACCGGCTGGCGACGCTCGCCACGACGATGCTGCACGCGGTGATAATCGCGATCACGATCAGCACGACGATCGTCGCGCCGATGATCGATCGCAGCTGCGTGGCGAAATCCGCCCCCGACACGTTCAGGAGCCAGATGTAGAACACCGCCATCAGCGCCGAGAAGACAAACAGGCTCAACGCGACGACCGCGATGTGAGAGACAGTCAGCTTCGTGCGGATCGACGTCCGGAGGCGATCTCGGATGGGCGGACGTCGCCCCCGGATGCTCATGCCCGGACCCGCGCGGTGAAGCGATACCCGACGCCCCACACCGTCTCGATCATCTCGCCCGCCTTCCCGAGCTTCTTGCGGACACGCTGGATGTGGCTGTCCACCGTCCGGTCGAACACGGTCACGTCGCCGCCCCAGACCTCCTCCAGCAGGTATTCACGGCTGAACACCCGGCCGGGGTTCCCGGCCAGCAGGCGCAGCAAGCGAAACTCGGTCGCGGTGAACGCGACCGTCTGCCCCTCGACGATCACCTCATGCGCCGCGATGTCGATCACTAGCCCCGGAGCCTCGATCCGCTCCGCTTCGGGCGTCGAGGCCGACCGCGCCCGGATCAGCTCGACCCGCCGCAGGATCGCGGAGACGCGCGCCAGCAGCTCCCGCATCGAGAACGGCTTGGTGAGGTAGTCGTCGGCGCCGAGCTCGAGCCCGAGCACCTTGTCGAGCTCGGTGGAGCGCGCGGTGAGCATGAGGATCGGCGTCGCCCGCTTCGCCCGCACGCGCCTCAGCACCTCGAGACCGTCGAAGCCGGGCAGCATGACGTCGAGCACGATCAGGTCGGGCTCCTCTCGCTCGACCGCCGCCACGCCAGTCGGCCCGTCGTACGCGGCCTCCACCTCGTGCCCCGCGTGGCGCAGCTCCTGCCGGATCAGGGCCAACAATTCCTGTTCGTCTTCGACTACCAGCACACGCGCCAACGAAACGACTCCTCATGAGGCCAAAGCCCCCTCATCCTGAGCGAAGCGCAGGACCCTACGCGAAGCGCTGTTCACGATTGGCCCTGCTCTCTCGTACAGTGGCTTCGTGCGCACACCCTTCGGGGCGCACGACTACGACAAGGGACGCTCCTGTCCCTACGCCGCCGGCCGGTGGTCCGTCCCATGCGGCGTCGGTCGCACCGAATCGAGATGAACCACGTTGTGCGGGTAATCCGCCTTCTGCTCGATCTCCAGCAGCGCCGGCACGATCGCCATCAGTCCAAACAGCACGCCAAACAGGGTCACAGCCGCGATCACGACAAACGTTTCCATGGTGGTCATTCTCCGTTGAATGAACCCGTTTCCGGGAAGGCTCCGTCCTTACACCATGAAGTCTGATGGGCAGATGTCGCGCCCGCCGCGCAAAAGTATGGAGGTTATGTCACAGCCCATCGCGGGCCCACGGCGAGCCCCGGGATGACCCCGATCACGTCGTCGACGAAGCCGCCGATCCGGTCCTTGACGCCCACGACACCGTCCACAACGTCCTGCATCCACGAGAGCCGCCCGGTCCAGGCATTCGGCTGCAATCCGCCTTCCCAGACCCATCCTTCGAGGCGCTGGCCATCCTGTTCGACCTCCACCGGCCACCACCGGCCCTGGTCGTCGTCCTCGGACAGCCCGATCACCTTCACCGTCTGGCCGTTGCCGAGCACGGCGATCACCCCGGCGTCGGCACCCGGCGCGTCGCGCAGGTTGAGCCCGTCGACGACGACCTCGGTGCTCGTCCCCGGCGCGAGCGAGAGGAAGCGCTCGACCAGCGCCGACGGGCCGCTCTGGACCATCAGCACAATCGCCAGCAAGAGGTTCCCGATCGCGAGCACGGCGGTCAGCCGCCACAGCGTGCGCCGGACGCGTCGCGAGCGTCGCGCCAGCTTGCCGCCCCGCCGGTACAGCCGTCGCGCCACGCTCGGCGAGACCGGCTGTGCGTCCGGGATCGCGGCCGCCGGGGCCGTCGCGACACGCCCTGGCCCCTCCCACCGAGCCACCTGCCGGAAGCGCCGCCGGAAGACGCCGGTCTGCGCCGGCGCCCTCGGCGCCGGCGTCTCGATCGCCGAGGTGTGGTCGAGATGCGGGATCGCCGCGCCCTCCAGCCCCGCCTCGAACATCCGGGAAAACGTGTCCACATCATGGAAGCGCTCGCTCCGGCGCTTGGCCAGTGCCCAGCCGAGGACATCGTCGATCCACCCCGGCAGCTCGAGCTCCGGCCGCACGGTCGAAGGCGACTGCGGCAGCTCGTTGAGATGCGCGTCGATCAGCTGACGCTTCTGGTCCGCCCCATCGGCGACAAACGGCGGCCGCCCGGTGAGAAGCTCGTAGATGACGCAGCCGAGCGAGTAGACATCGGTCGCCGCGTCGACCATCTCGCCGCTTGCCTGCTCCGGCGCGAGATAGGCGACCGTGCCGAACGCCGTGCCGCCGACCATCTCCTGGTTGGTGCCGGTCATCTGCGCCAGCCCAAAGTCGATCAGCTTGATCGTCCCGTCCGGCATCTGGATCAGGTTCTGCGGTTTGACGTCGAGATGGACGAGGTTGCGGGCGTGCATGTGACCGAGCGCCTTGCGCGTCTGGTCGAGGATGCCCATCACCGTCTCGGGGTCGAGCGGTCCCTCATCCTCGAGGATCTGCTTGAGGTTCCGACCGGCCACATATTCCATCACCATCCACGACCCGCTGGACTCGTCGTGCAGGTCATAGATCGTCACCAGGTTCGGATGCGACACGAAGGCCATCATCCGCGCTTCCTGGCGGAACTTGCGGCGCGAGTCCGGGTTGCGCTGATATTCCGGCCGCAGCGTCTTGATCGCCACCGGCCGCCGCGTCCGCAAGTCCTGCCCGCGATAGACGGTCGCCATGCCGCCCGTTCCGAGCGGGTTGTCGAGATCGATCTCGTAGCGGTTGGCGATGATCAGCCGCGAGCCGGCGACGGCTTCGCGATCACGGGTCGTCATGGAGAGATCCGGGTTTCCTCAGGACGCACGCGGGCCATGAACGGACGGACGCGGTGCACCATCGAAGCAGGGACGAGCGCTCTTTCCACATGGCAACGACGACGTGGCGGAGGCGGGGGTGCCACGGCGTCACACGGGGACGAATGCTGGGTTCCAATGTACCAAAGTTCCAAACGCCCCCCCGACACCGGGCGGGCGGGTTTCGTGGCGTTTCGCCCGCGCGGGATCGCGGGTATGATGCATTGGCAGTCACAGGCGAAACGCACGAACAGGGAGGATGGCGCATGAAAATCGGTGTCTTTACGGTCCTCTTCGCCGAGCGGTCGTTCGAACAGGCGCTCGACTTCATCAAGGAAACCGGCTGCGAGGCCGTCGAGATCGGCACCGGCGGCGCGCCCGGCAACGCCCACTGCGACCTCGACGCGCTCGTGGACAACAGCGCGGCCCAGAAGCAATGGATGGACGCCATCACCAGCCGCGGACTGGAGATAAGCGCCCTCTCCTGCCACGGCAACCCACTGCATCCGAACAAGGACGTCGCGCGGAAGGACGACGACACCTTCCGCAAGACCGTTCGCCTCGCCAACCAGATCGGCGTGCAGAACGTGATCACCTTCAGCGGCTGCCCCGGCGAGGGCCCGAACGCGACCAAACCCAACTGGGTCACCTGCCCCTGGCCGACGGAGTATCTGGAGATCCTCGACTGGCAGTGGAAAGAGGTCGCCACGCCCTACTGGTCGGAGGCCGGCACGTTCGCCGCTGACAACAACGTCCGCGTCGCGATAGAGCTCCATCCCGGCTTCATCGGCTACCACACCGAGTCGTTCTGGCGGCTGCGCGAGATCGGCGGCGAGGCGATCGGCGTCAACTTCGACCCCTCGCACCTCTTCTGGCAGGGCATGGACCCGCTGGTCTGCGTCCGCGAGCTCGGCGACGCCATCTTCCACGTCCACATGAAGGACACGTGGCTGGACGAGCCGAACATCAAGCGCAACGGCGTGCTCGACACCAAGCAATACACCGACGAGAAGCACCGCTCCTGGATCTTCCGCACCGTCGGATACGGCCACGGGCAGGAGTTCTGGCGCTCGCTCGTCTCCGAGCTGCGCCTCGCGGGCTACGATGGCGCGCTCTCGATCGAGCACGAGGACTCACTGCTGAGCATCAACGAGGGCTTCACGCGGGCCGTCGATTTCCTCAAGGACGTCGTTCTCCACGAGCAGCCCGGCGCCGCCTGGTGGGTGTAGCAAACCACTCATCCTGAGCGCAGCGAAGGACCCTACGCGAAGCGACGTTCGCTGCAGACAGTCATCGCCTGCGGGCCATCGACGGAGCGACCAACACCAAGCGAGGTAACCACACATGAGCACGATCGGCGTCGGTCTCGTTGGCTACAAATTCATGGGCCGGGCCCATTCGAACTCGTACCGGCAGGTGGCGGCCTTTTTTCCGGTCGACCCCAAGCCCCGCATGGTCGCCATCTGCGGCCGTGACGAGGCCGCCGTCAAGAGCGCGGCCGAGACACTTGGCTGGGAGTCCTACGAGACCGACTACCACAAGTTGGTCAAGCGGGATGACATCGGCCTCGTCGATGTCTCCACCCCCGGCTACCTGCACAAGGATGTCGTCATCGCCGCGCTCGAGGCGGGCAAGCACGTCCTCTGCGAGAAGCCGCTGGCAAACACCCTGCCGGAAGCGCAGGAGATGCTCGACGCCTGGCGCAAGGCCGGCACGATCGCGATGGTGAACTTCAACTACCGCCGCGTGCCCGCCGTGCAGCTCGCCAAGCGTCTCATCGACGAGGGACGACTCGGCGAGATTCGCCACTGGCGCGCCGTCTACCTGCAGGACTGGCTGCTCGACCCCATGGCCCCGCTCTCGTGGCGGCTCAAGAAGGAGCTCGCCGGCTCCGGCGCGCTGGGCGATATCGGGGCGCACATCGTCGACCTCTCCCGCTTCCTCATCGGCGACGTCTCCAAGGTCGTCGGCACGCTGGACACCTTTATCAAGCAGCGCCCGGTCGAGGTCGCAAGCACCGGCGGCACCGGTCTCTCGATGGCCGCCGGTGAGGAGATGGGCGACGTCACGGTCGACGACTCGACCTCCTTCCTCGCCCGCTTCGCCAACGGCGCCACCGGCGTCTTCGAGGCCACCCGTCTCGCGCCCGGCCGCCGCAACTACAACTCGTTCCAGATCAACGGCTCGAAGGGCAGCATCACGTTCAACCTCGAGCGGCTGAATGAGCTCGAGGTCTACTTCACCGACGATGACACCGGCCTGCAGGGGTTCCGGACCATCAGCGTCACCGAGCCGTCGCACGCCTTCACCGGCAACTGGTGGCCGGCCGGGCACATCATCGGCTGGGAGCACTCGCACATCAATGGCGTGAAGGATCTGCTCGACGGCATCCATTCGGGCACGAACCCGGCGCCGACGTTTGAGGACGGCTTCCGCTGCCAGGCCGTGCTCGACGCGGTTATCCGCAGCACCGAATCCGGCGCCTGGGAGACCCCGGTCGAGCCGTCGTAAAACCATGCTCGTACGGGCCGCCCTTGTGGCGGCCCCTTCTCCGTGATCGGTGCCTGCCCTACGACGCCGCCCGCCCGGAGCGGGCCACGGCCTCCGCGATCCGCATCCGTTCCGCCTCCGTCAGCGCGTCCTGCGCGTCCGCGACGTCGGGGTACGCCGCCTGCCGGATGGCGTGATCGTCGTCCTCCCGCAGCGCCCGCCGGATGCGCCGCACCGCCGCTCCCCGGAGCACCAATCGCTCCAGGTGCTCGATGGCGAGGTCGTCGCGCAGCCGTGGATCGTGCGCCAGGCCCATCGTCTTCGCCACCGGCAGCAGGTGCGCCAGCTGCCGGTCGTCGACAGGCCGCGCGGTCGCGGCCGCCACGATGTCCTCGATCAGCGACGCCCGTTCGACAACCCCCTGCACCGTGCCCCACGAGAACCGGTCCTCGATCCGCGCTCCGACCCGCTCGATCGTGTTGAGCGCCGCCAGCACGGCATTGTCATCACCGGAGCGGATCGCCAGCTGCAGCTCGTCGAGCGCGGCCTGCCGCTCGATCAACCGCGCGGCGCGCTCCCGCTCCGCCGCCGTCAGCCGCTCCGGCCCACCCTCGGGCGCCCCGAGGAAAAGCGACGCCAGATCCCGCACGCGCCGGCGCTTCAGGGCATCGCGGACCTCGATCACCCACGCCGTCCGGTCGTGGGCGAGCTGCACCCGGCGCTGCGCGTCCTCCGGGAGCGCCGTCGGCTCGCCGAAGAGCTCCTCGTCGAACCACTCGAGGATCATCGCGTCGTCGTCGGTGGCGAGCGCCCGCTGCAGGCTCGGCCACTCCAGTGCACGCAGCACCTTTTGCAGCGACGCCCGGTCCGTGTCGCCGAGAACGACGAGCTCGCCCGAGACGGCGAGGTCGGTCAACGCGCGGCGATCGTCCGCGGCGAGTGCCGCCTCCAAACGCCCGCGCACAGAGATCCGCTCCTTCGCCCGGCGGACGTGGCCCCGGGTCGCCGCGCTGACCGGCAGGTGCCGGCGCGCCACCTCCCCCGCCAGGGCCAGAACCTGGTCGTCCTGGCGCCGGTTGGCGGCCTGTGCGATTCGCTGCTCGTAGCCCGCCGCCAACACGCGTTCGACATCGAGCTTGTACATCTGCGCCACCGGATCGTCGCCGAGCCGCGCGGCGAGGCGCACAACCTCGGCCTCGTCGCCAACGGCAATCGCCTGCCGCAGCCGCTCGCGATCCTCGTCGAGCCCTCGCGTGGGGTCCGGCTGGGCCGGAAGCTTCATCGTGGCGGGCGGCTCGGGCGCCGGCTGGTCGTCCGGGGATGCCCACGTCGACCAATCGCCCCGCGCAGGCGGGGCCGGGCGCTCGGACGGCTGCGCGGTCCCGTACTGCGTCCGGATGCGATCGATGACCGACGACACGTCCCACGCGGTCGTCATCTGCGTCTGTTCGACGGCCCGGGCCTCGGGTTCAGGTGCACGAGGCAGCGCGAAGACCTCGCCGAGAATCGCCGCCGCCTGCGCCGGCCGCCCGATGCAGGCGTCCCTCAGGCGGTCGAGCAGGGTCTGCGTCTCCGTCGGGACACGCTCGCGGGCATCCGCGAACGCGCGAGACGTCGCCGGATCCGCCAGGTCCCAGGCGGAGAACAGCAGCGCCCCGCCATGGATCGATACCGGGTCACCGTAGGTGCGACGCAGGTCGGGATCGTCCGCCAGCACGCGCAGCGACGTGTAGAGCACCAGCGCCGCGAACGCATCGCGCTCCGCGGCGGACCCGCCGCCCGGATGCCGGTACTCCGGCGTGCCACCGCCGGCCGGGCCGAGCTGAGCGCCGGGCCACGTCATGCTGTCGAGATCGATGGCGACGAGGTCGCCGTTCGGCCGCATCATCAGGTTGTCGGCCGCCAGGTCGCCATGGACGACCCGCGCCTGCCGGAAGGCGACCACCAGTTCGCGCAGCGAGGCGGCGAGCGCCCGCAGCACGGCGGTGTTCCCCCCGCGCCCGGCCCGATCGGCGGCCTGCAGGACGGTCGGCCCGTCGATCCACTCGGTGACGATCGCCTCATGGAGGACGTCGCCGATCCGGAAGCCGTTGGGCACCACGTCGATCGCGTGCGGCAGGAAATCGCGCACAGAGTCCGGGACATCGGTGCGCATCGCGGCGTAGCGCAGGTGCCAGTCCCTGCCGGTCTCCGGCGACGCGGCGACGCGCAGCGCGAGGCGGGCACCGTCCGTGCGAAGAATGCGCGCAACCAGCGCATGCTCCCCCTGGATCACCACCGGCCGCCGCTGATGATCGAGCTCCGGGCGAGCATGCATCCGAACGAGTTCCGGAACGTACGTGCGGTTCAGTGCGTTTTGAAAGAGTGTCAGGCCGTCCACGTCCGCCCCTTGTCGCCTCCCTGCAGGCTCGCCTGAGCAGTCATGGGACCTGCGAGAGATGGTAGAGTGATGCTGCAATCGCCATGATTGTAGTGGACTGGGAAGGATCGGCGACGGCACCGTAACGACAGAGGGGGTCGAGCCTTTGCAGCTGCGATCACGCAAACAGAACCAGAACAGCCTTTCCGATTCCCTGACCCGCCCCGGAACGTCGCGACCAACAAGCGAGCACTTCAGCCCGCCTGCCCAGGCGACGCACCGGATGTCAGCCCCCGCGCCGGAAGTAGCAGACCAGATCGATGGCATCGCCGCCTCGTTGAACGAGGTCGACCCACGGTCCGCGCGGCGTCTCCGCGAGCTCGCCACGTCGTTGACGACCGAGTCCGGCCGCATGCGCTGGTCGGATGTCGACCTGAGCCGGGCCTTCAACACCGACCGGCTCTCGCACTCCTACGCGGTTCGCCGCGAAGGCGGCTACGCGCCAAATACGATCGAGATCGCGGACAAGGTCCGCAACGTCCTCGTCCTCGTGCCGATCCTGCTGACGTGGGCGGCGCTCGGCGAGGCCGCCACCGCATACGAGCGCTACATCGCCGCGAACCCCGACCAGGCCGGCCAGCCGTTCCTCCTGCTCTGGCAGCGGGGCTTCGGCGGCGAGTCGAGCTGGCTGTCGCCGACGTTCTCGACCGTGGCGCTCATCGATGCCGTCGTCATCATCGTCATCATCCTGCTCACCTTCTACGCCCACGGCCGGCGCGAGCGGCAGGAGGACCTGATCGCCGACACCGCGTCCGAGTTCCAGGCCGATTTCGATAACGCCCTCGCCGAGGCGACCGTTCTTCTCGCGACCGACAAGTCGTCGCGGCCGCTTCAGCTGGCCGACAGCGTCGAACGCCTCGCCGACCGCTTCGAGCGCAGCAGCCAGTCGCTCCTCAACCAGCTCCAGGTCGAGCACGACCGCCTCGATCACCTGGCGACGCGCCGTGAGAAGGAGTTCGCCGACTTCGGCGTCTTCGCCTCGGGCATGCGCGCCGGCGCCGAGGAGATGCACCGTCTCCTCGTCGATCTGCGCCAGGTCTCGTCCGGACTCGAGCGCGCGCTGGAGGATCTCACCGGGGAGGTCGGTGCCGCTGGCGACCAGCAGCGCACGCTCCTCACCGCCGTCTCGAACCTGGAGCGGATGACGTCATCGTCCATCCAGAGCGACCAGGCGGTCGCCCGCCAGATGTCCACCGCCGCGAACAACCTCGCCGAAACCGCCGACAAGGCGATCACCGGCGCCGAGAATGCCGCCCAGGCGAGCCGCGTCGCGGTCGACGCCATCCGTGGCATCAGCCAGATCGCGCAGCAAGTGGCGGAGAGCCAGGCGCGCGTCGAGCAAGCACTGACGACCCAGACGGACACCAGCGGCCAGCTCTCCGAATCGCTCCGGTCGAGCACCGCCAGCTCGCATGCGACGGCCCGCACGCTCAACGACATCGGCGGTGGCCTGTCCAAGATCCGCGAGGAGTTCGAGCGCCTCAGCGTTCAGACCGGGCAGCAGGCGAACGCGCTGAACGGCCTGCTCGCGCAGCAGTCGGACATCGCCAAGGACATCTCGCAGACCGTCCGCGAGCTCGGCAATGTCGGCCTCACGACCGCCCAGCGCCAACGCGAGGTGAACCAGGATTTCCAGCACCTCGTGCAGCGGCTGGACGGCCTCGCCAACACGCTCAACCGGCTCGTGCAGCAGACGCCGAGCACGGAGAATCTGCAGCAGGCGTTCACCACCGCCCTGCGCGCCGAGCTCGCGCGGACCCCGTCGGAGGGCGAAGCAGGATCGCGCTGGAACCGCTCGTCCCGGAGCTAGCGCGCAACCATGCAACCTGACACACTCGCCTTGCCCGATCGACGGAGACCTTGATGCAGCCATACAAGCGCCGCAGGCGCACCAGACGGGACATGATCGTGCTCGGTGGCTGGCTCTTTGCCGACCTCCTGCTCGGTCTCGCGATGCTCTTCGCCGTGGCGAACACCGTCGGCGCACCGCCGCCCACGCCCACCCCGACGCCCGCGCCGGACTACCTCGCGACGGCCGAATCCGATCTCGCCATGCAGCAGACCACCAGCGAGCAGACCGCCGAGGCGCTGCGCGAGCAGATCGCCGCACAGGAGGCCAGCGCCCAGCAGACGGCCGAGGCCGAGTCGACCCGCGCCGCCCTGAGCGAAAGCGAGCGGGCGACCGAGGACGCTCGCGCGACCGAGGACGCCGTCGTCGCCCAGGCGACAATCGAGGCGCTCTCCACCGAGCAGGCATCCCGGCAGCTCGATCAGCAAGCGCTGAACAACCAGCTCGCCACCAGCGTGGCGCAGGCGACGACGGTCGCCGAGCAGATCCAGGCACAGGGTACCGAGCAGGCCCGGCTCCAGGCGCAAGCGACCGAGAACGCCGCGAGCGGCGTCAATGCGCAGGGCACGATGGTCGCGCTCCAGGATCAGCTCCAGAGCAATGCCGACGCGCTGGCGACCAGCGAGGCGCAATCCGCCGCCGCGCAGTCCAACCTCGAATCCGCGCAAGCCACCGCCGCGGCGTCCTCGTCGCGCGTGGAGTCCGCCGAGGCGACGTCCGCCGCGGCGCAGAGCCAGCTTTCGCAGGCACAGCAGCAGGTGCAGCTGAACTCGCTCAACCCGGACGCCGTGACCGAGACCTTA
The DNA here is from genome assembly GCA_035540335.1 of Thermomicrobiales bacterium. Taxonomy (GTDB): domain Bacteria; phylum Chloroflexota; class Chloroflexia; order Thermomicrobiales; family UBA6265; genus UBA6265. The sequence goes on along the minus strand of DATLHE010000178.1, from coordinate 29,574 downwards.
CAGGTCGACCTGCAAGGCGTATTGGCCGGCGATGAGGGCGCGCTCAATGATGCGCAGCAGGCACTGGATGATGCCTTGGCACCCTACATCAACGGTCAAAACTGCCGCATCGGCTTCGTGCTGATCTCATCGAATGCGCCCGACGTTCCTACCGGTGCGAATCTCTCCAAACGCATCGGCGCCATGATCGAGCAGGACTTCCCGCAGCTCCTGCCTGAACCCGCGAATGGCGGCGATCAGAAGCTCGCCTTCGACTCTGTCGCCCTGCCGGGTGCGACACCCAGCGGCCAGGTCGAGCTCCTGCTCTTCCTCAGCTCGGGATGCCAACCGGCAGGATGACCGCTCCGTAGCCCCGGACCTCGTGTCCGGGGTCTTCCCGCCATACTCTCAACGCGTTATGGAAGGCTGCCAACGTAAACAACGTGGCCGTTGGCAGCCTTGGCCGTTTTCCTTGATATGGCGGGCACTTCAAGGCTGCCAAGGGCGCCAGGGTATGTGGCAGCCTTCGCGTCGTTATGGAAGGCTGCCAGGTGGCCACATTATGGATGTAGAGGGGATGTGGCCATCTTCGGCGGAGAGGTCGGCCACCGCCCGCAGCCGCGGCCGGTGGCGGTCCCAGGGCGCACACCCTGCGGGTGCGCGGCAACGTCACCGTGGGTGGCGACCAGACGCCATGGCGGGTGGAGGTCTATGTCCCCGCGACGTCGTGATAGACCGCCGCGGTCTCCCGGGCGGCCTTCGCCCAGGTGAATGTCCCCGCACGCTCCAGGCTCGCCCGCGACAGCGACTCGCGCAGCGCGTCGTCCGTCATCAGCGCGCGGATCGCCGCCGCAAGGTCCCCGGCGACCGGCTCCACGGCGAACCCGGCGTCCCCCACCACCTCCGGCAGGCTCGTCCGGTCGGCCACGATGGCCGGCACGCCGCAGGCCATCGCCTCCAGCGGCGTCAGCCCGAATCCCTCGTAGATCGACGGCGTGATGTAGGCGTGCGCGGCCTGGTAGAGCCACCGCCGCTCGTCGTCGGAGACGCGCCCGGTCCGCACCACGCGCTCTTCGAGCTGATAGAGCCGGATCAGCGGGTCCAGCGGCGGAAACACGCGCGGGTTGTCCGTGTGCGGCGCGCCGGCGATCACCAGCTTCGCGTCCGGCGGCAACGTCGGCAGCGCCATCGCGAACGCCTCCAGCAGCAGCGGCAGGTTCTTGCGCCGGTCGAAGCCGCCGATGTTGAAGAGGTAGCGGCCGGTGAGGCCCCATCGTTCCCGGACCTCCGCCCGTGCGCCACCGTCCGTCGCCGGGCCAAGGTCCGCCCCTGCCGCCTCGGGGATGACCCTGATCCGGTCGGGGGGGATCTTGAGCACGTGCTGGACGTCCTTGCGGGCGGATTCCGATGGCACGATGACCCGCCTCGCCTTCCGGACGGAGCGCGCCATCGTCGCCAGGTAGATCCGCATCGCGCGGCTGGCGCGGTAGTCGTCGAGGAGGAAGGGGATCACGTCGTGGATTGTCGCCACCACCGGCACCGGCGACAAGAGCGGCGCCGACATCTGCGGCAGGTGCAGGAGCGCGGGTCGCGGGCGTCCCGCGCGCAGCAGCCCGCCGGTCACCCCCGCCGCGTCCCAGAGGAAGCGGTGCGCCTTGCTCCCGGGATGCAGCAGTCGCCCCGGCGCGGGCTCGATCACGCGGACATCGACGCCGAGCGTGTCCGCGTCGGCCGCGAAGGCATCCAGCAGCCCACGCAGGTAGGTCCCGATGCCGGAGAAGGGCATCGCGAGGAAGCTGCCGTCGAGCGCGATGGTGAGGGGGTGGCCAGATGGCCCGTTGCCGTGCGTCATACCGCCACGTAGTATAGAGGCAGAATCGCCCTTGGCATCACGCGTGCGTGACGTTGCGAGAGACATTGCGCTTGCACGCTATGGTATCATTAGGGAAGTAACAATCGTTTTGCCACCACTGGCGGAGGAACCCATGTCGAAGCCCGTTACCGTTACAGACAGCACCTACCAGCAGGAAGTCATCGATTCCGAGACGCCTGTGCTGGTCGACTTCTGGGCGCCATGGTGCGGCCCCTGCCGGATCGTCGGCCCGGTGCTGGAGGAGATCGCCGCCGAGCAGCCGGACAAGATCAAGATCGTGAAGGTCAACGTCGACGAGAACCAGCAGTACGCTGGCCAGCTTGGCGTCTTCAACATCCCGACGATGATCCTCTACAAGGGCGGCCAGCCGGTCGACAAGATCATCGGCGCCATGCCGAAGCAGATGATCATGGACCGCCTCGAGCCCCATCTCGGCTAACACCCAGACACCTGCCCCTAAACGCCCGGACGGGAATTCCGTCCGGGCGTTTTTGTGTCGTCGTGAGAACAACCCAAGGCTGTAGGGGACGACTTGGATGCGCATGGGAGCCGACGCGGGCCGCAACAGCCTGCGCATCCAATGTCGTCCCGCTCGCGCTCGGCGGGAACGGGAGGACATTGAACGCGCATTCGGTGGTTGTTCACGAGGGATCAGAAGCGCGTTCAAGTCCTCCCCTACAGACCACGGACGTCCCTCGGCCAAGACCACTCCCAGCGTGTAATGTTTCCACACCGTCCCCGTTAACCAGATGTGCACATGAACCGGCCGTCGACGTCGACACCGCAGCGAGGAGAGTCGAGAGCACTGTGGGGAAGATCGAGCTGTCCGCGCGGACAGCCTCCTTCTCGGGAGAGAGTCACAAACGCACATCGCCACCGGATCGCGCCGCCCATCGGACGGATGACGGCGCGACGTGGGAGTGGGAGCTCGTCCACGTCGAGCGGGCGCGCAGGGACCCACGCGCCTTCGCCCCGCTCTACGAGGTCTACGCCGACCTCGTCTGGAAATACGCCCTGAGCCGGCTCGGCGACCCCGAGCGCGCGGCGGACGCCACCAGCCAGACGTTCTCCCGGGCGCTCGCCGCCCTACCCCGGTTCCGGCCGGAGCGCCGCGGCGACGGCACGACGTTCCGCGCCTGGCTGATGACGATCGCCCGCAACGTCGTCATCGACGAGACGCGCCGCCACCGGCCGACGACCGCGCTCGACGCCCCGGCCGCGCAGCCGTGGCTGGTGGACCGCAGCCGGTCGCCCGAGGACGCCGCGATCGCGGCCGACGAGCGACGCCGCATCGAGCGGGCGCTGGCCCAGCTGCCGGAGAAGCAACGGCAGATCGTGGAGCTGTGCGCTATCGGCGCGAAGGGCGCCGAGATCGCCCGCCTCCTGCAGATGAGCATCGGCGCCGTCCGCACCGCGCACTTCCGCGCCTACGTCCGCCTGCGCGAGCTGCTTGGCGACCCGCACGACGACCAGGACACGTCAGCATGAGCAACCAGAGACGACAGTTCGATTCGGACGAGCATGCGTTCATGGACTTCGGCGAGCAGATCGCCGACGGAGTCGATCGCGCACCGCGAAACGAGCTCGAAGCGACCTTCGTTTGCGTCCAGCGCGCGCTGCGCGGGCCAGACGATCTCCCCACGATGCCTCTCGACCTCAAATCACAGATCTGGGAGGACATCATGACTTCTGCCCCAACACCCGACGCACACGCGATCCCGAACCCCTGGCCCGCGCCACACAGGGGAGGCACTGCCGCGAAACCCCGATCCACGCCGCTCTTCCGGCGTATGGCGTGGTCGCACGCGGCCAACATCGCCCTCGCGGCACTGGTCATCCTCGCCGGTTTCGGCATCTGGCGCGTCTTCGACGGCGATTTCGGCACCGGAGGCGGCGGGAACGACGACCCGGCGACCATCCCCGGCGTCGCGATGCAGCCCTCGACGCGGGAGACGATCACGGCGCCCGCCGCCACCCCCGCGCCAATCACCGCCTGCGATCTCAGCGGCGACATCCCGATCATTCCCGATGTCGCGGACCCAAACTCGCCGGTCGAGACGACGTCATTGATCATCTCCCGCTACGACACGACCGGCATCGATCCTCGTGGTGATCTCAAGCTCACGTGTGCGGGCGAGCCGAACTGGGTGCTTTCGTCCAACGTCATCTCGGCCTCACCCGGTCCCTGGCCCGGAACGGTGAGCCTCGCAGTCTTGCCACCGGGCGAGGATGACCTTGCGAACCTGCTGAGCGGCTACGTCAGCGTCGCGAGCGGCGACATGGTGATGTTCGGGAAACCCACCGACGACTCGGAGGCGCGGTCGGTGATGACCTACTCCGTGGACGGCAGCCCGTGGGTCGTCGGCCCGCTGGCGGATGATCCCTCCGAGCTTGCGGTCCTCGACTTGAGGACGATGGAGTCGCGCCCGCTGAGCGCAATGGCCGGCATCCCGGCGCCAGCCGATGTGGCGGTGATGCTCTCTACCCCGGCCGACGACGGCACCGTGGCGCTCGGCTTCGCCCAAACCGTGTATGGGGGCCGGCTCAAGACCAACACCGGCGCGCCTGGCGACCTGCTGCTGCTCGGCGACTCGTTCGACGACACGCACTGGATCACCCTCAGCGAGGACCTGCCCCTCGTCACCGCGATGGCCCTCTCACCGGACGGCAGCCACGCCGCCCTGACAATCGGCAACCAGGGCGATTCGATCACCTACGGCATTGTCGACACAGCCGATGGCGCGGCGGTCGCCCAGTCGCCCAGCATCCCGGACGCCTGGCAGCCCTTCATGGCCTGGGTGCAGGAGGGCAGCGCGATCAGCTACGCGGCGGGCAACGACGTGCAGGTGCTGAAAGCCGAGCTCAACGCCGAGCCGGGGACAGTGCTCGACACAGATCAGACGATCGCCGGACTTCGCACGACGCCGGATCCTGATGTCGTGGTCGCGACCATCCGCGCGGATCACGGCTCCGACGCCGACCCGGCCTCGACGGACGTGGACAAGGTCTTCTCGGTGAACGTCGCCACGGGCGAAACACATGAGTTCGAGGGCATGGAGCTCGGCAACAGCATCTCGTGGATCACCAGCACGAACGCCCTCTTCATGTACGACTACATAGGTATGGATGGAGGCACGGTCACGATTCGCGTCCATGATCCGGTCTCGGGCGACCTCGTCAATGAGCTGGAGGACGTTCCGAACCCCAACAACGCTGGGTCCATGGCGATCGGCAAGAACTCCATCACAGCCTCTGGCGACGGCACGACGATGGCCTACACGATTGGCTCGCAGCACATTTCCGTGGTTCAGACGCGGAACGGACCACCGGTCATCGAGCAGATCACGCCACCAAACGCGGCACGGAGCGCCGCGACCGTGGTGCTCTCGCGGGACGGCTCGTTCCTCTCGCTCTCATCGCAGGGCGACGAATCACGGACCCGCTGGCTGCTCGACCTCTCCGCGCCTGACGGTGACTGGACCGAGGTGCCAAACACCGTCCCCGGCCAGGACCCCGGCTACATCCTCTTCGCCGAAGGCACAGGAGACTGACGGAGCACACGAACGCCCGGATGGAGATTCCATCCGGGCGTGTCACGTCGTTGTGTGGCGACCTATCGCGGCTTTCGGGCGCGCGGTCCGACATTCCCTACGGGAATCACAGGCCTAGAGCCATTCTAGGAAACGTTGCGATCGTTGAGGTGGAGGGGAGCACCTTGTGTGCTCCCGGCGGCGGGAGGAGACAACCTCCTCCCCTACCAACCATTTCGAGAACCGCTGTAGGGTATCGGCACGGGAGCGCAATGATGTAGGGGCCGTACCCGCGAAGCGGTGTCGGCCCGATGGCCCGCAGGGCCATATAGTGCGGGGGACGAGGGCGTGCCGATCACACCGCTTCCCGTAGGGTTCTCCGGCCAAGAGCCCGCTCCGCTTCTCGGTGGCTGTGCCACCTCGGCCATGGCCGCAGGCAAGGGCTCGCCATGGCCGAGCGCGCAGCGCGAGAAGCGGAGCGGGCCTTTTGCTTCTCGCCGGCAATGCCGGCTCGGCCGGGCGACCCTTTGCTTCGCTCAGAAAGAAGTTGGTTTGTTGCGGACCAGCGCGCAGACACCAAGCGGTAGGGGGTCGGGAACAACCCCGGGTACAAGACCCGGGGCTACCAGAGCGAATCGCCGTTCTATCATCAATGCGCCGAAGAGGCGTGAAAACGCGGTCATCGATCGCCCGGCGCGGAGAGCCCCTCGACCTCGCGCCGCAGCTCGTCGATGTCCGCGAACTGGCGGTAGACCGAGGCGAACCGGATATAAGCAACGTGGTCGAGCGCCTTGAGCTCGCGCAGCGCCATCTCGCCGATCGCGTGCGAGGAGACCTCCTTCGTCCCCAGCGCCATCAGCTCGCTCTCGATGCGGTTGATCAGCGCCTCCAGCGCGTCCTCCCCGATCGGGCGCTTCGTCAGCGCCACCCGCAGCTTCTGGCGCAGCTTCTCCGGATTGAACTCCTCGCGCCGGCCGTCCTTCTTGACGACGATCAGCGGCGCCGTCTCCACCCGCTCATAGGTCGTGAACCGCCGCTTGCACTCGACGCACTCGCGACGGCGGCGGATGGAGTCTCCCCCGCTGATGTCGCGACTGTCGATGACGCGTGAATCCTTGGCCTTGCAGTATGGACAACGCACGACACCTGCTCCCCCGGCTCACGGCCATGATACGACGGTGCCCGCACGTCGAACGTCCGGGCACCGCACTGGTTCTTTCGTGTTTGGTAGGCGCCTAGCGCTCGCGCAGGAACCTGATGATCGACGACTCCGACTCCCAGTCGTCGTCCGGGTAGACCGGCTGCCCGCCACCGCCGCGCGGCTCAGGCTCGCGCGAGGAGGTCGACCGCGTGTAGCGATCCTCGCTCGCCCGCGACGGCTCACGCGACGTGCTGCCGAACGAGAACGCGTCGAGCGCCGGGCGCTCGTCGAAGCCGGTCGCGATCAGGGTGATCATCACCGCGTCGCCCAGCGACTCGTCGATCGACGTACCGTAGATGATTTCGGCGTCGTCGTCGGCCGCGGCGCGGATGACCTCCGCCGCCTCGCTGGTCTCGAACAGCGTCAGGTTGCTGCCGCCGCTGATGTTGTAGAGCACGCCCTTGGCGCCCTGGATGTTCATCTCCAGCAGCGGGCTCTCGATCGCCTCGCGGGCGGCGTTGACGCAGCGGTCCGACCCCTCGCCGTAGCCGATCGCCATCAGCGCCGACCCGGCGTCCTGCATGATCGTCTTGACGTCCGCGAAGTCGAGGTTGATGACGCCCGGCTTCGTGATCAGGTCGGAGATGCCTGCGATACCCTGCCGCAGCACGTCGTCCGCGATCTGGAACGCCTCGGTGACCGTCGTCTTCGGGTCGACCATGTGCAGCAGGCGCTCGTTCGGGATCGTGATCAGCGCGTCGACGACTTCCCTGAGCGCCGCGACGCCCTCTTCCGCCGCCCGGCGACGACGCCCGCCCTCGAACTCGAACGGCTTGGTGACGACGGCGACCGTCAGCGCGCCGGCCTGCTTCGCGAGCCGTGCGATCGTCGGCGAGGCGCCGGTTCCGGTGCCGCCGCCCATGCCCGCGGCGATGAAGATCATGTCGCAGTCGCGCATCACCTCGGAGAGGCTCTCGGAGCTCTCCTCGGCGGCGCGCTCGCCGATCTCGGGACGCCCGCCGGCGCCGAGACCCTTGGTGAGCTTGTCGCCGATGCGGATCGCGATCGTCGCCTCGCTCGTCATCAGCGCTTGGGCGTCGGTGTTGACTGCGACGAACTCGATGCCGTCGACGCCGGAGCTGACCATGCGATTGATCGCGTTGCCGCCGGCGCCGCCGACGCCGATCACCTTGATCCGGGCGAACGCGTTGGCCAGATGATCCGACATGCTCCAGCGCGACGCGGGTTTCTCCGGCTGCTCGGGGGCGGCGGAGCGCTCATTCGGAACCTGCGGCTGGCCGGCCGCGCCGTGAACCCGTACTTGTTGCTGACCGCGTGCCGGATTCTGACCTCGGGATTGCATTGTCCCTTCACCATCCATGTTTCATCGTGGCTTTCATCACCCGGCTGATCGACGTGCCTGTCACGCGATCCCCCGGTGCGGGGACAGCCAACCGTTAACTCCAGGAATCGAACGAGAGCCCGGGAACCCGATCGGTTCCTCGCCGGACACACGAAGGTGTGCCGCTCTCGTTCTGGGCCGTTGACTTGACAGTATGATCGCACATCCCGTGTGCGTATTGTACGACCACAAGGCGCGATGCACGGGCAAACGCGAGACATCGTATGCACAACACCAGGCGATCGTCGCAAAGTATAGCATGCGTCCCCGCGCCCTTCGCCGCATGCGACAACACATCCGGCCCGTCCATCACCCGCGAACGGACGCGGGCACGTTCACCCCGCCAGCGGCTCCGTTATCTCGGGCGAGGCAGGGACGCACGCGAAGTCCATTGGCCGACACACTACCCGTCATCCCAGGGGGCTCGCTCGGGATGACGGTTGGGTGGTTCCCGCTCCGCAGGCTGTTCCTGTGGGCCATCGGGCGACCACGTAGCGTCGCCCCTACCATCTTGCGGGCGAGGCTCCCCGTCGTAGCCGCGCCCCCCCGAAGGGTGTGCGCCTTCGGGCTGCCAAACCCGGCGTAGGGGAGGTCCTTGTGTCCTCCCGCTGCGCCGGATCAGCCGCCCCTACCCCAGCTCCTCGTGCCGCTCGATCGCGAGGCGGACCAGCCGGTCCACCAGCTCCGTCAGCGGCACCCCACTCGCCTCCCACAGCATCGGGTACATGCTGATCGAGGTGAACCCGGGCAGCGTGTTCACCTCGTTGAGGTAGATTTGCCCGGTGCCGTGCTCCAGGAAGAAGTCGACCCGCGCCAGCCCCGCCAGGTCCAGCGCGCGGAACGCCCGCGCGGCGTACTCCTCCAGCTGGGCCTGCGCCTCGGACGGGATGTCGGCCGGGATGATCAGCTCGGCGGTGTCATCGATGTACTTGGCGTTGTAGTCGTAGAACTCGCCTCGCGGCCGGATCTCGCCGGCGATGGAGACGACCGGGTCGTCATTGCCGAGCACCGAGATCTCCAGCTCGCGCCCCGAGACGCCCTTCTCGACGACGATCCGGCGGTCGAAGTGCGCCGCCTGCACCAGCGCCTCGTGCAGCTCGCTCGCGTCGTGCACCTTCGAGATGCCGACGCTGGAGCCGAGGTTCGCCGGCTTCGTGAAGCACGGAAAGCCGATCTCCCCGGCGATCTTCTGCTCGACCGCCTTGGCGTCGCGCTCCCAGTCGCGCCGCATCACCAGCATCCACGGCAGCTGCGGGATGCCCGCCTTGTCGATGACGACCTTGGTCATCGCCTTGTCCATGGCCGCCGCCGAGCCGAGCACGCCGCTGCCGACGAACGGCACGCCCGCCATCCGCAGCATGCCCTGCAGCGTGCCGTCCTCGCCCATCGGCCCATGCAGCGCGGGGAAGACGACGTCGACGGTGTCGGTCACGCCGCCCGGCATCAGCGTGTCGGCGCCGTTCGCGGGCACGAGCGAGCCGTTGGCCGGCTTCGGCGACGTCTGCTCGCCGGATTGCAGGTGGAACATCGGCGACTCGGCGACCAGCGCCGCCATCGGGTCGCCGCCGGCGATCCAGCGCCCCTCGCGCGTGATCCCGAGCGGGACGACCTCGTAGCGGTCCGGGTGGAGCGCGTTCATGATCGTCTGCGCCGAGCGCAGCGAGACGTCGTGCTCGTCGGAGCGTCCGCCGAAGACCACCGCGACGCGGATCCTGCCATTGTGTCCATTGCCGGCTGTCATAGGCCCATCTTCCATCCTGTCGTTCAAATCCGGTGGTCGCCGATGCGCTCGATCTCGGGCCGCAGCTCGACGCCGAAGCGCTCGCTCACGACCTCCTGCGTGTGCAGGATGAGCTCCCACGCCTCGACGGCCGTGCCGCCGCCCGTGTTCATGACCCAGTTCGCATGCTTCGGCGAGAGCTGCATCGCGCCGTGCGTGTGCCCCTTCAGCCCCGCCGCCTCGATCAGCCGCCCGGCGAAGTCGCCCGGCGGGTTGGCGAATGTGCTCCCGGAGCACGCTCCGGTCGGCTGCGTGCGCCGCCGGAAGGCCGCATGCTCGTCCGCCAGGCGCATCAGGCTCTCCCGGTCGCCCTTCGGCAGCCGGAAGGTTGACCGCAGCAGCGTCCACGGGCGGGGCCGGGGCGCGCCCTTGACGCGCGTTATCCGGTACTCCGCCCGCATCCACGCCGCGTCCTCGCGGCGAATCTCGCCGTCCGCGAGCAGGAGCTCGACGCCGATGAGATGGTCCTTCGTCTCCGTGCCGTGGGCGCCGGCGTTGTTCACCGTCGCGCCGCCGATCTGCCCCGGCAGCCCGACGGCCCAGTCCATGCCGCTCCACCCCTGCTCGGCGCAGTAGCGGCCGACCCAGCTCAGGGGCGCCTGCGCGCCGACGGTGATCTCGACGTGCGTGCCGAGATCCACGGTCTCGACCAGCGCTTCGGCCCGCTCGCCGGGCGTGCGGGCGACGATCACCAGACCGCGGATGCCGTCGTCACCGACGAGCAGGTTGCTGCCGCCGCCGATGACGGAGACGGGGAGCCCCTCGTCGGCCGCCCAGCGGGTCGCGGCGAGGATCTCCTCCGGCGAGGGCGCGCGGACGAGGAAATCGGCCGTCCCGCCGATGCGCATCGTCGTATACAACGACATCGCCGCATCGCGCAGCACCTTCAGCCCCGGCGCGTTCGGGATCGTTGCCGTTGCCGTGGTGCCCGGCGCGCGCCGGGGCCGGGCCGCCGGCGTCTCCGGCAGCGGCCCGGTCTGCATCAGCAGCGGGCCGACGCGGGTGATGTCGCCCGCGCCGAGGGTGAGGACGACGTCGTTCTCCTCCAGCACCTCCAGCACGGTGGCGACGGCATCCTCGGGCCCCGCCGCGAGGTGCACCGGGCGCTGGATCAGCCGGCCGAGGTCGGCGCTGCTGATCTGGTGCGTGTTCTCCTCGCCCGAAGAGTAGATGTCGAGCAGCACGACGACGTCGGCCTGCTCCAGCGAGGCCGCGAACTCCGGCATCAGCGCCTCGGTGCGCGTGTAGGTGTGCGGCTGGTGGACGGCGATGATCCTCCGCCCCGGAAAGTGCTCCCGGGCGGCGCTGAGCACCGCGTTGAGCTCGTCGGGGTGGTGCGCGTAGTCATCGACGACGGCCGCGCCCCGCACGGTGCCCTTGTGCTCGAAGCGGCGGCCGATCCCGGTGTAGGCGGCGACGCCGGCGATCGCCTGCTCCGCCGTGAACCCGAACGCGGCCAGCACGGCGATGGCGGCGGTCGCGTTGCGGGCATTGTGGCGCCCCGGCACGGCGAGGCTGATCGGATGCGTCTGGCCATCCGGGCCGGTCACCGACCAGCCCGGCGCGGTGCGCGCGAGGCGCCAGTCAACGTCGTCGGTCTCGCCGAAGGTCGTGATCGTCAGGTCTGGACGGTCGAGCGCGCGGACCGCCCCGATCACCCGCCGGCACCCTGGATCGTCGCCGGCGACGATGAGCGTGCCGCCCGGCGTGATGTTGCGCGCGTACTCGACGAACGCCTCGTCGTAGCTCTGCTGGTCGGGGTAGATGTCGGGGTGGTCGTAGGCGACGGAGGTGATGAGCCCGATCTCCGGGCGCAGGAAGTGGAACGCGCGGTCGAACTCATCCGCCTCGACCACCATGTGCGGCCCGTCGCCAGGGTCCGCGTTGGTGCCGGTCGCGCCGATGATCGCGCCCACCGCGTATGTCGGGTCGGCGCCGAGCGCGCGCAGGGCGACGGTGAGCATGCCGGAGGTCGTCGATTTGCCATGCGTCCCCGCCACGGCCGCGAGGCGGCGGGCGTTGCCGATCATGCCGAGCAGCTGCCCGCGCTTGACCAGCCGCGCGCCGGCGCTGATCGCCGCGTCGACCTCCAGCGGGGCGTTGACCACCGCCCGCAGCGTCGTCACGACGACATCGGCCAGACCGGCGAGCGTCGGGTCATCGTGACCGATCACGACCTCGATGCCGAGCGCCCTGAGCGCGGCGACCTGCGCCGAATCGGCCGCGTCGGACCCGCTGACGCGGTAGCCCCAAGCATGGAGGATACGCGCCAGGCCGCTCATGCCGATGCCGCCGATCCCGATGAAATGGAACGTCGCCGGCGAGGGCGGCAGCGTGTCGGTCTCCTGGGCGGCGGGTTGGACGGCCTGGTCGGTCATGCGAACGGTCCCCTGGGTGGTGGTTGAACGTCAGACGGCGATGCGAAGGGCATGGACGGCGGCGCGGAACTGCTCGCCCCGGTCGAACTCATTGCGAAAAAGGCCGAAGCTGGCGCAGCCGGGCGTCAGCGTCACGACATCGCCGTCTCGGGCCTCCGTCGCGGCGGCGCGGACGACTTCCGCCATGCTTGTGAACGGGCCCGCGTAGGGCACGCCATGCTCGTCCAGCAGCTCGCGCAGGCGCGACGTCGCGGTGCCGTCGAGTAGCAGCACCCGCGGCCGCAGGCGGGCGATCTCGTCGGCGAACGGCGTCAGGTCGGTCTTCTTGTCGGCCCCGCCGGCGATCAGGTACACCGTGTTCGCCCGCTCGTGCAGCACGCGGAGCCCGGCGATCGCCGCCGCCGGCGCCGTGGCGGAGGTGTCGTTGACGAAGAGCACGCCGTCGACGATCGCGACCTCCTCCATGCGGTTCGGCACGCCGGCGAATACCTCCAGGCCGTGCCGGACGGCCTCCAGCGGCGCGCCATAGGCGCGCGTCGCGGCAAACGCCGCGAGCGCGTTGGCCGCGCCGTGGTCGCCGCCGAGCTGAAGCTGGGTGGGTCGCGGCAGGCGCTCCTCACGCCCCGACGCGCGCCAGACGAGCTCCTCGCCGACGAGCCAGGCGCCATCGCCGCCGGTGTCGTGCAGCCCGAACGGGATCGCCCGCCCCGGCGTCTCGGCGACGATCTTCACGCACTCGGGGTCGTCGGCGTTGTAGACGACGATGCCCTCTGGCCCCACATGGTGGCCGATCGTGCGCTTGGTCGCGGCGTAGTCGTCGAAGCCGTCGTACTGGTCGAGGTGATCCGGCGAGACGTTGGTGATGACGGCGACCTTCGGCCCGAGCCGGTGCTCGTCCAGGGCCTCCAGCTGCCAGCTGGAGAGCTCGATCACGACCGGCGTCCCGCCTTCGATGTCGTCGACCGCCGCCAGCGCCGAGATCCCCATGTTGCCGGCCAGCACGGTCTCGGGCTTCCATGCGTTCAGGATGCCGCCGCAGAGTGTCGAGACGCTCGTCTTGCCCTTCGTGCCGGTGACGCCGAGGATCGGCGCCTCGCAGGCGCGGAAGAAGAGCGACATCTCCATCTCGATCGCCAGCCCGGCCTCGCGGGCTATCTGGAGATACGGGGAGCGGCGCGGCACGCCCGGGTTGCGAACGATGACGTCGGCGTTTCCGCGGGTGAAGTCGGCCGCGTCGTGCGCGCCGAGGTGGTAGGTGATCGGCAGCCCGGCCAGCGCGTCCATCGAGGTCCGCAGCTGCGCCGCGTCGCGTATGTCGGTCACCGTCACCACCGCGCCGTGGGTGGCGAGGTAGTGGGCCACCCCCACCCCGCCGCCGAGGACGCCGAGGCCCATGACGGTGTATCGCGTTCCAGCCAGTCGATCAGTCATGCGCGGTGTCCATCGTTGTTGTCGAACAGGCTGCCATACCAGCCGTACGGTCGGCCCTGCCGCTGCGGGGCCGGTTGTACGAGGGAGTCCACGGCCATCATCACAGCAAGGCGAGCGCGACGCCGAGCAGGCCCGACATCATCCCCACCAGCCAGAATCGTAATGCGACTTGCGTCTCGGACCAACCCAGCCGCTCGAAGTGATGATGCAGCGGGGTCATCCGGAACAGCCGGCGGCCGGCGCCGAACTTCCGCTTCGTGATCTTGAAGTAGGTCACCTGCAGCATGACCGACAGCGTCTCGGCCACGAACACCGCGCCGACGATCGGCAGCAGCAGCCACTGACCGGTCATGAACGCCGCCGTCGCCAGCGAGGCGCCGATCGCCAGCGAGCCGGTGTCCCCCATGAAGACCTGCGCCGGATTGGCGTTGAACCAGAGGAAACCCATCAGCGAGCCGACCATCGTGAAGCAGAACGTCACGACGCCGAGCTGTCCCTGGCGGTAGGCGATGATGCCGTAGGCCACGAAGGCGATCGCCGCCGTGCCCGCCGAGAGCGTGTCCAGCCCGTCGGTCAGGTTCACCGCGTTCGCCATGCCGATGATCGCGAACGCCGCGATCGGCAGGTAGACCCATCCGATGTCGAACCGCCCGAAGAACGGGATGTACATGTGGTGGAGGCCTAGCCCCCACGGATCGGGCAGGTGCAGGACGAAGGCGGCGGCGACGGCGAAGACCAGCAGCCAGGCGAACTTGAATCGCCCGGTCATGCCGCTGCCCTTGCCGCCGACGAGATTCATGCCGTCGTCGATCGCGCCGAGCGCGCCGCAGGAGACCAGCACCGCCACCGGCAGCAGCATCGAGAGCCTACCCGCGGTATTGAACACCAGCGTCAGGACCACGACCGCGATGGTGATGATGATCCCGCCCATCGTCGGCGTGCCGGCCTTGCCGAAATGCTGCTCCAGCTCGATCCGGATCTTCTTGCCGACCTTGCGCTGCCGCAGGTAGGTGATGATCGGCCGACCGATGATGATCGTGAAGACGAACGCCATCGCGCCCAGCGCCAGCGAGACCGCCATGTTCTCGTTGTCGTCGTGCGGCATCACGGCGTCGACGCGCAACGGCTCCAGGATGTCCAGCAGGACCATGGGGAGGTTCATATGGACGCCGCTCGCCCACGTGCGCCGTCGTCCTGCGGCCCGGCATCGGATCGCAGCGCGGTCACGATGGTCTCCATCTCGAGCCCGCGTGAGCCCTTCAGCAGCACGATGTCTCCCTCGCGCAGCTCGTTCCGGAGGAAGTCGACCAGCTCCTCGCGCTCATGCAGGCCGAAGGAGTGCAGCGCCAGTGGCCGGTCGGGCGGCCGGTCGGCCGTGCCCGCCTCCTCGAGCGTCGCCCGCGCCAGGTCGCCGAACGTGACCAGCACGTCGACGACGTCGCCGGCGCGGCCGCCGACGATGCGGTGCTCACCCTCGCTCAGCTCGCCGAGCTCGCGCATCTCCCCGAGCACGGCGACCTTCCGCCGCGCCGGGATCTCGTCAAGGATGCCGAGCGCCGCCAGCACGGACGGGGTGCTCGCGTTGTAGGTGTCGTCGATCAGCTGCGCCCCCGACGGCCCGGGCACGAACAGCAGTCGCACCTGCACCGACGGGTCCTGCAGCCCGACCAGCATCTCGGAGACATGCATCCCGAAGCCGTGCCCGACCGCCAGCGCGACGAGCGCGATCTGCACGCCCTGCGCGCCGACGAACGGCACCTTCAGCGATGTCTCCTCGCCCTCGATCGAGACCCAGAAGCTCGTTCCCTTCAGCCCCTCGGTCCGCACCCCGCCGGCGCGGATGTCCGCCGGCTCGTCGAGCCCGTAGGTGAGGATGCGGCCCTTCGCGGCCGACGCCATCGCCCGCACGCGCGCATCGTCGGCGTTCAGCACGACGAGCCCGCCCTCGGGGATCGCCTCGACGAGCTCACGCTTGGTCTGCGCGATCGCCTCGATCGTGCCCATCCGCTCCAGATGCACCGGGTAGATGTTCGTCACGACCCCGACGTCCGGCTTCGCGATACCCGCCAGCAGCGTCAGCTCGCCGAACGCATAGGCGCCGCCCATCTCCAGCACCAGCACATCGGTGTCCGGCGGCGTCTCCAGCAGCGTCAGGGGCAGCCCGATCTCGTTGTTGAAGTTGCCGGGGCTCTTGTGCACGCGGAAGCGCTGGCCGAGGACGGCCGCGATCGACTCCTTCGCGCTCGTCTTGCCGACGCTGCCGGTGATGCCGATCACCCGGACATTGAGCTGGTCCCGCCGCCAGGCGGCCCAGCGCTGCAGCGCCTTCACCGGCTCGTCGACGACGACCAGCGGGATCCCGGCGTCCGGGTGCTCATCCGCCCACGCCCGGGAGACGATCGCCGCCCGCGCGCCGTTCTGGATGGCCTGCGGCACGAAGACGTGCCCGTCGAGCCGCTCGCCCTTCACGGCGATGAACAGGTCGCCGCGCTGCACCACGCGCGAGTCGCGCTCCAGCGCCGCGAACACGGTCTCGTCCGGCAGCTCGCCGCGCAGCTCGCCGCCCGTGCCGGCCAGGACATCCCGAAGAAGAAAACGTGTCATGCCCCTGGTCTCACCTCGTCAGTTCCCGTCGCGGGCAGGCGCTCGGCGATGCGCATGATCGCCGAACGGCTCCGCGGATTGATGTCGATCTCGTTGGCGCCCGGACGCACCGGCTTGCCGATCCGCCGCAGCCGCGGCTGGTGATCGCAGGTGCACACCGGCTGATCCGGCGGGCAGATGCAGGTCGCGGATTCCGCGGCGATCGTCTGCTTGACGATGCGGTCCTCGAGCGAATGGAAGGAGATCACCACCAGTCGCCCACCCGGACGCAAGAGCGAGACCGCCGCCCCCAGCGCCGACTCCAGCGCCGCCAGCTCCTCGTTGACCGCGATCCGCAGCGCCTGGAACGTCTTGGTCGCGGGATGGATCGCCTTGCCGCGCCGGCCGCCGACCGCTGCCTCTACCAACTCCGCAAGCTCGGTCGTGGTTTCGATCGGCGCCCGTGCCCGCCGCTCGACGATCACCCGCGCGATGCGGCGCGAGCTCGACTCCTCGCCGTACTGCCAGAGCAGCCGCGCCAGCTCGTCCGTCTCCAGCGTGTTGACGAGGTCGGCCGCCGATGGCCCGGTGGTCGGGTCGAAGCGCATGTCCAGCGGTCCCGCGAAGCGGAACGCGAAGCCGCGCTCGGCCTCGTCGAGCTGGAACGACGACAGCCCGAGATCGAGCAGCACGCCGTCGACGCCGTCGATGCCAAGGCGCTCGGCCACGCGATCCAAACCTCGAAAGTTGGCGTGCACCGGCGTCACTCCGGCGCCGGACGGGGTCGCCGCCAGCGCCTCGGCGCGGTGGATCGCCTGCGGATCGGCGTCGATCGCGTAGACCGTCGCCTCACCGTCGACCCGCGAAAGCAGCAGGCCGGTATGCCCCCCGCCGCCGAAGGTGCCGTCGACGTAGACGCCGCCGGACCGCGGGCGCAGCGCGTCCACGGCCTCCTCCAGCAAGACGGTGATGTGCCCGTTGGCGGGCGAAGCAGCATTCATCAACGATTCCAGAATGATCGGCTCGGGCCCTCGTGAGTGCTCAGTGCGCGTCCTGCCCGATGCCAGAAAGGATGCTACAGCATCCCGGCGAGCCGGGCGGCGATCTCCTCGCCGCTGTCCTCGACCTGCCCGGAGACCTCGGCCCACCGGGCGGGGCTCCAGATCTCGATCGACGTGTGCACGCCGACGACGATCGCCTCCCGCTCGATCCCGGCGTAGCGCCGCAGCTCGGCGGGGACGACGATCCGCCCCTGCCCATCGAGCGCGACGTCGACCGCCTCGGCAAACACCATCCGCCGGAACAGCCGGGCATCCCGGTCCGCCATCGAGAGCGCGCTGATCTTCTCGGCCAGCCGCTCCCACGCCGGGCGCGGGTAGGCCGCGAGACACTGGTCGATGCCGCGCGTCAGCACGAGCCCCTCGGCGAGCAGCTCGCGAAAGCGCGCCGGGATCGCCAGGCGTCCCTTTTCGTCCAGGTTGTGCGAATGACGGCCCAGAAACATGGCGTCGTGGTCCTGTCCGCGCAAGGTCACGATGAGCACACCCGGCGCCGGTTGTGCCTGACGAACCGCTGCGGGGACGGCACGAGCTGAACTGCGGAAGAGTCAGCGGGGTGGGATGCCGGTGGGGATATCCACAAAACCAGCCACTTATCCCCACTTCGCTCCACTCTTATCCACAGCATACGTGTACGGACACCGAATGTCGAGTGACGCGAGCCGTTCCGCGATGATGGGGGCGGCGGCTCGCGCGAAACCGAAGTACCGGCCACGAAGGCCGGTTGTACGGGCGGAACCGGCCGAGCCGCAGGCAAGGACTGGCCATGGCCGAACCCGAAGGGTGAGCCACACCCGCTCAGAGTGGGTGGATTCGGGTACGGCCGCCCTTCCCTCTGTGCAAAAGCACCGCGTTGATGTGACACGACAGCGCCGGGTACAAGACCCGGCGCTACAGGGATCTGTTTCTTCGATCAGCGCGGCCTACCCCGCGTCCTCGATCGTCGCGACCACCGTCCCGATCTGCACCGTCCCCCCGGCCGCGACACCGACCTCCGTCACGACCCCGTCCCGGTGCGCCGTCAGCTCGTTCTCCATCTTCATCGCCTCGACGACGCAGATGAGGTCCCCGGCCGCCACCGCCTGCCCCGGCTCCACCGCCACGCGCAACACGGTTCCCTGGATCGGGCTCACCAGCGCGTTGCCCGCCGCCGCTGCACTTGCCGCCCGCGGCCGCCCGGACCGCTTGGCCCGCGACCGGCCATTGGTCGTCGCTACGGACGCCAGTCCCGCGACCGCGACGTCGAAGCGGCGGCCCCCGACCTCGACGATCAGGCGCGTGCGCTCGTCGACCGCGCCATCCGCGGCCGCGCTCGCCTCCTCCTGGCTCGCTGCCGCGATCTCCAGCACGTCGGGATGGTCGACGAGGAACGTCGTCGTCGCCTCGCCGGCGACGAACGCCGGGTGCGCCATGACCCGCTGATGGAACGGGATCGTCGTCGGCACGCCGCCGATCTCGTAGTCGGCGAGCGCCCTCCGCATCCGCGAGATTGCCTCGTCGCGGTCGCGCCCCCACACGATAAGCTTGGCGATCATCGAGTCGTACGCCGGCAGGATCTGGTCGCCCTCGCGCAGCGCGCCGTCGACGCGCACGCCGAACCCGGCGGGCTCCCGGTCGCGCGTGATCGTCCCCGCGACCGGCGCGAACTGCCGCGACGCATCCTCCGCGTTGATCCGGCACTCGATCGCCCAGCCCCGCGGCGTCACATCCGCCGCGCCGAACGAGAGCGGCGCGCCGGATGCCACCCGGATCTGCTCGCGGATGAGGTCGATGCCGGTCACCATCTCGGTGATCGTGTGCTCGACCTGGATGCGCGTGTTCATCTCCAGGAAGAAGAACTCGCCGCCGCGGTCCAGCAGGTATTCGACCGTCCCCGCCCCGCGGTAGTCCACCGCGCGCACCAGCGCCCCGGTCGCCGCCTGGAACCGCTCCCGCAGCGCGGCGTCGACGGCCGGCGAGGGCGACTCCTCGACCAGCTTCTGGTGCCGCCGCTGGATCGAGCAATCGCGCTCCGGGAAGGCGACCACCCCGCCGTGCGCATCCGCGAAGACCTGCACCTCGATGTGCCGCGGCTGCTCCAGGTAGCGCTCCAGGTAGACCTCGGGGTTCGCAAAGTAACGCTCCGCCTCGCCCCGGCTGCCCGCGAACGCCGCCTCGATCTCCGACGCGTCGCGCGCGACGCGGAAGCCGCGCCCTCCTCCACCGCCAGACGCCTTCACAGCCACGGGATAGCCGTGCGCGTCCGCCCACGCCCGCGCCTCCTCGGCTGAGGCGACCGGGCCGGGCGTCCCCGGCACCGGCGACACCCCCGCGCCGGTCGCAATCCGGCGCGCCTCGACCTTGTTGCCCATCGCCGCGATGGCCTCCGCCGGCGGGCCGATGAACACGAGCCCGGCCTCGACCGTCGCTCGCGCGAACGCCGCGTTCTCGGCCAGGAAGCCGTACCCGGGGTGCACGGCGTCCGCCCCGGCGCGTTTGGCGACGTCGATCAGCCCCTCGATCCGCAGGTAGGGCAGGCCCGGGCCGTCCGGGATTCGCCAGGCGTCGTCGGCGTAGCGCACGTGCGGCGCGCGCTCCTCGCCGTCGCCATAGACCGCCACGGACGCGATGCCCATCTCCCGGCAGGCACGCATGATGCGAATCGCGATCTCGCCGCGGTTGGCGACCAGCACGCGCCGGATGTTGCCCTCAGTCACGCCGTCCATCCCTTCGAATCGTCTTGTCCGCTCGCTGACGTATGGTGAAATGGTGAACGACATGACGCCGGGATGCAATTTGATGATCGACCGGCGCATCTCGGCTACCCTGTGCGCGTGCGGCGGGCGCGATTCGCCTGCCGGTTTCCTGTTTGGAGAGGGTCGACGTCGTCCATGAGCAACGCCCGCACGAGACGGAAGCGCCAACGACAGAACGCCCGCGCCAGCCGCCCGGCCGTGGCAAACGGTTCCCGCCCCGCGATCTCCCCGAACGGCCACGCCCGGCCCGCCGTCTCCACGGCCGCGCCCCCGGACGTCGCGAGCCACCCGGCGGAATCGCTCTGGCCGGTCATCGCCGTCTTCGCCCTCTTCCTCGCCTCGCTGCTCGTGATCCCCTGGATGGCGGACGCGCCGGTCGGCGACGACTGGGTCTATACCCGCTCGGTCGAGATCCTCGTCAACGACGGCCGGATGCACATCCTCGACCTCTCCGTCGTCACGCTCGTCTTCCAGGTCGCCTGGGGCGCGCTCTTCTCGCTGGCCGACGTCTCCTTCGCCTCCACCCGCGCCTCGACGATCGCCATCGTCCTCCTCAGCGGCGGCGCGATGTACGCGCTCTGCCGCGACATGGGCGTTTCCCGCCACCGGTCGGCGCTCGGCACGGCCGTCTACCTCTTCAACCCGCTCACCTTCGGCCTCGCCTTCACCTTCATGACCGACCCGCACTTCACCGCCCTGCTGGTGATTTCGACATGGCTCTACATCCGCGGCCTGCGCCCGGAGTGCGCCAGTCCCCGCGTCATCGTCCTCGCCTCGGCGGTCGCCTCCCTCGCCTTCCTCGTCCGCCAGCAGGGGCTGCTCATCCCCTTCGCCGTCGGCCTCTACCTCCTCCTCGCGGGACGCTGGCGGCCGAACCTGGCCGGCGTCCGAACCGCGGCGCTGGTCGCCGGCTTTCCGGCGCTGACGATGGTGGCCTACTACGCCTGGCTCTTCCTCTCGCACGGCGCGCCCGAGCAGCAGAGCGAGTTCCTCAGCCAGATGACGGAGGCCGGCGTCTACGAGTCGCGCATTCTCATCAGCCGGATGACCTACATCGAGATCGCCTACCTCGGCTTCTTCCTGCTGCCGATCACCCTCGCGATCGTGCCGCACCTGCGCTCGCTCCGCCTGCCGTCGACGCGCGGCGGCCGCATCTTCCTCGGCCTCTGGATCGCCATCGCCCTCGCCGGCTATCTCGTCTTCGCCGGACGGGACAAGTACATGCCCTACATCGCCCAGTACGCCGGCTTCCAGGGCATCGGACCGACCGATCTCCAGGGCGGCCGCCCGGGCGTCATCGACTATGACCTGCGAAAAGCTTTCACCTGGGTCTTCCTTGCCTCGTCCGTCCTTTTCGCGCTCGCCCTCTCGCGCCGCCTCTTCGCGCGGGCCGCCCCGGGTCGCGCCAGCGCCTCGCTGCTGGCGATGATCGGCATCTGGCAGGTCATCGGCGTCCTGCCGCCGTCGTTCCACTTCCGGAACTGGATCATCTCGGTCGATCGCTATCTGTTGCCGCTGCTCCCGATCGCGATCGCGCTGCTGCTCTGGGCGCTGCGGGAGACGAAGCTCTGGCTCCCGCTCGGCTGGATCGCGGTCGCCGTCTATGCCGCCTTCTCGATCGCCGGCACCCGCGACCTGCTCGTCTTCCAGGACGCGACATGGGACCTGGCGCGGGAGGCGCGCGCCATGGGCGTGCCGATCACCGCGCTCGACGCCGGCGCCAGCTGGGACGGCTACTACCTCTACGAGTACTCGATCGCGAACAACATCGACCAGCAGACCCCGCATGGCCCGTGGTGGACCGATCTCTTCGGGCCGGCGACGACCTCGATGTATGTGGTATCAACCCGCGAGTTGCCCCAGTATGAGGTTGTGCGCGAGGCCCGCTACTCGTCGTGGCTCGACGGCGAGTCCCGGCCCATGTACCTGCTGCGAAAGATCAACACGTCCACCATCCCCTAGCCACCCGGCGGCAACGGCACGGAACATGCCCGTGCCGCCACGTGAGACGTCATGGAGGGTTCTGATCGATGTGGAACGGACGGTCGGTATCGGTCGTGCTGGGCACGTATGCGGAAAAGGACTCCATCCGCGAGGTGATCGACGGCTTCTTCGCCACCGGCGTCGTCGATGAAGTGGTGGTCGTCAACAACAACGCCGAGCCGGGCACCGAGACGGAGGTCGCCCAGACCCAGGCCCGGCAGGTCTTCGAGTCGAAGCAGGGCTACGGCCACGCCTACCAGCGCGGGCTGAAGGAGGCGACCGGCGACCTCCTCATCCTCGCCGAGCCCGACGGCACCTTCCTCCCGCGCGACGCGGTCAAGCTCCTCACCTACGCCGACGATTGCGACGCCGTCTTCGGCACCCGCACGACGCGCGAGATGATCTGGAGCGGCGCCAACATGGGCTTCTTCCTCAAATGGGGCAACTGGGCCGTCGCCAAGCTCGTCGAGGTCCTCTTCAATACCAGCCACCTCAGCGACGTCGGCTGCACCTACCGGCTGGTAACGCGCGAGACGCTGGAGAAAATCCAGCCCCACTTCAAGGTCGGCGGCAGCCATTTCGGTCCCGAGCTGATGCTGCTCGTCATCACCTCCGGCGCCCGTGTCGTCGAGGTGCCGGTGAACTATCTGCCCCGCGTCGGCGTATCCTCTGTCACCGGCGATCTCGGCAAGGCCATCCGGCTGGGGCTCCAGATGATAGTCTTTGTGCTGAAATTCCGGCTGCGCGTCTTCCGCAACGGCCGCGCCAAGGCCGCGCCGCGGACGGTCACGACCTCCGTCATCAACCCCGACACGGCCGGCGAATGACGAGACTCGGGCCCGCGCCCGCATCAGGAGAATCTGCATGAGCGCTCCCCCGACCAACGCCCCGCGGCCGAACACGGCCGGCTCGCACGGGCAGACGGACTTCGACGCGGTCGCGGACGCCTACGACGAGAGCCTTCCCGAGCACGTCGTCGAGCACTATCTCGACAAGCGCGTGACATTCATCCGCCAGCACGTGCCGCTGGGCCGCGTGCTCGATGTCGGTTGCGGCACAGGGGTGCTCGCCGAGCGTCTCGCCCGCGAGGGCTACGACGTTACCGGCGTCGACCCTTTCCGGGGCATGCTGAACTACGTGAAGCTGCGGCAGCCCCTCCTCCAGGCGGTCCACGCGAAGGGCCAGCAGCTCCCCTTCGCCGACGGCGCCTTCGACCTCACCTACTGCGTCGCCGTCATGCACCACGTCGCCGATCCGGCCGACGTGCGCGACACGCTGATGGAGATGGCCCGTGTCACGCGGCCCGGCGGTTACGTGCTCGTTTGGGACCACAACCCGCGCAATCCCTACTGGCCGCTGCTGATGAACCGTGTCCCGCAGGACACCGGCGCCGAGCGGCTGATCCCCGAGGACGAGATCCTCAGCGGGCTCAAGGCCGGCGGCGCCACGCCGGTCGTCGTGCGCCCGCTGGGCCTGATGCCGGACTTCACGCCGAAGCCGCTGACCGGCGCGGTCGCCCGCCTCGAGGGCTTCGTCGAGCGAACACCCGTCGTCAACAAGCTGTGCGCCCACAATGTCATCCTCGCCGCCAAGCCCGCCTGACGTGACGGACACGAACGCTTTCACCAGTACCAGACACGCCATCAGCCGGTCACGCCTGATCGACCTCGGGGCGGTCCTGGCGATCTTCGTGTTCGCCGCCGCCGTCTACATTAGCGGCATCGACAGCACGAAGTTCCACCAGGACGAGAGCCGCTGGCTGAACCGCGCGCACTACCTGACCGATCTGGCGGACCCCTTCGGCCCCACCTGGAACGATCAGTACCTGACCCGCGGCCAGCCGCCGGTCGGCTCCTACATGATGGGCCTCGGCCTGCTCGTCCAGGGGCGGGATCTCGTCACGAACAACGCCTACGACTTCCGTCGCACCCAGCAGTTCAACCACGACATCGGCGCCTACCCGACCGACGCCGACCTCGTCGCCGGCCGGCGCACGAACTCGGTGCTCGGCGCGATGGCGGCCGCCGTCGTCTACCTTGTCGTGCGGCACCTCACGAACCCCCTCGGCGGCCTCGCCGGGGCACTCTTCCTCATCGCCAACCCGCTGCAGACCTGGCACAACCGGCTCGCGCTCGCCGACACCACGCTGACGCTCACGCTGGCGCTGCTGCTGCTCTGCGTCATCCATCTCATGCGCAAACCCTCATGGGGCCTCGCGATCCTGGCCGGCGTGTTGATCGGCCTCGGCGGCGCGAACAAGTTCACTCCCATGGCCCTCTCCGCGCCGCTGGCGGGCCTCGGCGCGCTGCTGCTGCTTCGCGCCTGGTGGGATCGCCGCCAGCTGCGCGGCCCGAAGCCGCGGGGCATCCTCGGCTTTCCGCCCCTCACCGACCTCGGCTGGATGCTCGTCTCCATCCCGCTGACCACCGCCGCCACCTTCGTGATGGTCTATCCCTACCTGTGGCGCAACCCCATCGGCCGCACGTTGGAGCTCATCCGCTTCCGGCGCGCGGAGATGGACATGCAGTACTTCCTCTACCCGAAGTTCCGGACCGACTCACCCGCCGAGGCGTTCGACCGCACGGTCTACGCGCTCGGCCAGGCCTGGAGCTCCACGCGCGGCTTCCTCGACTGGCTCGGTGCCCCGGGGTTGGGCGATGCGCTCTCCCAGCTCGATGTCATCCTCGGCGCGGCGGGCCTGCTCTGCCTCCTGCTGGTCGGGATCGCCAAGGGCCTGCGCAGCCCCGAGCTGATCGTCGCCGGCATCATCATTGTCCAGACGGCCACCATCATCCTGTCGATGCGGGTAGACTTTGAGCGCTACTATCTGCCCATTCTCCTTGGGTTCGTGGTGTCCATCGGGTGCTGCGTCGGGTACGCGGGCCGGACCGTGCAACGGCTCCTGGCCCGGCGAGAGGAGCGCGGCGGCGCGCGTGCCTACGGCATGCTGCCCGCCTCCAGCGCGAACGTGACCTCTCGCCAATAGCGGCCTCGCCCATGCTCAGATCGGGAATGTCCGTGTCGACCGTTCGCTCGCACAATCGCATCGGCTGGGCCGGGCTCGCGCTCCTCGTCGCGGCCCTGGTCGCCCTGCTCCCCGCGCTCGCCTCGGCGCAGTATGAGCAGGAGGACCGGACGGATCGCCGGTTCCAGACGCAAAACACGCCCGCGCCGAAACCGGAGGAGGTGCCCGCGCTCTACAACGGCACCAACCTCTTCACCGACGGCCAGCTCAAGACCCTGGAGATGGACGCCTTCCGGCTGACGAGCATCAAGATCCCCGTTCTCGTCTACGTCCGCGTCGCAGACAGCGAGTATGCGGGCGTGGACGCCTCTCAGCAGTTCGCGGACAGTGTGCGCGCCGACTGGGGCATTGCCTCGGCCCCGGGCGCCGACGATGGGCTGGTCCTGCTGCTCACGTTCGACAAGCAGGGCGAGCACGGCCACAGCCTGTCGCTTTCCTATGGGACCGAGACCTTCGCGCACAGCGGCCTGACGCCCGCCTACATCTACGGCATCTTCGAGGACCAGATGCGGCCGCTGCTCGAGGACGGCCGCTACTTCGACGCAGTCTCCATCGGCATGCGTCGCATTCGCTACGGCGGCATCTACTTCCCGCCGCCCGTGGCCCCGCTCGAGGGCGCCGCCGAGACGGTCCACGACACCCTCGCCTGGCTCGGTCCCCTGAGCGTGATCGCGCTCACCGGCATCTTCATCGCCATCTCCCTGCGCGTCCCGATGGACGACCCCGCACGTCGCCCGCTGGTGCGCCGCATCGGCGTCGCGGTCGGCCTCTTCGCCTTGGCGCTGGCCGTGCTCGCGGTGTATTGCCGCAGCGCGCTCGGTGTCGCGAGCGCCCTCCTGATCGTGATCTCGCTGGCCATCCAGCTCTGGGTCTGGACGCGACCGCGTGCGATCCCGAAGCGGCCCGCCCGCCAGCGCGCCGTGCCCCCGGCGAGCCGGCGTGTCCGTCGCTGGGCGCAGGCCAGGCGCATGGCCCTTGGCGGCACGGAGGCGCGGCGATGACGCTCCTCCGCTGGTTGCTCGCCCCCGAGCCCGCCGGTCCCATCGCGCGCCGTCGCCGGTTCGTCCGGCGGCCGAGGTCGGCCGTCCGCCGTCACGATCTGCCGGCCACCCACCCGGTGCGGCTGCGCGGGCGCGACGTCGAGCCCCGCGCCCGGGTCATGACCTGGCGCGACCGGCTGCTGCCGGATGTGCTGCTCGTCCTGCTCCTGTTCGCCATCTCGTTCGGCCAGAACATGATCGGCGTGCACGAGACGGCCTTCCATCCCGACGAGTCGCGCTGGCTCAACCGCGCCTACTACATCCGCGACCTCGCCGATCCTTTCGGCTCAACCTGGCAGGATTATGTCACCACCGTCGGCCAGCCGCCGCTCGGCAGCTACGTCATGGGCGTCGGCCTCGCCGTCCAGGGCCGTCCCCTCGACGCCACCGGCGTCTGGGACTTCGCCTACGGCACCGACTGGAACGCGCAGGCGGGCGCGAGCCCTTCGGCCGCCGACCTCACCGCCGGCCGGCAGACGAATGCGCTGATCGGCGCGCTCGTCGTGGCCGTGGTCTACGTCCTCGGCCGCCTGCTGACGAATCGCGCGGGCGGCCTCCTCGGCGGTCTCTTCCTGGCCTTCCACCCGCTCCACATCACGCTCTCCAGCCAGGCGCTCTCCGACGAGACCTTCGTCCTCGTGCTCGCGCTGTCGTTCCTGGCCGCGTGGTTCTTCGCGAAACGGCCGACGTGGGGGCGAGCGATCCTGCTCGGCATCCTCCTCGGCCTCGGTGGCGCCGCCAAGCTCTCGCCGCTGCTGCTCAGCCTGCCCCTCGCCGGCTTCGGCGTACTGCGGCTGATCGTGGACCGCGACCGGGCGGCGCGCGACTATGCGATCAAGCTCCTGCTCCAACCCGTGATCGCCTTCGCGACATTCGTGGCGGTCTACCCCTTCCTCTGGCCGGACCCGATCCGGCGCACCTGGGAGCTCTTCCAGTTCCGCGCGACCGAGATGCAGGGACAGGCCACCGCCTGGCCGGAGGTCGCCGTCACCAGCCCGCTCGACGCGGTCGGCCGCTTCGGCGCCCGCCTGACCGAGATCGACTCGACCACCAAGCGGCTCGTGCAGGTCCTCTACGACGTCATCGGCATCGAGCGCACCGCCACCGGCATCGACTTCATCCCCGCCATCGCGGGCCTCATCCTGCTGCTCTTCTGGGTGATCAAGTACGGCTTCTGGACGCCTACCGCCCTCGTGACGCTCCTGATGGGCGCCGAGGTCGGCGCCATGGCGGTCGGCATGGGCACGGACTTCTACCGTTATCACCTGCCGATCGTCGTCATCATGGCGATCTGGATCGCCGTCGCCACCGGCGCCGCCTGGGACCGGCTCGTCCCCTTCGTCCGCAAGCGCGCGTGGCAGCCCGCCCGTCGCACCGCCATTGCGCCCGTCCCGGCAGCCCAGCCGGCCAGGCAACCGCGCGAGCGACTGCCGCTGATGCCGCGCGAGGCGTCGTTCCGGGCGTCGACGCCTCAGGACCCGCAGCCATGAGCCGCGCGTCACGATGCTGCGCGACCGCCGGCGTGCTCCTGCTTCTCCTGCTCGGCGCCCTGCCGACGGGCGTCTCCGCGCAGGACGCCGAGCGCGACCGCCTCGCGCCGCTGACCATGGAGGCCCCGCCCTTCGCGTCGTTCCCGGCCGGCATCCTGACCGGCGACGACGCGACGCTCATCTACCGCCTCGTGCTGGAGAACCGCGAGTTCGGCGTGCCTCTCGCCGTGCGCGTCATCTCGGTCCCGACCAGCGCCGCCCGCCTGCCCGGCCCGGTGCCGTCGCAACAGGAGATCACCAAGCGCCTCGCCGCCGAATGGCTCGCCAACGAGCCGATCGAGTCGTCGCCCGGCGCCGACGACGGCATCCTGCTCCTCGTCGTCATCCCTGCCGACGACCACACGCAGACGACCGCCGCCTACGCAACCGGCGCGAACGCCTTCCCCCAGAACGGCGTCACGCGCCCGCGGCTCGACGCCATCGTGCGCGGGGTGATGGAGCCCTATTTCCGGGCCGACACCGTCGGCACCGGCATCGCCGAGGGCACGGCGACGCTCTCCTACGAGAATCTCTTCCTGTCAGCGCCACGGATCGAGGTGACAGGCGCCAGGGAGCGCCTGCAGAGCGTCGCGAACCTGCCCCTGGCCGCGCTCGCCGCCGCCAGCGCCCTCGCCCTGCTCGGATTCGCCTTCTGGCTGAACCGCCGCCGCGGCCCCGCCGGATCGGCCACGGGCCCGCTCTCGCCGTTCGCCGCGGCGGCCATCGCCCGCGGACGCGTCGACGACGCGGTCACCACCGGCGCCGTCCTCCACCTGATCGAGCTGGGCGCCCTCACGCCATGGACGACGCCCCGTGGCGTGACCCTCGCCATCGGGCCCGCGCCCACCGGAGCCGATCGCTTCGTCGTCCACGTCTGGGACGCGCTCCGCGTCGAGGCGCAGGGCGAGCCGCCGGCCGTCTCACCCGCCGCGATGCGGCGCCTGCCGGATGTGCTGTCCGCCCCCCGCCACGAGCTGGAGGACGACGTCGCCCGGCGCGGGCTGCTCAACCGCAACGCGAAGCGCGAGACGCTCTGGGTCGGCCTGGCATGCTTCATCGTGCTCGCGGTGGCGCTCTATACGCTGACGCCGGCGATCGTCGGGCTGGCCCGCTGGGGCGTCTTCGCCGCCGCGTTCGCGCTCGTCGCGATCTGCCTCACAATCTGGTGGCTCTCGCACCGCTCCTGGGCCACCGCCACCGGCGAAGCAGCCCTCCGCGCGTGGACGCCAGCTTCCGTGGCCGAGCGGGAGCTCTACGACACGATCGTTGACCAGGACGACCTCCTCGGCCTCGAGGGCGGCCGCGCCGCCACCACTCGCCCCGTCCAGCTCGTCCGCACCCTCCGCGGCTTCGGCGCCGCCTGACGCGATCGCTGATTGGTCGGCCTGTGGCTACCGGAAGCCGCGCTCCTAACAATCCCTCATTCTGAGCGCAGCGAAGAACCCTACGCGAAGCGCAGTTCGCCACAATCATCCTTCGCCTTCAGCGATGCGGGCCGACACTCCTTCGGAGATACGGCCCCTACGATGGCGACACGCCACTCTGATGACGTAGCCGCGCACCCCGAAGAGTGTGCGCCCGTGCGACCGACGACGATCGTACAGGCGGACCCGGCCGAGCCGCAGGCGAGAAGCGGAGCGAGCCCTTCATGTCCGCCCTCTCGCCGACTCCCCCTCATTCCGAGCGAACGCGAAGAATCCGCGTGCGCAGCGAAGCGAGAGCACGTCCAATCCGGCGCGCAGCGCCTCCGCCGCCCCACCTGGCCAACTGCCCTACATACCCATTACTTGGCCATCTGGGCAGCCTTCCATAACGTCGCCCAGGCTGCCAGGTTTCCGAAACAACCTGGCCACCTAAGCAAATCCCCGCCACATCCAGGAAAACGGCCCCGATAAGCCCCTAGGTGGCCACCGGCCAAGTTAACTGCATTGGCAACCTGACAATAACGTCGCTTACCCCCGCGTCCGGTACCAGGCCGCGACCGCGCCGTAGTCGAACGGCGTGCCGTCGGCGAACGTCATCCCCGCCTCGGTGAACGGCAGCCGCCCCTCGTCCTCCGGGTCGTAGAGCCGGTTTGGGAAGTTCAGCAAGGTCGCCGGTCCCGCAC
>DATLHE010000177.1:0-8584 GCA_035540335.1 Thermomicrobiales bacterium | reverse complement strand
AGTGCCATCGCGCGGATGATGAGGGAGGTGGCCTGGGAGCCCGAATTGCCGCCCGAGCTGATGATGAGCGGCACGAACAGGGCCAGGATGACCGCCCGCTCGATCTCGTGCTCGAAGTGGCCCATCGCGCTGGCCGTCAGCATCTCTCCAATGAAGAGCGCGGCGAGCCATCCCGCGCGCTTGCGCAGCATCCGGGGCAGGCTGATCTCCATGTAGGGCTCGTCGAGCGCCGCCATGCCGCCGAACTTCTGCACGTCTTCAGTCGTTTCGGCCACGAGCGCGTCGATTACGTCGTCCACGGTGACGATGCCGAGAACACGTCCGTCGGCATCCACGACCGGCACGGCCAACAGATCGTACTTTGAGATCAGGCGGGCGACGTCCTCGCGATCGGTCCGCGGACTCACCGTGAGCATCTTGCGCGTGCTCCCCACCTGGTCGACCCGCCGGCCTCGGTCGCTCAGGATCAACTCGCGGAGCGAGACGACGTGCCGGAGGGCCCCGCTATTCGGGTCGATCACGTACACGGCATACACCGTCTCCTTGGCGCCACCCACCCGTCGGATCAGCTGCAGCGCCTCCTCGACCGTCCAGGTGGCCGGCACCGTGAGGAACTCGGTGGTCATGATGCCGCCGGCGCTCTCTGGCGGGTAGCGCAAAACGAGCTGCAAGGCTTCCTGCCCCTTGGGGTGGAGCGCCGGAAGCAGCCTGGTCCGCTCCTGCTCGCTCATCTCGCGGAATAGCTCGGCCTGCCGGTCCGCCGACATCTCGCTCAGGAGGGGCTTGAGGGTCTGACCGTCCATGGCGCGGACGATCTCGACCCGGTTCTCCAGCCCCGGGTCGTCCAGGACCAGAACGCCCATGTCGAATGGAAGCGCGGCGACAACGCGGGCCGCAGCCCCGGGGGGCAGAGCCCGCAGCGCGTCGGCCACGTCCGCGGGTTGCATCCCGCCGACGACCGCAGCGAACTCGGCAGGGTCACCCGCCAGCAGGTAGAGGAGCTCCGGGGCGACGGTCATAAGTCTCTCGACGGCGATTACGGAGGCGACAGGAGAAGGGGGGGCGTTACCGCTCGTCAAGATAGGCCGACCGGCCGCAAGGACGCCACGTCGCCGGACGCCGCGTGTCGGGAAACCGCTTCATCTGTGGTAACAAAGGGCTGGCGCCGCGAAGCCGAGCCGGCGAAGATGAAGACCTACAGCAGCGGATAGGTCACCGAAATGCGTGCAACCATCATGTACAAGGCCGGCGACGTCCGGGTCGAGACCGTCCCCGACGCCCGCATAGTCGAGCCCACCGACGCCCTCCTCAGGGTTACCCGCGCCTGCATCTGCGGCAGCGATCTGTGGCCCTACAACCTCCTGGAGCCGGTCGAGGGCGGCCGGCCCATGGGCCACGAGTCGATCGGCATCGTCGAGGCCGTCGGCGCCGAGGTGCGCACCCTCAAAAAGGGTGACCTGGTCGTGATGCCGTTCGCCTACTCGGACGGCACCTGCGTCTTCTGCCGCGACGGGATTCACACCTCGTGCGTGAACGGCGGCTTCTTCGGCTCCCCTGAGCCGGGCGGCGCGCAGGCCGATGCGCTGCGCATCCCCCAGGCCGACGGAACGCTCGTGCCTCTGCCGGTCGGCCCGGATGACGTGCTGATGGCGTCGCTGCTCGCCCTCTCGGACGTGATGGGCACCGGCCATCACGCGGCCGTCACCGCGAGGGTCGGTCCCGGCAGGGCAGTGGCCGTGATCGGTGACGGCGCAGTCGGCCTGTGCGGCGTCATCGCCGCCCGCCGCCTCGGCGCCGAGCAGGTCATCATCATGGGCCGCCGTCCTGACCGTATCGCACTGGCGAAGGACTTCGGCGCGACCGACGTGGTGAGCGAGCGTGGCGACGAGGCGGTGGAGCGCGTGCGCGAGCTGACGGGCGGGTTCGGCGTCCACTCCGTCCTCGAGTGCGTCGGCACCGACCAAGCCATGGCGACCGCGATAGGCATCGCCCGGGCCGGCGGCGCGGTGGGCCGGGTCGGCGTGCCGCACTACGAGACGACCGACGCATGGGTCACGGGGTTCTACAAGAACGTCACGGTCAGCGGCGGCCCCGCTCCGGTCCGCGCGTACATGAATGAGCTGCTCCCCGACGTCCTGGAGGGCAGGATCGAGCCCGGCCTGGTCTTCGACCGGATGATCGGGCTGGACGAAGTCCCCGACGGCTACCGGGCGATGAACGAGCGCGAGTCCATCAAGGTGATGGTGAGGCCATGATGAACCCACTGAAGGCGCCACGGTCCTCACGAGCGGCCGGGATCTGCACCCTGCTGCTCGTTGCGTCCGGGTCCGCAATGCAGGCCCAGACGCCCGGGCGTCAGTTCATCAACCCTCCAGGGCTGACGAAGCCCACGGGATACACGCACGTCGTGGTCAGTGCCGACCATCGTACGGCCTATATCGCCGGCCAGGTGGCGGTCGACAGTGCGGGAACGGTGGTGGGCGTCGGGGACTTCAAGGCTCAGGCGGAGCAGGTGTTCGCCAATCTGCGCACGGCCCTGGCGAGCGTGGGAGCGTCCTTCGGGGATGTGGTGAAGACGACCACGTTCGTCATCGATCTGAAGAACCTACCGACCCTGCGGGAGGCACGGGCGCGGTATTTCGACGCCTCGCACCCGCCTGCCAACACCCTCATCCCGGTTTCGGCGCTGGCTCGCCCGGGCCTGCTGCTCGAGATCGAGGCGGTGGTGGATCTTTCCCGGTGATCGGTGGGCATGCGACGATGTAGCCCGGAGGGACACTCATGCGCGCTTTTCTCCCGCGGACGCGGTCCCCGTGTTGGATTCTTCTGAGCCTCGCTCTGGCTGCCTGCTCCGAGACGCCCCCCGCTGACCGACCCGCGGCCGACACACCGGCCGCGGCTACACCGGCCGCGGCCGACACGGTCGGTCTCGTCGGCCCCGTCTGGCGGCTGGTCGAGTTCCGCGGAGGTGACGACACCAGGCTGACCCCGGATGACCCCGCCAAGTACACCCTCGAGTTCAAGCCCGACGGCAGTGTCAACGCCCGGATCGACTGCAACCGCGGTCACGGCACCTGGAAGTCCTCCGGTCCGAGCCTGGAGCTGGGGCCATTGGCACTCACCCGAATGGCGTGTCCGCCCGGATCGTTGCACGACCGGATCGTCAAGCACTGGTCCAGCATTCGATCGTATGTCTTGAAGGACGGCCATCTTTACCTGTCGCTGATGGCCGACGGTGGGATCTACGAGTTTGAGCCCTCCTCGGACGCGGCACCGGCTGGCGGCGCCACCCTCGAGGGGACGGCCAGCTACCGCGAGCGCATGGCGTTGCCTCCCGGTGCCGTGTTCGAGGCCCAGCTGGAGGACGTCTCCCGAGCCGACGCGGCGGCGGAAGTGATCGGGAAGACCTCGCTGCCGTCTCCGGGCAATCCCCCGATACGATTTGCGATCGGCTACGACTCCGCTCGCATCCAGGACGGCCATTCGTACGTCGTACGCGCCCGGATCCTGGTGGACAGCAGGCCGTTCTTCACGACCACGGAGTCCCATCCGGTGCTCACGCGCGGAAACCCGGACAGCGTCTCCTTGATGCTCCGCCGCGCGGAGGGCGGATCGGCGGCGACGCTGGACAACACGTACTGGAAGGCCGTCGCGATCGGCGACCGGCCGACGCATGTCGCCGAGAACATCTCCGAGCCGCATCTCCTGCTCCACCCGGGCGACACCCGGGCCAGCGGCAGCAGCGGCTGCAATGGCTTCTCCGGCAGCTACCAGCTGAGCGGGGACTCACTGCGGTTCGGGAAGCTCCTCTCCACCATGCGGGCCTGTGTGGACCCGGAGCTGAACCGGCAGGAGCGGGCGTTCCTCGACGCGCTCGGCGCGACCCGTAGCTGGCGGGTTTCCGGCGACACGCTCGTGCTCTCAGACGGGACGCGGGGGCTGGCGCGGTTCTCGGCGCAGTACATGCCGTAATAGCGTCGGCCCCTATAGCGTCAGCTTTTGTCAAAAAACTTGGATCCGACTTCCACCCAGTCAGAGTAAGAGTTCTCTATGAGCCCAAAGAGAGACACGCAGAAGTCCGTGAAGAGCACCACCGCGACCGACAAAAAGTCCAAGGGATTCACCAGCGAGGAACGGGCCGCGATGAAGGACCGCGCCCAAGAGCTGAAGGCGGAAGCGGGCCGCGGCCCGCGCGCGGGCAAGGCGGACGGGGAAAGCGACGTGCTCGCGAAGATCGCCGAGATGCCGGAACCGGATCGCGCCATGGCCAAGCGGCTCCACGCGATCATCAAAGCCAGCGCGCCGGCCCTCTCGCCGAAGACCTGGTATGGGATGCCCGCGTATGCTATGGACGGCAAGGTCGTCTGCTTCTTCCAAAGCGCGCAGAAGTTCAACTCGAGGTACGCGACGTTCGGCTTCAGCGACACGGCGAAGCTCGACGAAGGGGCCATGTGGCCGACCTCATTCGCGCTGAAGGAGTTGACTGCCACCGAGGAGACCAGGATCGCGGCGCTGGTGAAGAGAGCGGTGAGCTGAGGACTGATCTTGCCACTGTCGATTTCGCCCACCCTCTTCCGTCATTCGGATGTCCCATAGCATCATCAACCCAAGCGAGGACATCCGACCATGCGCTACGCTCTCCTCATTCACTACCCCCAGCCGGCCGTCCCCACCGTCAGCCAGGACGAGATCAAGGCCGGCATGGCCGCCTTCCAGGCCTACGCCAAGGCGCTCGAGGACGCCGGCGTGCTCCAGTCCGCCGAAGTGCTCCAGACGATCGCGAACGCGACCAGCGTCTCGGTGAAGCAGGGCAAGCTCCAGGTGCAGGACGGGCCGTTCGCCGAGACCAAGGAGGCCTTCGCCGGGATCTTCGTGCTCGACGTCCCCGACCTGGACGCCGCGCTTGCCTGGGCCGAGCGGTGTCCCGCCGCCCACTGGGGCACGGTGGAGATCCGCCCCTCGGCGGTGCGCTTCGTGGACGGCGCGTGGACCGGCGCGCACTGAGCGAGACCGACGCGGCGGCGCGCGCCGAGGAGCTGGCCCGCGCCGCCTACGGCCGCCTGCTCGCCATTCTCGCCGCGCGCGACGGCGACATCGAAGCGGCGGAGGACTGCCTCGCCGATGCCTTCGAGCGGGCGCTGCGGACGTGGCCCGAGACCGGCGTGCCGGACAATCCGGCAGCCTGGCTGCTCACCGTCGCCCGGAATCGCCGGCACGACCTCCGGCGGACGGCGGCCGAGCGGCTGACTGGGCCGCTCGACGACGCCGTGCGTAGTGCCGCCCTCGCTGTGGTTGAGGAGCTCGACCCCGACGCGATTCCAGACCGCCGGCTCGCGCTCCTCTTTGTCTGCGCCCATCCGGCGATCGACCCGGCCGTCCGCACGCCGCTCATGCTCCAGGCGGTGCTGGGCTTCGACGCGGAACAGATCGCGCGCGCGTTCGTGGTCCCCGGACCGACGATGGCGCAGCGGCTGGTGCGGGCAAAGCGCCGCATCCGCGACGCGCGCATTCCCTTCGCCGTGCCCGACCGCGATCAGATGCCGGCACGGCTCGGGCCGGTGCTCGAGGCGATCTACGGCGCGTACGCGATCGACTTCCCGCTCGTCGCCGGCCTCGCGCCACGGGAGTCGCTCGCCGCGGAGTCGCACTACCTCGCGGTTACGCTCGCGGAGCTGCTGCCGGACGAGCCGGAGGCGCTGGGACTCGCCGGGCTCATCTCACTCTCGCTCGCGCGCCGGCCCGCCCGCGAAACGGGCGGCGAGTTCGTAACGCTCGACGAGCAGGACGCGTCGCGCTGGGACCCCGAGCTGATCGAAAGTGGGGAGCGCTACCTCCGCCAGGCGCGGTCACTCGGACAGATGGGGCGGTTCCAGATCGAGGCGGCGATCCAGTCGGTGCACTGCGCCCGCGCCGTGTCGGGCGAGACCGACTGGCGCGCGCTCCTGACGCTCTACGAAGCGCTCCTCGCGATCGCGCCGACGCTCGGCGCCCGGGTGGCCCACGCCGCGGTGCAGGGGAGGGTGGAGGGACCGGCCGCGGGGCTCGCGGCCCTCGATGCGATCGCGGACGTGGCGGTGCAGCGCTTCCAGCCGGCCTGGGCAACCCGGGCGCACCTGCTGGCCGAGGGGGGCCGAAGGGAGGAGGCAGTGCGGGCGTACGAGCGGGCGATCTCGCTCACGACCGACGTGGCGGCCCGCAGGTACCTCGAGGGTAGATGCGCGAATGTGGGGGCCATGGACTGAGGCCCCTGGCGCGGTATCTCCGGTGGAAACCCCACCAGCGACGGGACCGTCTTGGTACGCATTGTACAGATGTCACATGAAAGGAAGACACCGGCCGGCGATTAGCCTTCCCACCGGTAGATCGACATTCACCTGTTGCGCCATCCTCCGGCCCCGTAAGTTCCCAGGGGATTTAACCAGGATGCGAACGATGAGGGGCGACCTCTCCCGGGTGGCCAAGGTGATGAGGTGCTTGCTCCGCCGGCACCGCCCGTGCCTTGTCCTATCGTTCGCGCTGGGTATCGCCGCGCCCGCGGCAGCCCAGCACCGGGTCGTACTGCTCTACGACGAGCGTACCGACCTGCCGGGACTCGCCGTGCTCGACGCCCGTCTGGTGCGGACCTTGACGGCGGGATCCCGGGGCGCGGTCGAGGTGTACCGCGAGGCCATGGATCTGTCCCGCTTCCCGTCGGAACGGTACCGGGTCGTCCTCAAGGACTACCTTCGCGCGAAATACGCCGATAAACGGATCGACGTGGTCATCCCGGTCCTGGGGCCGGCGCTCGACTTCATGCTCGCGCACGGAGCCGAGGTG
The DNA here is from genome assembly GCA_035540335.1 of Thermomicrobiales bacterium. Classification (GTDB taxonomy): domain Bacteria; phylum Chloroflexota; class Chloroflexia; order Thermomicrobiales; family UBA6265; genus UBA6265. Next base: position 1,768 of record DATLHE010000177.1, on the reverse strand, counting down.
TTCCCCGGCGCGGCAACGGTCTTCTGTGGCATCGACCGCCGGGACCTCGAGGCTCGACGATTGCCCCCCAACGTCACCGGCGTGATCCTGAAACGCGAGTTCGCCCCGACGCTGGAGCTGGCGCTGAGGCTGCACCCCGGGACGCGACATGTGCTGCACGTCGCTGGAAGCTCGGAGTTCGACCGCAGGCTCGTCGAGGCCGCGAAGGCGGAATTCAGCGCAGCGGGCCATGGGGCTGCGGTCGAGTACCTGGTCGGCCTCCCATTGTCCGATCTCCTCGACACGCTGGGACACCTCCCACCGCGGACCGTCGTCCTCTACTCCACGATGTTCGCCGACCGCAGCGGCAGACCATACGTTCCCCACGAGGTCGCGGCGCAGATCGCGCGCACGGCCAACGCGCCGGTCTATGGGTTCCTGGACCAGTACCTCGGCCGCGGCATCGTCGGTGGGCACCTGTACAGCCTCGATGCCCACGGCGAGGAGGCGGCCCGCCTGGCACTCCGGCTTCTCGCCGGCACTCCCCCATCGGCCATTCCCCCGGTCGAGCGGCCGATAAGCACCGACATGTTCGACTGGCGGGAGCTGAGCCGCTGGGGGATCGACGAGCACAGGCTCCCGGCCGGCGCCGTGGTGCGGTACCGTCTCGTCTCGGAGTGGGAGCGCTACCGGACAACCATTCTCCTCACGGTCGGCGTGCTCCTGCTGCAATCCGCCCTGATCGCCGCGCTGCTGGTCGAGCGTCGTGTGCGACGTCGAGCGCAGGGCGCGCTTCAACAGAGCGAGGCGCGCGCGACGATCGCGGGTGTCTCGCTCGGCGTCGGGTTCTGGTCCTGGGAGCCCGGCGGCGACCGGGTCTGGATCTCCGAACCGTGCGCCCGCCTGCTGGGCCTGGGCCGAGGGACGGAGACCGCGGTTGGCGCCTTCCTGGACGCGGTGCGGCCGCAGGTGGACGAGGCGCTGGATGCCGCCTTCGAGCGCGCCATCCGCGAGGGGGCGCCGTTCGACGGTGAATGGGTCATCGCCGCGGACGCGGAAGGTGGGACCCGTTGGGTCGCGGGCGCGGTTCGAACCAGCGAGGATCCCCAAGGCCGCCGGCGGGTGACCGGCGCGCTGATCGACGTTACGGAGCGGCGAGCCGCCGAACGGCTCGCCGCGGAACAGCGGCGCGAGCTCGCGCATCTCGGGCGGGTCGCGATCGTGGGCGAGCTGTCGGCCGCCCTGGCCCACGAGATCAACCAGCCGCTCGCGGCGATCCTCGCGAACGCGCGCGCCGCGCAGCTTCTGCTGAGGGCCGACGGTGCCGGTTCGGACGAGCTGCGCGCGATTCTCGCCGACATCGCGGAGGACGATCTGCGGGCGGGGGCGGTGATCCACAGTGTGCGCGGCCTGGTCAAAAAGGGCGAGAGCGATCCGCAAACGCTCTCGCTCAACGAAGTGGTCGGCGAGGTGCTCGAGCTGACGCGCGCCGACCTGCAGCATCGCGGCATCATCGTCAGCACCCGGCTGTGCTCGACCGCAGCACGCGTGGTCGGCGACCGGGTACAGCTGCAGCAGGTGCTGCTGAACCTGATCGTGAATGCCGCCGACGCGATGAGCGAGACTCCTCCCGGCGACCGCCTGCTGGTCGTCGCCACCGCCATGCATGACGGCGCCGCGCGCATCGAGGTCCGGGACCGGGGCAGCGGTATCGCTCAGGACGCGCTGGCGAGGGTGTTCGAGCCGTTTGTCACGACGAAGCAGGATGGCCTGGGGCTCGGGCTGGCCA
>DATLHE010000176.1:0-3746 GCA_035540335.1 Thermomicrobiales bacterium | reverse complement strand
GACCCCGCCCTTGCCGTCGGCGCTGACGTCGGGCACCTTGCCGGTGAAGACCAGCCGGCAGAGATGCTCGCGCTCCTGCGTGGTCCGCAGCGCGACGTTCGATGCGCCGCGCGTGAAGGTGAGCGTGCCGGTTGCCGCATCGTTGATGGGAAAGACCTGGTCCCGTGTGTCTGTCTGATTCATGCGGTTGTCCTTTCGACGGTTAGCGGCGCCAAATCTTCTCCCAGATGGCGAAGAGCGCCCACTGCCAAGGTGCGCGCCGCAGGATGCGGCCGTTGTGGAAGGCGGTGATGCGCCAGGCGCCCCTGTCCTTCACCACCACGAGCGTCTGGATCGAGTCGCGCGAGCGGCGCGGGCGCTCCTCCCCGGCGAGGATGGTGCTGCCGGTGGCGTGGATAAGCGCGACATCCGTAGCCGCGCCGAGGAACCGGATGCTTTCGATCTGCCCTGTCAGGCGCGTGCCTTTCAGCCAGCGGTCGAAGAGCGCCTGGTGGCTCTTAGCGACCGCCTCGCGGCCCTGGGTGAGGGAGCCGTCGAAGGCGACGTATTCGACGGTTTCCGTGAAGCGGGAGCCGTAGGAGCCGCCGTCGCCCCGGGCCCAGTCGTCAAGGAGGTTGGCGAACAGCGCCGTGATCTCCCGCTCATCGTCACGTCGTGTGTCGTTGGTGCGGGCCGTGGCGGTGACGGTCTGGTACGGGCCAGACGCCGTTGCGTGGGGCGTCGCTGGTGCTTCCATCTACGGTACACTCCTGCGTAATGATTTTGGAGAATGAACAGTTCAGACGGTGAACTGTTTTGATACTAAAGAGAGTGCGCCTCGATGTCAATTCCTGTGGCGATAGATGAGCAGCCAGCGGACGGCGAGGGCCAAGTGAGCATGCTCGATCGCGTGCTTCAGCTCGAGCGGCAAGTAGGCACACTCTCGACCCTCTTCTCGATGGCCTCGGCGGAGCGGATGGGGCTGAATCTCACCGACATGATCGGCCTCAGCCTGCTGGAGGAGGCGGGGCCGATCACGCATGGCGAGCTGGCGGCGCTCATCGGGCTCTCCGGCGGCGCGGTGACGGGGCTGGTCGACCGGCTGGAGCGGATGGGCCTCGTACGCCGGGAGCGGGACGCCAACGACCGGCGGCGCGTGCTGCTGCACGTCGACAGGGAGCGGGCGGGGGAGATCGGCAGCATCTTCGCGCCGATGCAGGCGGCCTCGCGGGAGAACCTGCGGCAGTTCACGGACGATGAGCTGGAGGTGATCACGCGGTACAACGGCATGATCGCGCGGTTCATGCGCGACGCGGCGCGGACGATGCGCGCCGGCGCTAAGGCGGGCACCGCGAAGACGTGACGACGCCCCGCAGGGGAACCACGGGGCGTCGTGGGAGGGGTTCGTCCGATTTCGGTTACTCCAAAAGCTCTTTACTTCTGGCGCTCCGCCTGCCAGAGCTGGCGCTGGATCTGCAGGTGCCCGAGGTGGAGCCCGGTGTGGTCGATCATGTGCAGCAGGTAGTCGCCGCGGGTCCAGCCGGGCCGGTTGGCGCGCGGTGTCGACGGCGGGGCGTCGAGATCGACCTGCTCGAGCGTCGCGAGCCGCGCCGAAAGGTCCTCCATCCAGGCGGCGTAGAGGGCATCGATCTCGGAGCGGCTGGCGATGGCGTGGAACTCGCCCTCGCGGTCGCGCGTGACCTCCTCGCCGAACACCTGGTGATTGACCATCCAGCGGCCGGCCGATGCGGTGTGGATGGCGATTGCGGCGAAGGTGTTCATCTCGCCGCCGTCGTCATCGGTCGCCGCCGCGGGCTTCCAGGTGCCCAGGTCCTCGTCCGGGATGCCGTCGAGCGTGGCGAGGATGTCGTCGGCCAGCGCCTGCACGACCGTCGATGCCGCGCGTCCAAGACCCTTCATGCGTCCTCCTTTGATGAGTCATCAGATGATGAGCATTCGTACCAATCATACGTACAGTATGGACAAGCTCAGCGTTCGGCAGGGATCTGCCGAATCCAGGCCTGCTCGGCGGCCAGCGTCGTCGTGTCGCCGTGACCGGGATAGACGGTGACCTCGCCCGGCAGCTCCAGGAAGCGCTGCAGGGTCGCGTTCATCGTCGCCTGGTCGGAGCCGGGGATGTCGGTGCGCCCGTGGCCGCCGGGGAAGAGCACGTCGCCGCCGAAGATCAGGTGGTCGTCCGCGCTGTAGAGGATGATATGCGCCGGGTCGTGCCCCGGCATGTGCATGACGGCGAAGCGGTGGCCGCCGACGGTGACCTCGTCGCCTTCCGCCAGCGCGGCGTCGAGCTTCGCGGGGGGCACCGGCACGGGCGTCCCGGGGGCCGGGTTGGTGATCCGCTCGCGCAGCGCCTCGTGGCCGTAGACGGGCGCCTCCAGCGCGCGCATCAGCGTGTCGAGCTCGTTGATATGGTCCCAGTGGCCGTGGGTGACGACGATCTGGTGGACGGTGGCGCCCAGCTCATTGACCGCCGTGACGATCTCCCTGGTCACGCCCTGCGGGGCGTCGATCACGATCGCGTCGCCGCTCGAGGTGTCGGCCACGAGGTAGGCGTTCGTCTCGAGCGGGCCACCGACGAAGCGGTGCACGGAAAGTGGCATGCGCGTTGTCCTTGCTGCCGGTCGGCGGACCGGGTCCCTCCGCGCCAACGGGCGCGGGCCTTTGCCTGCACAGCATAAAGCGGCGGGCGCCGGCGCGCACGACGTACCGGACAACCGACTGCCTCGCTCACTATACTTGGGCAGTTTGTGCGCCCTGGCGAGGCCCCGGGCCGCCGTCGCGGCCCACGCGTCGTCTGGCATCTCGGGGGTACATATCTTGCAAGGCGAGAGTGACATGCATTCAATGTGTGTGTTCAGGGAGTAGACGCGGATCAGGTGGTCGACGCGACCTGTTTCGTTGGGAAAGTGAATCGGTTCGTAGACACCATGCTCTATCAATCAGGGATTTTGACGTCACCACGCTCGTCACCGGGGTCGCGGAACATGTCCGACCAAGCCGTCGTTCTCGTGGTCGATGATGAGCGATACATCGTCGATCTGCTGACCGATTTGTTCCAGGACGAGGGGTACGAGGTGCAGCGGGCCTACGATGGGGTGGCCGCGCTGGATGTGATCGACCGGCGGATGCCGGATCTGGTCGTCGCCGACGTGATGATGCCTCGCCTGGACGGGCTGACGTTGTACAACCGCATCCGCGAGCGGACCGAGGAGCTCCCGGTGATCCTGATGAGCGCGGCCGTCACGCCGCGCAGCCTCGACGCGACCTTCATCCCGAAGCCGTTCGACATCGACGCGCTGCTGCAGCTGGTCGAGGAGAAGCTGCACGACCGCCAGCACTGAGGCGGCACGTTGCGCGACGGACACGATCGACATTGACGACCCGGGCCCTGTGCCCGGGTTTGTTGCATGGGCTGGCGGGGGTTCGTGGTCGCGTGAGATGGAGGCGGGGATACGGGCAGGCATCAGAGCCTGCACCTACACGCCAACGTGCCAGCATGACCCCGTCATGTTGAGCGCGTCTGCACATGCTAAGGCCGTTCCCGGCCCGCCGGGAGAGACCGGCGCTGCGGCGCCGGGGGATCCTTCGCTGCGCTCAGGATGACGGGTTGAGGGGACAGCCGTGCCGGTAGGAAGCGGGCGGGTGGCGCACGCCGGTCTCTCCGGAGACATCCCTTCCGTCGGGTGACGCCTCTGGTTGGCCACACTCTATCGATGCGCAGCATCGATGGGGATCCCTCGACACGATTC
>DATLHE010000175.1:0-6725 GCA_035540335.1 Thermomicrobiales bacterium | reverse complement strand
CAAGGGGCGACCGTACGGGATCGTCTTACGAACTCTCTTTCAGGCGCGCACGATCACCTGCCCGTTGCGCGCCACGATCAGGCACTCCTTGCGCGTCCGCCGGAACTGGATCTCCACCCCCGGCACCAGATCGACCGTCTGGATGTCCGTGAACACCACCGTCGCCGGCCCGGAGACCACGTCCACCCGCCGGATCCCCGGCCACAGCGTCACCATCGCCGTCGGCCGCCCGTTCGCCCCAGGCACCGTCATCTGCCAGACGGTCGACCCCGGAAGCTGGAAGTCGGCCTTCGCCACCTCCGCGTCCAGCAGCTCCGCGATCAGGTTGATCGCGTTCGCGTCGTACGGGATCGTGCGAATGCGCGGGCTGCGGGACAGCGCCGTCGCGTCCTGTGACGTCATGGTGAAACACATCCTGTCATGGGGTGGGCACCCCGATTCTCTCGTATACTGACGGGCACGCCGGACCGCTCGTGTCGCCCGGCGATGGAATCACCCATCGGCGCACAGCCCATGCCCGGGAGCGTACACCCGGGTGGAGTCGCTGGCGACCAGAACCCGCGTTCAGAAGGAGTCATGATGTTCGCTGACACCACTTCGGGAGGAACGGGAGCCACCGGCACCAGCAACCGGAGCACGGCGAGCATTATTGGCGACGACGCCCGAAACGATCCCCCGCCCGCGTCCTGGCGGGACGTCACGCTCGACGACGTGCGCGCCGCCCGCGAGCGGATCATGCCGCATCTCCACCGCACGCCGATGCTCTCCTCCGAGACGCTCGGCCACATGACCAACACCGCGCTGGGCCTCAAGGCGGAGGTCTTCCAGAAGACCGGCTCGTTCAAATCGCGCGGCGCCCTCAACGCCGCCATGCAGCTCACGCCGGAGCAGCGCGCACGCGGCGTCGTCACCCTCTCCGCCGGCAACCACGGCCAGGGTCTCGCCTGGGCCGCCTCCAGGGTCGGCACCCGCGCTGTCGTCTTCATGCCCGAGGGGGCCGTGCCCACCAAGGTCCAGGCGATCAAGGGCTACGGCGCCGAGGCCCGCTTCGAGCCGACGATGGAGCAGGTCTTCCCCGCGATGGAGGCCTACCAGCGCGAGCACGGCCTGTCCTTCATCTCCCCCTTCGACGATCCGCACATCATCGCCGGCCAGGGCACCGTCGGCCTCGAGATCCTCGAGGACCGGCCCGATGTCGACACGGTCGTCGTCCCGGTCGGCGGCGGTGGCCTCATCGCCGGTATCGCGCTCGCCATCAAGAGCCAGCGGCCGGACGTCCGCGTCATCGGCGTCGAGCCGGAGGGCGCCAACGTCGTCAAGAAGAGCCTGGAGTCCGGCAAGCTCGAAACCGCGCTTAACATCAACACCATCGCCGACGGCCTCGCCGCCCCCTTCGCCGGCGCGCTGTCGCAGGCGATCATTGAGCATTATGTCGATGACGTCATCCTCGTCACGGACGACGAGATCGCCAACGCACTGCGCCTCATCCTCCACCGCGCCAAGGTCCTCGTCGAGCCCGCCGGAGCCGCCAGCCTCGCGGCGCTGCTGACCGGCAAGGCGGCCGCGCGCCAGGGCGGCACCGCCGTGTCCGTCCTCAGCGGCGGCAACATCGACGCCGAGAAGCTCAAGTCGCTGCTGTAGCCCCCGCCGCTCGCCTCCACGACGAAAGCCGTTCCTCCGTGACGGAGGAACGGCTTTTGCATACGTACGCACCTGACGATGTTCGTTGGTTGTACTGGAGGGACTACATCGACATGGCAAGATACCGCGCCGCGATCCTGATGGCGGGCTTCGCGATCCTCTGTCTCGTGATTCACTTCTACTCGGGTTGGAAAGCGGACATCAACGAGGCGGCGATGCATGGGCAATCCGCCACCTTCGGCGACTATTTCATCGAATGGATCCGCGACACGTTCGAGAACCTGCAGTCCGAGTTCTGGCAGCTCGCCGTCCAGTTCGCGCTGCTGGCCGGCTTCTTCGAGTTCATGCGCGTCAAGGCGTATGAGGAGGACGAGGAAGACATGAAGCAGCGCCTGACGCGCATCGAGGCCAAGCTCGACGCCCAGTCCGGCGAGCGCTAGCCAGCCGCTTCCTGTCGTAGCCCCGGGTCTTGTACCCGGGGCTGTACCGCCACAGTGGCCGGGGCCCATTCGCCACGGTCGCTCGCTTGAAGGCCAGTCCATCGATCCTGTAGCCCCGGGTCTTGTGCCGCACCTGTGGCCGGGGCGCGCACGCTGCCACGGCGTGACACCGGAGGAACGGCCGCTCGCTTCGGTAGCCCCGGCCCGCAGTGGCCGGGGTTGCGCACGCTGCCACGGCAGTCCGATGCCGCACACCAGGCCAGAAGACCACCGTCATCCTGAGGTCAATGCCTTGGTGCCCTGTTGGCGCCCCACACCCGCCATCCCAAAGGCTCGCTCCGCTCGACTCGCGGCTCGGGATGACGGAAAAGGCGCAGGCAAGCCGTGAGACAGTCCACCGGGCTGAGCAAAGTGCCCGTCCAGAGCGCAGCGTGGGAACCCTATGCCAAGCGGCGTCGCTCACAACAGCGATATGGGCCCTGCGGTATTTCGCCTGCTGGCGCAGGGAAGGGCTCGCTCCGCTTCTCGCGCTATGCGCTCGGCCTGGGATTGAACGCGCTCTACTCCTGGCCGGGTATCGCCCAACGGTGCGTTCAATGCCCTCCCGACTGGCGGTCCCGGCTACCTCCCCGCCTCCCTTGACACTACGACCTCTCCGGTCATGTACGGGTGCGGCCCGCAGTAGTACGTGAACGTCCCTTCCTCCTCGAACGTCACCCGGAACGTCTCCTCCGGCGCCAGGATCGCCGAATCGTCCACGTCGAAGCTCGACCACACCACCTGATGCGGCAGCACGCTCGCGTTCGTCCACTCCACTGTCGTCCCGGGCGCGACGACCAGCCGCGACGGCGCGTACGACCCATCGAGGATCGTCACCGCCGCCCCCGGCGCGGGCGTCTCCGCGACCTTCACCCGCTCCGCCTCCGCCGCGGTCCTGAACACCGTTAGCGTCGGCATCGCCGTCGGCGCGAACGGGCCGGGCGCGATGTTCCACTTATAGGCGCCGGTCTCCGTCAGCTTCAGCGTCGCCTCGTAGACCGCCGGATCGTCCGCCGTCGCCACGGCGTTCACCGTCGTCCGGTCCCGGCTCTCGCGGTGCATCAGCGTCACGACCGGGTCGAGCCCGGTCAGCGCCGCGTCTTGCTGCCCGTGCTGGAACACGCGGAACGAGATCGTCACCGGCTTCCCGGCAAGCGCCACCGGGACCGGCTTCGTCAGCTCGACGACCGCCCAGCCGCCGGCGACGGCGGCCCTCGGCGCCAGCAGCCCCGAAAGCACCAGCATCACGAACACCGGACAGAGCACGCGTCGGTTCATGGCACACCATCCTCGCCGTGCGATGACGTCCGGCCCACAACGCGCCGGACACTCCCCTCTACAACGGCGGACGGCTACGGGTTCCCGGCATTCCAGGGCAGGAGCGACTCCGCGATCGCGATGGCGTCCTCCCGGCCGAGCATCGTCTCCATCCGGTAGGTCGTCTGCCCGTCACTCCAAATCAGCACGTTCCCCGAGCGGCGCGAGAACCCGGACGTCTCCGGCGCGTCCAGGTCGGGCGGCTGCACGATCAGCTCGCCATTGGTGATCCAGAACGCGTCCCGCCCGTCGACCAGCGTCACCACGGTGATCGTCCCGTCGCCCATCGCACGCTTCGCGAGGAACGGCGTGTCGTCACTCGTCTGGAACTCCATCAGGAGCATCCCGACGCCCGTCTCCCCGATCTCCGGCAGCTCGCCGGATGCGCGGTAGATCAGGCTCAGCGCCGCCACGCCGTCCGCGTCGCGCAGGTACGCCTCGTCCGGCTCCCCATGGACGACGATCGGGAACGGAGCCGCCGCCTGCGCCTCCGCCAGCGTCGTCCGCTCCCCGAACAGCAGCGTCGACCCGATGTCCTTGGGTGCCCCCACATCGCCTTCACCCGGGGAGAGAAACTCGATCCGGATCCCCGGCAGCCCGAAGAAGTCCGCGACCGCCCGGCGCGGTCCCGGCAACGCCGCCACCAGTGCCAGCACGAGGAGCACCGCCGCCGCGACCGCGTACCACGTCGTCCGCCGCCGCCAGAGCGCCGGCCGCCGCGCCGGCAGCTGCGCCGGCAGCACGCCGCCGATCCGTCCGGCGATGTCCGGCGTCGGCGGGAACGTCATCTCGGCCGGCAGCGCCGCCAGCATCCGCTCCAGCTCGTCCATGGACGGCGTTCGCTCGTCGTGCGTCATGCGTCGCCCGCCAATCGTTCGCGCAGCCGCGCCAGCGCCCGATGCAGCCTGGACTTCACCGTGCCGTGCGCGCAGCCGAGCACGGCGGCCGTCTCCGCCTCCGAGAGCTCCAGCGCGTAGCGGCAATAGATCACCATCCGGTCCGGCTCCGCCAGGTGGTTGATGTGCGCCACCAGCCAGGATGCCCGCTCGCGGTCGACCACCGCCCCCTCGAGCGAGGCGGGGTCCGCGACCACGGCATCATCGACCTCCGCCACCCGCGTGCGATGGGTGACCTTCCGCTGGTTCTTCGCCTCGTTGGCGACGATCTGCAAGAGCCACGGCCGGAACGGCGCGCCATCGCGGAAGCGGTCGAGCGCGAGCCACGCCTTGAGGAAGGCGCTCTGGGCGGCGTCCTCCGCCTCGGCCTCGTCGCGGACGATGATCCACCCCGTGCGAAAGGCAACGCTCTGGTAGCGACGTACGAGCTCCTCGAACGCCTGTCGCTCACCCCGCTTGCTACGCCGGACCAGCTCGTCGTCGGACAACGCCGCCTCCAGACGGGCTCCATCGCGGTCGAACTACCTTCTCTACAACGGCATCCGGCGCTTGGTTCCGCGTGATTCGCGAACCGGTGGCCCTGGCCCCGGCATTAGTCCCTTGCGGTCGTGCATGCCTCGGCCGCCGGCTCGCCGGCAAAGCGGGCGGTCGTCCAGGCGATCAGGTCGGGGATCATCGGCGAGTCGTCGGCGATGATCTCCAGGTGACCGCGTCCAGCGTAGGTGTGGTATTCGACGACCTGACCTATCTCGCAAAGACGATGGACGAACCGCGACTGGGCCGCGGGATTGACAATGCCGTCCGATCCACCTTGCCCCATGAAGGTCGGCACGCCCGACGCGCCAAGCGGAACATTCTCCGCGAGGCGAGGGCCGAGCGGACCCTGAGCGGGGTCCTGGCTATACAGGTTCTGGTCCAACAGGACCGTGCCAATCGACAGGAGCGTCGCCGGTTCGGAGAGGCATCGGGTTACCATCGATTCCACCACGCGGCGGGCGGACGGCCGCACGTAGTCGTTGAACGAGACATCCGGGTAGACCTCACTGTAGGCCCAGATGATGAAGGCGGCGAACAATTGGCCAACAGGGTTCTCCTGCGCGCCCTTTGCCAGGTTCGGCAGGTCGCTGGCGGGCGCCATGGCCGCAACGCCCAGCAGCGGGACATCCGGCGCGTAGGTGCGCGCCTCGATGCCGACCCAGAGCGCGGCGGCGCCTCCCTGCGAATGCCCCCAGACAACCGTCTGGTCACTGAGATTCATCCCTTCGACCTGGCGCGCGGCGCGCACCGCATCGATCGAAGATCGTGCCGTGGGAATGCCGATGAGGTAGGGATGCGGCCCCTCGGTGCCCAGCCCGATGTAATCGGGCGCGACGATGGCCCAGCCGTGGTCGATCACCTCCTGTCGGGCAGGCATGGCGCCGGCCCCAAACGGATCCCGCAGTAGCGACGGCGCGCAAGACTCGTCGACGCCGGTCGTGCCGTGCTCCCAGAGGAGCACGGGCAGCGGTTCACTGGCCTCCGCGGTCGGGATCACGACGATGCCGCTGGCAACGCCGATGCCGCCATCGATCGCGGTCGTGGTGAAGAGGATCCGCACCGCACGCGCGTTGTCTGGGAGCCCTCGATCGAACGCTTCGGCCCGAATCAGTTGTCCCGGCGTGTCCGGAAGGTCGTCAGGTGCCCGGTAGAACGCCTCAACCTCAGACGAGCCGCGGTGCAGGTAGGCGCTGGCGGCGACGAGCGACAGGGCCAGAACGAGCGCCGCCGTGACGCGTGCCACCGCAAGCCCGCGGCGCAGCAGGCCGGGCGGCCGCTCCTGCTGTGCTTGAGCCGCGATACGCGGCGTGCTACCACGGATCGCCTGGATGACCTGGTCGACACCGAGGATGACCGCGACCGGTCCCACGAGAATGGCAACCACGAGGATCGTGACATCGGGCCACAAGAGCGCCAGCATGCCGAGGATGATGCGAGCGAGCCCCCCGATCATGAAGATGTAACGTGTCTCGGAGCGTCCCCGCAGCGCACCCCAAAGCCTGGGAACCCCGCTGACCAGCAACCCGATCCCGACCGTGATCGCCACGGCGCGAATCGTCTGGTCGCGCAATGCCAGTGCAACCACGCCGGTGAGCATCAGCAACCCGCCGCCGATCCGACCGGTCATCCGCGGCGTGTGGGTATCCCTGGACGACAGGAGCTCGCCCAGCCCCGCGAGGAACAGGCTCGCCCCGATGAAGATGGTCAGCGTGTCCAGCGAGTCGAACGGCTTGAGCGTCAGCGACGCACCGATCACGATGGCGGCCAGCCCGATCGTCAGGGACAACCACCGCGGACCGTCTGGGAGGAGTGCTCGCATGAGTTGATGTCACCTTCGTAACGTAGGCGTGGCCCG
>DATLHE010000174.1:0-3658 GCA_035540335.1 Thermomicrobiales bacterium | reverse complement strand
CCGGCGGATTCACGAAATCGAGCTCGACGATGGTGACGCCGCTCCCCGGGATGACGTTGGTCGGGATCATCCTCATGTCGGCCTCGAGATCCGACTCGTAGACCCAGCGCGGCCACATCGGGTGGCGCTGGACGGTGCCGTCGGGATAGGCCCACACGAGCCCCGGCGCATGCGTGCTGATGAGCGTTCCATACTCCCGCTGCCGGTTGTACCGGTCAAACGCATCGAGAAAGAAGCGCGATTGCTGCTCCCGCACGGTCCGGGTGTCGTCGTGCGCGTGGTCGGCCGTCCGCAGGAGCGCTTCGCCCAGCGTGCGCCGGGCCTGGTTGAGCCGGCTGCGAACCGTCCCGACCGGCACGCCGAGGATGGCGGCGATCTCCGCGTAGGAGGCGTAGGTGCCGAAGTAGCGCAGCATCGCCGTCGCGCGCAGCGTCTCGGGCAACTCCGCGATCGCGGTCCACACCCAGTCCCGGAGCGCGAGCTGGTCGATGGACGCCTCGACCGGGGTGGCGGCGATGTGCTCCATGGTTGCGATCACGTTCGCCGCGGCGCGCTCGGTTCGTTGCCGCCGGAGCTGCGCGTAGCAGACGCTGCGGAGCACGGTTCGCAACCAGCCGCCGAATGCCTCGGCTTCACGGACCTGGTCGATCCTGCGCAGCGCGATGAGGAAGGTGTCCTGGACAGCGTCCTGCGCCTCTGGCCCGTAGCCCAGGATGCCGAGCGCCATGGCATGGAGCGGCGCGCGGTGGCGCTCCAACAACACGCCAAGGCTGGTGGCGTCGCCCTCCTGGGCGGTCCTGACGAGGTCCGCATCGCTCGTTGTCATCGCGCACTCCTCCGGAGCAGCCTCATTCTACGCCTCCGGCACGGCCCGAATGCCGTGCCTGTGAATGAGATGCGCGGGGAGCGGGAAAGGTTCGATCGTCCGCGGTGTCAGGGGGAAAGAGGCACGCCGGTCACCGCCTGGGGCGCCAGTCGTCGCGGGGCATCTGGGTCGTCTTGCGGCCGGTGGCGTTGGCGAGGCGGACGACGAACCAGATCATGAACGCGATCACGCCGACGGTCAGCAGTGTGCCGATGGCAGCGCTGCTGCCGGCCGCGCGCATGAAGATGAAGACCGCGATGACGATCACGATCACCGGCGCGCCGCCGGATTTCGATGTGGGCTTCTTCGCGGGCCCGGTCGTGGTGGAAATGGAGGCGCGGGGCTGCTCGATGAGCTGGGTGACCCGCGGCGATGTCGGACGCGCCTGCGCGTCCGGCGCGGCATCCCCGTTCGGGAGCGATTGCGTCGTCCAACCCTGGCGTTGCTGCTCGCGGACGCGCCGGACGGATTCCGGCAGACCCTCGTCCTCGATTCGCTCGGGTTCGGGCGATGCCTCGACCTTGGCCTTCGTCGCCGCGAGGGCCTCCCGCACCGGGCTTGCCGCCGGTGAGGGCGTTGGCGTCGGCAGCTCCACGGGCGCGATGTCCGGCATGGTGTCGAGGTCGAGCGGCTCCGCCAGCGTGGTGCTGAGAGGCGCCGACGACAGCGGCCACGCGTCGTCGCCATCGGCGGCGGTGACCGGGTCGTGCTCCTCGGCGGCCGCCTTCGTCATCGCCACCGCGGTCGCGACCGGGCTTGGGGATGTCGGCGGTTCGACGGGCGTCGGGGCGGCGTGGGCGACCGGCGTGGCGGGGGGCGTCGAAGCGTCGACCGGGGTCACGGCCGCCGAGGGACCCGCCACGGCGCCGGAGGGCGCCTCGTAGGCGGCGAGCAGCGCGTCGCAGTGCGGGCAGGTGATGTCGGTCGCGCCGACCACGCCGCCGCAGTTGCCACATCGCCGTGAAGTCGTCGCGTCCGTCATCTCGCCGTCCTGCTCGCTGTCGCTGCCTGGCCTGTCTGTCCCATGGCTGCACCTATGATATACAGATGCACGGACCGGCGACGCGGATTCGCGGCCGCCACGGGGACTTTGACGAGGGACGGAGACGGGTGACGACGCCTTCCGGGACGAACAGGCCAGAGGATGAGGGCGGGCGCGGCCCGTTGATCTTCTGCGGCATGTGCGGGGCCCTCAACCCCGCTTCCAACTTCTACTGCGCCGCCTGCGGCACAACGCTGGTCGACGCGTTCCACGCGACCGAGGGGCTGCGGGTCTACGAGCGCGCCGACACGGCCTCGCGGCTGATCGAGATCGTCCCCTCCGGCACCGAGCTGGAGGTCGCCGACGATCCGAACGCGCCGGAGGACTTCGTGCGCGTGCGCCTGGAGCACGGCCGTCTCGGCTACATCCGGATGCAGGACGTCGAGGCGCTGGCGTCGAGCACGCCCCGCCCGGCGTCCGGTGCGCCCCAGCCGGACATCAACACGAACGCCACCGGCTGCATCTCCTCGACGGCGGCGCTCGGCGCCGTGGCGCTGGTGATCGTGCTCGGGCTGCTGATGATCGTCGTCATGCGCCGGGCGGACGTCTACGACCAGGGCACGCTGGCGCTCGTCTTCTGCGTCGTGCTCGGGCCGTTGCTGCTGCTGACGGTCGCCTTCTATCTCTACGCCAAGAGCCGGGAGGACCGCCTGGCGGACGAGCAGGAGGAGGCCGCCGCGGAAGCCGCGGCGCGCGAGATCGAGGGGCAGGAATAGGGCGATGGATGTCGACGGAACGCTCGAGGGGCGGCAGGACTACGCGATCCATGGCCAGCGCTACGCCCGTCTCTACTTCACATTGCCGGACGACCCGGAGACGATCCACCAGTGTCAGCTGCCGGACGACGCGTTCGACCCGGACCTGAAGGCGGGCGATCCGGTGGTGATCACGTTTCTCCTCAAGACCGTGATGGCGATTCGGAAGAAGGCGGCGTAGGGGCGGTTTTCCCTACGCAGCCGCCCGGTCGGGTTCGAGCAGGCTACGCCCTCGGGACGACATTGGATGCGCATGAGGGGGTGGTTCGCATGGATTCGCGTGCGCATCCAAGTCGTCCCCTACGCCGGGTGTACGGTGTAGCTCCCACGGGAGGACATTGCTACGTCCGCGCCCGGTTAGAGGGTCGTTGCACCGCAAGTCCTCCCCTACAGTGACCGATCGGTTTCACCTCCTTGCGCGCGAATCGTGAGGTCGCTGGCGCCGCCGGCGATCGTGAGCTCGTAACGGTCGGGCGCATTCGCGTCCGCGCCGGCGTGGAGGGCGATGGGGCCGCCCATGGCGCCGATCTGCTGATCGTCGAGACGGAGATTGCTTGCGCCGCCCGCGAACCGAATGCGGATCGTGACGCCGGCCGGGCGGACGAGCTCCACCGCGCTCGCGCCGCCGTCGATGCGGATCGGCACGATGCCCCGCGGCGCGGGCAACGCCAGCCGTACGTCGCTCGCCCCGCCGTGAACGGCGATGCCGTCCACGCGGATCGGCACTAGGTCGGCTCGCAGATGCGCCAAACCGCCGCGCACGTCGAGCTGCCACGGCAGCGCCTTCGTGAGCGTCGCGTCGATCCCATGCCTACCCCAGTCGAGCGGATTGAAGACGCGCGGGTAGGTGATCTGGACCCCGCCCTTGCCGTCGGCGCTGACGTCGGGCACCTTGCCGGTGAAGACCAGCCGGCAGAGATGCTCGCGCTCCTGCGTGGTCCGCAGCGCGACGTTCGATGCGCCGCGCGTGAAGGTGAGCGTGCCGGTTGCCGCATC
>DATLHE010000173.1:0-16695 GCA_035540335.1 Thermomicrobiales bacterium | reverse complement strand
GTGCGCCGCATCTGTGGTCGGCGTGGTGACGAGCGCACACCCTGCGGGGTGCGCGACTACGACCTCTGGACGTCCGGTCTTGCAGGGCCAGATCGCCGTGGCCGAGAGCGCCGCCCAGACGTCGTAGGGGCCGACACCCTGCGGGCTCGGCCGGGAAGCCTGAGCGGGCCCCCGGGTGAGCCCCGCAGGGGCGAAAAGCGGAGCGACCCTTTGCTGCGCTCGGAATGAGGGGTGTTGGGGGGAAGTGCCGCCCCTCGATGGTCGCGCGATTGTGGGGGACGGACGCCGGCCACAGGTGCGGCACACGAGGCCCGGCGCTACCGGGGCGAGCCGCCGTTCCGGCATCGAATGCGGTCGGTTGCCGACAGGTCGCGGCCGAAAGTGCGACACAAGGTCCGGGCCGGCGGATGGTGTATTCACGCAGCGGGATGCCGCCGTGGCGATCGGAAATGGTCGGCCCTTGTGGTCGACCATAGGGGAAATGCGGGGCGGGGCATGCAAAAACCCCCGGGGCGGCGAACCGCTCCGGGGGTTTAGTGGTCGTGGAAGGCGAGATTAGCTCTCGCTGGCCTCGTCGGCGGGCGCCTCTTCGGCGGCCGGCGCAGCGGGCTCGGCCTCGGCGGCAGCCTGCGCCTGAGCGGCTTCGCGCTCGGCGCGGCGGCGGGCGCGCTCCTCGGCGGCGGCGGCGTCCGCGGCGGCCTTGGCCTCAGCCTCGGCGGCGGCGCGGATGCGGGCCTGCTCCTCAAGGCGGCGCTGACGCTTGGTCTTGGTGCCGGCGGCGGCCTCGGCGGCCTTCATGCGGTTCGTGAACCGCTCGACCTGGCCGGCCGTGTCGACGATGCGCTGCTCGCCCGTGTAGAACGGGTGGCAGACGCTGCAGAGGTCAACGCGAAGCTCCTTGCGGGTCGACCGCGTCGTGAAGGTGTTCCCGCACGAGCAGATGACCGTGGCTTCCTGGTAGTTCGGGTGAATTCCCGGCTTCATGTGTGTCGTTCTCCGTTGGTGTTGTGAGCCAGGGTGTTTATTAGTCGGCGGCGGTCGCCGTCGCGGCCTCGGCCGGCGCGTTCAGCTCGGCGGCGCCACCGATGGGATAGACATCCACCGGGTAGACGCTGATCCGGCGCTTCTGCCGGGAGACCGGCTCGAAGCGGACGACACCATCGATCTTGGCGTAGATGGTGTGATCCTTGCCGATGCCGACGTTGTTGCCAACCCAGAACTCGGTTCCGCGCTGGCGGACAACGATGGTGCCGGTGCGGACGAACTGGCCGTCGGCACGCTTGACACCAAGCCGCTTGGACTCGCTATCGCGGCCGTTGCGGGTGCTGCCCATACCTTTCTTGTGAGCCATGATGTGTACCCTCCGTCAAGACGGGACGTGAAACGCCTGCCGCCCGTGGTGTGCTAGCCCGTGATGCCGGTGATGGTCAGCCGGGTGAGCTCCTGGCGATGACCCATCTTGCGGCGGTAGCGCTTCTTCGGCTTGTACTTGAAGACGACGAGCTTCTCGCCGCGGTGGTGGTCATCGACCGTCGCGGTGACGGCCGCGCCCTCGACGACCGGCGTGCCGATGCGCGTCGAGCCGTCGCCGCCGAGCAGCAAGACGCGCTCCAGCGTGATCTCGCTGCCGGCCTCGCTGGCCAGGCGCTCGACCGTGATGTGGTCACCGACCGAGACGCGGTACTGCTTGCCGCCGGTCTCGATCACGGCGTAGGGGGAAAGCTCCGGGGCCGTCGCGGTCTTCTTGGCGGACGGGGCCGGTGTCGTCTCCGCCCCGGCTTCCACCGGGGTCTCGGTTACCTTTTCTGCATCGGACATCTACGAGTTCCTGATCAATAGACCCTGGTCCAGCCTGCGGCCCCATGGGCGAGGTTCCTCGCCGCGGGATTGCCCGGTTCCGCCCGTTTGGCACTGTCCAGGGAGGCCAGCTTACGCACCGTGCACGAGTGCACACAAAAGTGGGCGCGCTCGGCACCCAGACGTTGAAGTATAGCACATCCGGGGCGATTGGATCGGTGACCGGGGCTCAACGACGGGAGGGTGCCGCGCGGCGCCCTCCCGTTCCCGATCACATATCTACCGTAGCAAAGTCGTCAAGGGGATGACGGGCCCGGCACGCCTAGCCGTGGTGGGCATGCTCGGCGGCGTCGGCCTCCGCCTTGGTCTTGTGGATCGTGCCGTCCGGATGCTCGGCAGGCGAGTAGATCGTGTAGAGGCGGAGCGCCTCGGTGTCGGACCGGTTGACGATGTTGTGCTCGGTGCCGGCCGGGATGACGACGACATCGCCGTCGCCCAGCGGGTATCGCTCGCCGTTCAGGATCGCCTCGCCCTGCCCCGCCTCGACGCGGATGAACTGGTCGCGATCGTCGTGCGTCTCCTGTCCGATCTCTTCGCCGCCCTTCAGCGTCATGACGACGAGCTGGCTGTGCGGCGCCGTGTAGAGCACCTGGCGGAAGTTCTCGTTCTCGAGCGTTTTCTTTTCAATGTTGGTTGTGTATCCGACCACGGTGAACCTCCTTGTCGGCGCGGGCACGGTGTCGACGGGCGACGCCGTCTTGCCCGCGCGCTGTGTTTCCATACGATGAGTCTCTCGCCAAACGGGTGCCACGAGGCCACCCTTAGGGGCGGTTTCGGATTGTCATCGGTGCCGCCGGGGCGGCGCTGATGGTGGCGGTGCCGGCGGCGGTTGACGCCCGTTTCCGGTGTTTCCTAGAATGAACCCATTATTAGTAGAAGATCCCCTCGCTCGTCTCCTTCTTCCCCCCGTGCGTCACCGCACACAATCGTCAGGCAGCAGCGTGTCAGCACAGAACACCCGTAACGCATCGACAGGTGCGGCCGCAGGCGCCGCTCCGCTCCGGATCGGCACGCGCGGCAGCGCGCTCGCCCTGTGGCAGGCGCGCGCCGTGGACGCGGCCCTCCGGCAGCGCTCCCCGGCGTGCGAGACCGTGCTGGAGGTCATCCGGCCCGAGGGTGACGTCGACAAGCATTCGTCGCTGACGGCGATCGGTGGCCGGGGGGTGTTCACGTCGGCGCTGCAGGTGCAGCTCCTGGCCGGGACGATCGACCTCGCCGTCCATTCCACGAAGGACCTGCCGAGCCTCGCGCCTCATGGCATCGCGATCGCGGCGTTCCCGCAGCGGGAGGACGCGCGCGACGCGCTGATCTCGCGGCACGGCGTCGGTCTCGCTGATCTGCCGCCGAATCCGGTGATCGGGACCTCGTCGCGGCGGCGGGCGGTGCAGATCCACGCGATCCGGCCCGACGCGGAGATCCACGACCTGCGCGGCAACATCGACACGCGGCTCAAGAAGGGCAAGTCGGACGCCTATGACGCGGTGATCCTCGCCACGGCGGGGCTGCGGCGGCTCGGCTGGGAGGACGAGATCACGACGGCGCTGCCGGTCGAGCAGTTCGTGCCGGCGCCGGGGCAGGGGGCGTTGGCGATCGAGGCGCGGGTGGCGCCGGACCCGGCGTGGGAGCTCGTCGCCGCGCTGGACGACCCAGACATCCGCCTCGCGGTCGCGACCGAGCGGGCATTCCTGCGGGGCGTCGGCGGCGGTTGCACGACGCCGATCGGCGCGCACGCGGTGATCGAGCGGATGCACGGCATCGCGACGGTGCGCTTCTGGGGCATGCTGGCATCGGACGACGGCGCGCGTTTGGAGCGCGTCTATGAGGAGTATCCGCTCGATGGCGCGGAGGACGGTGCGTTCGCCGCGGCGACGCGGCTGATCCGCGCGGTGGCGCCGAAGTGGACCGGGGCGGGCGACGCGAACCCGCTGTCCGGGCTGCGGGTGCTGATCACCGGATCGGACGTGCAGGCCGAGCCGCTGGCGAAGGACCTGGCGGCGAATGGCGCCGAGCCGATCCGGATGCCGACGATCCGCATCGCGCCGGCGGATGCCGCGCCGATGCGGAAGGCGTTGGCGGGCGCGTTCGACTGGCTCGTGCTGACGAGCGCGAACGCGGTACCGCCGCTGGTCGCGGCGCTCGAGGGGCGAGCGCCGGCGGCGAAGGTCGCCGTCGTCGGCGAGCGGACCGGCGAGGCGCTGTCGCGGGCCGGGATCGAGCCCGATCTGGTCTCGACCGGCTATGGCGCCGACGCACTGGTGGAGGCGCTCGGCCGTGCCGGCGTCGCGGGCGGGCGGGTGCTCTGCCTGCTCTCCGACCGGGCGCGGCCGGTGCTGGTCGACGGCCTGAGGGCGCTTGGCGCGCGGGTCGAGACCGTTACGGCCTACCGCAACGAGCCGGAGACGGGTATCGACGACGCGGTTCGCGCCACCATCCGGGGCGGTCACATCGACGCCATTACCTTTGCCTCGCCGTCCGCCGTTGCGAGCTTCCGGAATCTCGCCGGGGTGGACCTGCCGGCACTTTCCGGCGCCGGGTTCTTCGCGATCGGCCCGACGACCGCCGATGCGCTGCGCGAGGCCGGGCTGCCGGTGCACGCGGTGGCCGGGGAGCAGGATGGGAACGGGTTCATCGACGCATTGCGCGGCTACTTCGGGCACGACGACGCCCGCGCGGGAGAGAAAGCATGACGGCTGACGTTTTGACCGGGACCGCGCAGGCGCCGGCGTTCACGCGGACGCGGCGGCTGCGGCAGTCGCCCGCGCTGCGGGCCTTCGCGCGGGAGACGGACCTCTCGGCGCGCGACTTCATCTACCCGCTCTTCATCGCCGAGGGCGAGGGCATCCGGCGCGAGATCTCCTCGATGCCGGGGCAGTACAACCTCTCGCTCGACCTGCTGCCGGCTGAGCTGGACGAGCTGCGCGCGCTCGGCATCCCGGGAGTACTGCTGTTCGGCATCCCGGCGGAGAAGGACGAGATCGGGTCCGGCGCGTTCGCCGAGGACGGCATCGTGCAGCGGGCGGTGCGGCTCATTCGTGAGCATGCGCCGGAGCTGCTGATCATCACCGACGTCTGCGCCTGCGAGTACACGAGCCACGGTCACTGCGGGATCATCGTCGACGGTGACGTCGACAACGATCAGACGCTGCCGCTGCTGGGGCGCACGGCCGTGAGCCACGCGCGGGCGGGCGCGGACATCGTCGCGCCGTCCGACATGATGGATGGCCGCGTGGCGATCATCCGCGACGCGCTCGACCGGGCCGGGTACGTGAACACGCCGATCATGTCGTACGCGGCGAAGTACGCTTCCGCCTACTACGGGCCGTTCCGGGAGGCCGCCGAGAGCACGCCCGCGTTCGGCGACCGGCGCACGCATCAGATGGACCCGGGGAACATCCGCGAGGCGATGCGGGAGATCGACATCGACCTCGGCGAGGGCGCGGACGCGATCATCGTCAAGCCGGCGCTGTCGTACCTCGACGTCGTGCGCGCGGCGAAGGATCGGGCCGGGGTGCCGATCGTTGCCTACAATGTGTCGGGCGAATATGCCATGGTAAAGGCTGCGGCGCAGCTCGGCTGGATCGACGAGCAGCGGTTGACGCTGGAGACGATGCTTTCCATGAAGCGGGCCGGCGCCGACCGGATCATCAGCTATCACGCCAAAGATGTCGCGCGCTGGCTGAGCGCCGGTCAGGCCTGAGCGCCGGGTCGACACGGGGTCGACCCCTACGGATATTGATTGTGGTTGTATTGGGTCGACACGAGGTCGCCCCCTACCGGGAACAAGGGTTCACCAATTGTCCAACCTCCAGACTGATCCCGTGTCGCCCGCGGCGGCGATGACCGGCCGCGAGCGGTTTCTCGCGACGGCCAACCGGCGGCCCTCCGACCGAACGCCCGTGTGGTTCATG
Organism: Thermomicrobiales bacterium; assembly: GCA_035540335.1. Taxonomy (GTDB): domain Bacteria; phylum Chloroflexota; class Chloroflexia; order Thermomicrobiales; family UBA6265; genus UBA6265. The sequence continues at coordinate 10,930 of DATLHE010000173.1, read as the reverse complement.
CGACAGGCGGGGCGCTGCCTGCCTGAGTATCGCGCGCTGCGCGAGAAGTACGACTTCATGACGCTCGCCCGCACGCCGGAGCTGGCGGTTGAGGCGACGCTGATGCCGGTCGACATCCTCGGCGTCGACGGGGCGGTCCTCTTCGCGGACATCATGCTGCCGCTGGAGGGGATGGGCATCCCGTTCGAGATCAAGCCGGGGATCGGTCCGGTGATCGCGGAGCCGGTCCGCACGATGGCCGACGTCGAGCGCATCCGTGTCGTCGGGCCGGAGGAGGGCACGCCCTACGTGCTGGAGGCGCTGCGCCTGCTGCGGCGCGAGCTGGGCGACCGAGCGGCGGCGCTCGGGTTCGCCGGGGCGCCGTTCACGCTGGCCTGCTACCTGATCGAGGGGCGCCCGACGAAGGAGTACCCGCTGACGAAGGCGCTGATGTACGGGCAGCCGGACGTCTGGCACGCGCTGATGACGAAGCTGACCGACATCACCGTGCGCTACCTGCAGGGGCAGGTCGCGGCCGGCGCCGATGTCGTCCAGCTCTTCGATTCCTGGCTCGGGCTGCTGGATTCGGCCAGCTACCGCACCTTCGTCCAGCCCTACACGGCGAAGATCTTCGCCGCGCTCAAGGGCTCGGTGCCGACGATCCACTTCAGCACCGGCACCGTGCAGCTGCTGGAGGACATTCGCGATGCCGGGCCGGACATCGTCAGCGTCGACTGGCGGCTGCCGCTGGGGCGGGCGTGGGACGTGATCGGCGATGGCCTGGGTATTCAGGGGAATCTCGATCCGGCGTTGCTGATGGCGCCGTGGACGGTCGTCGAGGCCGCCAGCCGGGAGATCCTCGCCCAGGCGAACGGCCGGCCGGGGCATGTCTTCAATCTCGGGCACGGGATCATGCCGCAGACCGACGCCGACCAGCTCAAGCGCGTCGTCGAGCTCGTGGCTGGGCACCGGCGAGGGTAGGGAGCGGCATCGTCGCTATACTTGGGCCAGAAATCGCGGTCATGGACGCGATCTTCCCGGATTGAGGCCGTTGTGGATCCCCAGGGAGCGCACATGCAGACGCTGGTCGAGTCGCAGCAGCCCGAGCGGGTGCTGGTCGTCGACGATGAGCTCACGATCCGGGACACCGTCGCGTTCAACTTGCGGCGCGAGGGCCTGGACGTCACGCTGGCAGCGTCCGGCCCCGAGGCGCTCGCCCAGGCGCAGGCGCTGCCACTGGATCTGATCGTGCTGGACGTGATGCTGCCGGGCATGGACGGGTTCGAGGTCTGCCGGCGCATCCGCGAGCACTCGACGGTGCCCATTCTCCTCCTCTCGGCGCGCGGCGAGGAGATCGACCGGGTCGTCGGCCTGGAGATCGGCGCCGACGACTACCTGACCAAGCCCTTCGCGATGCGCGAGCTCGTCGCCCGGGTCCGCGCCATGCTGCGGCGGGCGCGGATGGCGCGCGTGCCGGTGGTGGCGGCCCCAGATGGCTCCACGGCCACCCCAGCGCAGGCGAGCGACGGCATCGTCGTCGCGGGCGACGTTGCGATCGACGTGCCACGGCGCGAGGCCACCGTGGCGGGCCGCCCGCTCTCGCTGAAGCCCAAGGAATATGACCTGCTCGTCTACTTCGCGCGGCATCCGGGCATCGTGATGACCCGCGAGGCGCTCCTGCGCGAGGTCTGGGGGTACGACTACCCGATCGACACGCGCACGGTCGACGTCCACATCCGCTGGCTGCGCCAGAAGATCGAGGAGAACCCGGCTGAGCCGACGCGGATCGTCACCGTGCGCGGGCACGGCTACCGCTTCGTGGCGTCCGATGATTGAACGCGGGGTTTTGCCCGCGGAGCCGATCGCGGGCAGGCGGCATCGGCTGGCCGGGGTGCTTTGGCCGCGGTCGCTTCGCCCGCGGCTGGCGTTGCCGTTCGTCGGCCTGACGGTGCTGGTGCTGATCATCCTTTACGTGGTCATTGGCCAGCGGGCGCAGCAGCTCTATATCGACCGTCTCAGCGTGGAATTGAAGAACCAGGCGATCGTCACGGCGGACAGTGTCGGCCGCGTGACTGCGACTGGCGGCGCCGGCGACGTCGCCGCGCTGATCGAGAGCCTGGGCGAGCAGACGGACACGCGACTGACGCTGATCGACGGCGAGGGGACCGTGCTCGCCGACTCCGGGGCCGACGCGGCGACGATGGAGAACCACAACGGGCGTCCGGAGGTCGTCGAGGCGCGGAGGAGCGGTGCCGGCCGCGACGAGCGGACGAGCGAGACGGTCAATGAACCCTTCCTCTACGTGGCGGTGCAGGTGCCGTCCGTCCCTGGCGAAATCCTGCGCGTGGCCGTGCCGCTCGGCGACGTGCACGAGACGGTGGATGCCGCGCAGCGCTACATCCTGATCGCGATCGTCTCGACCATCCTGCTGACCATCGTCGTCGCCTGGCTGATCGCCGGGCACATCGCGCGGCCGCTCGAGGACCTGCGGCTGCAGGCGGGCAACGTGGCCGCCGGGGACTTCTCGGCGCGGGTCGTGCCCTCGGACACGTGGGAGATCGGGGCGGTCGGCGAGTCGTTCAACATGATGACGACCGAGCTGGAGCGCTCGCTGCAGGCGCTGGAGCAGACGAGCGTCCGGTTGGAAGCGGTGATGGCGGGACTTGCCGACGGCGTCGTGCTGACGGACGAGCAGGGCGTGGTCCTGCGTCTGAACGCGGCGGCCGAGCAGATGCTGGAGATCGACGAGAAGTCGGCCGTCGGGCTGCCGTTCGTGCAGGTGTGTCGCGATCACGAGCTGGCGCTGGTGCTGCGGCGGGCGCTGGAGGGCGACAAGACGCCCCGGGCGTCGGTGGATCACGGGCTGAACCGGCGGGTGCTGACGATCTCGGCGCGGACGGTCGAGGGGGAGCACGAGCGGCTGGGGCTGGTCGTGCTGCGGGACGTCTCCGAGCTGCGGCGGCTGGAGACGGTCCGCCGGGAGTTCGTGGCGAACGTCTCGCACGAGCTGCGGACGCCGCTGACATCGATCCGGGCGCTGGTGGAGACGCTGGAGTCCGGCGCGATCGACGACCAGGCGATCATGATGGATTTCCTCGGGCGGATCGTCGGCGAGGTGGACCGGCTCAACGCGCTGGTCGAGGACTTGCTCGATCTGGCGCGGCTGGAGGCCGGACGGACGCCCTTGAACCTGGAGCGCAGCGAGATCGGCGACGTCGTGCGGCACGGGGTGGACCGCCTGCGGCCGCAGGTCGAGCGGGCGCGGCTGTCACTGACGGTGATGGTCGAGGAGGGGCTGCCGGCGATCGATGTCGACGTGAAGCGCATCGAGCAGGTGCTGCTGAACCTCGTTCACAACGCGATCAAGTTTACGCCGCCCGGCGGGGAGATCGCGATCAGCGTGGCGCGCGACGGCGCCGACGTCGTTGTCCGCGTGCGGGACACCGGGGTGGGGATCGCGCCGGAGGAGCTGAACCGGCTGTTCGAGCGGTTCTACAAGTCGGACAAGGCGCGGCGGTCGGAGGGGACCGGTCTGGGGCTGGCGATTGCCAAGCACATCGTTCAGCTGCATGGCGGGGACATCGCGGTCGAGAGCACACAGGGCGAGGGATCGACGTTCTCGTTCACACTGCCGATCGGGCGCAAGCGGGCGCGGCGCCGTGCGCGGCGGCATGCGTTGGGGCTGGTGTAGGGGTGGAGTTCCTTACGCATCGCGTCGGATGGGAGGGTACTGAACGCGCATGCGCGGCTGAAAAATTGGGCGGTTGAGCGCGTTCAACCCCACCCCTACGGAGCGCTTATCCCGGCGAGACCTTCGTGTGGAGGGTCTCGGGCGCGCGGATGGCGAACATCGAGCCGGCGCCGATGAGCAGGATGGCGGTGAAGCCGAGCGCCGCCTCCGGGCTGGCGAGATCCGAGATGACGCCGAGGACGAGTGGCCCGAGGACGTAGCCGGAGTCCGCCAGGGTGCGATACATGCCCATCGCGTTCGCCATCATCCCGCGCGGGGCGACGTCCGCGGCGTAGGCGGCCGGCGCGGCGCCGGCGATGCCGCTGGCGGCCGCCCAGAAGGTCGAGGCGATCATGAACTGGGGGAAATCCTGGGCGAGGGCGAAGCCGACGATCGCGACGGCCGAGAGCAAGGTCGACGGCACGATGACGGCCTTGCGGCCAAAGCGGTCGACCAGCGCGCCGGAGGGGTAGACGAGGACGAGGCCGACGATCGAGATCATGCCGATGCCGAGGCCGATCTGGTCCGGCGCGAGGCCGATCTGGTCCTCCGCCAGCAGCGGGATGACGTTGAAGAGACCGCCCGTGCGCGCGAAGAAGGCGGCGAAGCTGACGATGCTGACCAGGACGAACCCCGGCGAGGCGCCGAGCCGGCGGAGCTGCTCGCCCATCGGCAGGGAGGGTGGACGTGGGGTTGTGGCCGACATGTCGCGGCCGTGATCGCGGGTCTCGGGGACGAAGAACCAGGCGAGAAGCGTCACCACCGCGGCGAGGATCGCGTTCGCCCAGAACGGCGTGGCGAGGTTGAAGGTATCGGCCAGCCAACCGCCGGGCCATGAGCCGGCGCCGACGCTGAAGAGGAAGACGCCCTGGTAGATCGCCATCACGCGGCCTCGGTTGCCCGGCGAGGCGATGTCCGCGAGCACGATCTGGCCGCCCGTGAGCACACAGGCGGCGCCCGCGCCGGCGATGAAGCGGGCGAGGAGGAAGATCCCGTAGGTCGGCGCGACGGCGCAGAGGACCGCGCCGACGACGGTGACGATGCCGCCCGCGGCGAGTGTGACGCGGCGGCCGGCGGCATCGGCGAGCTGGCCGGCGGGGACGTTCACCAGGAAGCGGGCGAGGCCGTAGATGGCGATCGTCATGCCGATCGCGGTCTGGCTGACGCCGAAGTCCTCGGCGTAGAGGGCGACAACCGGGACGATCGCGCCGAAGCCGAGCTGATTGACGCAGATGAGCACGCACATCCAGATCAGGATGGTGCGCGCCTCCTTGGTGAGCCCCAGCTCTTGTCGATGTCGCAAGATTCGCCTCCGTGGCGGCAGCATCGCATTCCGTCGTCGCGCACGCAAGATCGAGCCGTCTCGTATCATTTGTGGTCAGTGCTCGTGCCGTCGCCCCGTCCGGGTTGGGTGGCGGACGGGCGCACGTGAGGTTAGAGATTCGTGTCGTTTTACCAGGGGTCCCAGAAGCGTCCGCCAGAGCGGCTCGCCGACCGCTTCCGCGTGCTCGACGAGATCGGCGCGGGCGCGACCGCGATCACCTACCGGGGGTGGGATGAGCGCCTCGAGCGGTCGGTGGCGATCAAGATCCTGCGCGCCAGCGTCGCGCTCGACCCCACCTTCGTTCGCAGGTTCCAGCAGGAGGCGCGGGCCGCGGCGTCCATCTCGCACGGGAACGTAGTCGACGTCTACGACTTCGGGCAGCAGGACGATGCGCTCTACATCGTCATGCAGTACGTCGAGGGCGAGGACCTCAAACACCTGATCACCCGCGAGGGCGCGCTGCCGGTGGACCGGGCGCGGGAGATCGCCGGTCAGGTGCTCGATGGACTGCGGGCGATCCACGCCGCCGGCATCATCCACCGCGACATCAAGCCCCAGAACGTGCTGATCGGGCGCGACGGCGTCGCGCGGCTGACCGATTTCGGGGTGGCGCAGGTCGCCGAGGACTCGGGGATGACAACGGCCGGGACGACCGTCGGCACAGCGGCGTACATGGCTCCGGAGCAGGCGCAGGCCGGGCGGATCACCGAGGCGACGGACCTCTACGCGGTCGGCGTGATGCTTTATGAGATGCTGACCGGCTTCCTGCCATTCAACGCGCCGACCGCCGTCGCGATGATGCTGCAGCACATCCAGGAGACGCCGGTGCCGCCGTCGCAACGGCTGCCGGGACGGGGTATCCCGCGTGCGCTGGACGCGGTGGTAATGCAGGCGCTGGCGAAGAACCCGGGCGACCGCTTCAACAGCGCACAGGCGATGAAGCAGGCTGTGTTCGGGCGTCAGGGGGCATACGGCGACGGCCAGGCGACGGTCGCGATGCCCGCGGCGCCGCAGGCGACGACCGTGCTCCCGCGCCAGCAGGCGAGCGCCCGGCCGCCGATCGCGCCGCGGGGGACGACCGCGGGGTCGCGCGCCGTGCCGTCACGCTCCGTCGCGCAGGAGGGCGCGGGGCTCCGCTCGGTGGTGGGCGGGCTGTTGCTCGTCGTGCTGCTGGCGGTAGGGGCGCTCGCGGGGTGGTATTTCTACGACGACTGGCGGAGCAACCAGGCGGCGGACGATCCGGCGACGCCGACGGCGTCGGCCGAGGCGACGGCCGAGGCGACGCGGGAGGCGCCGACCGAGGCGCCCACCGAGGAGGTGCCGCCGACGGCTGCGCCGACCGAGGCGCCTCCGGGGATCATCGAGCCGATCCAGCCGACCGAAACGCCTGCGCCCACGGCGACGTCGGAGCCCACGCCGGAGCCGCCGGCCGAGCCGACCGCCACCTCCGAGCCCTCGCCGGCGCCGACCGAAGAGCCGACATCGGAGCCCACCGACGAGCCGCTGCCGACGGCGACCGAGGAGGTGCCGATCATCGAGCCCATCGGGGGCGCGAGCGACGCGGTGCCGCTGGCGCAGGAGGTCGGAACCGGCGACGGGGCGACGTATGCGATGACGTTCGACGACCTCGAGGCGGGGTTCGCCATCACCTCCGGCTCGGCGCCGGTCGAGGCGCTGGAGATTGCCGCGCGGGACGATCAGCTGGTGTTCGCGTTCATCGCGAACGGAGAGCCGGTCGAATACGCCGGGGTGCCGGTCGCGCAGGGCGGCAAGCTGAAGATGAAGGACATGGAGCAGACGGCCGGAAGCGATGAGGGCCAACTGTCGCCGAAAGAGCTCGGCAAGGCGCTCGAGGAGGGCGTCAACGAGTATTTCGCGGGCGAGGGGCTGAGAATCGAGGGGATCCAGGTCACTGACAGCGAGTTGGTGATCCAGACGCAGGGCAGGTAGGGCGTCTGTTGCCTCGCCGCGATTTCTCGAAGATGCTTCCTCCAACCGGAATCCCTCACTGAACGCAAGGACACGACACGATGACGCAGCACGCACTCCCCACCGTCGACGATGGCCGCCGCATGATCGACATGCGCTCCGACACCGTGACGCGGCCGACGCCCGCGATGCGCGAGGCGATGGCGGCGGCCATCGTCGGTGACGATCAGTACGGCGAGGACCCGACGGTCAACGAGCTCGAGGCCCGAGCGGCCGCGCTGGTCGGCAAGGAGGCGGCGGTCTTCGTCGCCAGCGGCACGATGGGTAACCTGACGTCCGTGCTGGCCCACTGCGCGCGGGGCGACGAGGTGATCCTCGGCAACGAGGCGCATATCTTCATCTACGAGAGTGGCAGTCCGGCGGCGGTCGGCGGCGTGGCGATCTACCCGGTGCGGACGTCGCGCTGGGGCACGTTCGACCTCGACGAGGTCGCCGGGGCGATGCGCGAGAACCGGGCCGGGTACCCGCGCACGGGCCTGCTGTGCGTCGAGACAACGTTCAACCGCTGCAGCGGCGTCGCGGTGCCGCTGGAGCACCTGCGCGAGCTGCGCGAGCTCACGTCGCAACACGGCATCCCGGTCCATATGGACGGGGCGCGCATCTTCAACGCGGCGGCGGCGCTCGGCGTCGGCGCCGATGTGGTGGCGCGGGATGTCGATTCGGTGCAGTTCTGCCTCTCCAAGGGGCTGGGGGCGCCGGTCGGCTCGTTGGTCGCTGGCTCACATGAGTTCATCGAGCGGGTACGGCGGCAGCGCAAGCTACTGGGCGGGGCGATGCGGCAGGCGGGCGTGATCGCCGCGGCCGGCATCGTGGCGTTCGACACCATGATCGAGCGGCTGCCGGAGGATCACCGCCGGGCCCGCGAGATCGCCGAGGGGCTGGCGCGGATTCCGGGCATCGCGGTCGATCTCGACGTCGTGCACTCGAACATCGTCGTCTTCCAGCAGCCGGCGGGGGTCGACAAGCAGCAGTTCCTCGCGGCGCTGCGCGAGCGGGGGGTGCTCGTCTCCGACTACGGGCTGAAGGGCCTGCGGATCGTGACGCATTACGAAATTACGGACGACGATGTGCGCGAGGCGCTGGCGGCGCTGGAGGGCGTCGTCGCGGCGATGGCCGGGGAGCCCGCCCGTGTCGTCGCCTGAGCACCGATCCGGCTTCCGGGGGGCGACCATCGTCCTCGGGGTGACCGGGGGCATCGCCGCGTACAAGGCGGCGGACCTGACCAGCAAGCTCGTCCAGCTCGGGGCGCGGGTCCACGTCGTGATGACGGAGGGGGCCACCCGCTTCGTGCAGCCGCTGACGTTCGAGGCGCTGACCCGGCAGCCGGTCTATACGTCGATCTTCGACGGTTGGGAGGGCGAGTCGGCGGGGCACGTGACGCTGGCGCGGGAGGCCGATGTGGTGCTGATCGCGCCGGCGACGGCGAGCACGATCGCGCGGCTCGTGCAGGGCGCCGTCGATGACATGCTGGGCGCCGTGGTGCTCGCGACCGGGGCGCCGGTGATCGTCGCGCCCGCGATGGAGCACCACATGTGGCATCACCCGGCGACCCAGCGCAATGTCGCGACGCTTGCGGCGTGGGGCGTGCACATCGTGGCGCCGGAGAGCGGGCACCTCGCCTCCGGCGCGACCGGCGACGGCCGGCTGGCGAGCAGCGAGCGGCTGATCGGCGCGGTGCGCCAGCAGCTGGGCTCGGGCGGGCCGCTGGCCGGGCGGCGGATCGTTGTCACCGCGGGCGGCACGCGCGAGGCGATCGATCCGGTGCGCTATCTTGGCAACCGCTCGTCCGGGCAGATGGGCGTGGCGATCGCCGAGGCGGCGTTGGATCAGGGGGCGGCGGTGACGCTGATCGCCGGGCCGACGGTCGAGCGCCTGCCGCAGGGTGTCACCGTTCGGCGCGTGGAGTCGGCGTTGGAGATGGAGCAGGCGGTCCACGGGGCGATCGAGGGCGCCGACGCGCTGATCATGGCGGCGGCGGTCGCGGACTTCCGGCCACGGCAGGCATCCGACCAGAAGATCAAGAAGCAGCCGGGGCAGGAGTCGCTCACGGTCGAGCTGGCGCGCAATCCGGACATCATTGCCGGGGTGGATGGAACGGTGATCGTCAAGGTCGGCTTCGCGGCGGAGACGGAGGCCCTGCTGGCCAACGCCCAGGGCAAGCTGGAGGCGAAGGACCTGGCGATGATCGTCGCCAACGACGCGGTCCGGACCATCGGCAGCGACCAGGCGCAGGCGACGCTGCTCTTCCGTGACGGGCGACCGGCCCGGGAGCTGTCCCGGATGCCGAAGGAGGCGATGGCGCGGCAGATCATCGCCGAGCTGCCGGGACTGCTGGAGGCGCGGCAGCGTGAGCGGCGCCATGATTGAGCACCAGCAGATGCGCCGGCGCACCCAGGAGCACCGTTCGCAGCTGGCGACGGAGCTCCTGATCCTGGTCTACGCCGTGCTGGCAACCATCGTGCTCATCCGCACCGTGCTGGTCCTTTTGGACATCACTGAGCGCATCTGGATCGGATCGTTCATCTTTGGGCTGACCGCTCCAGTAACGGATGTGCTGATGAACGTGCCCGGGCTGGGCCGGGAGATCGTCGGGCCGCTGACCATGACCGACATCTTCCTGCTCGCCCTGGTCGTGCTCTTCCCGCTCGGGATGGTCGCGACCAGCGGCCGCGATCGGTAGCACTGACCGCGGCGAATACGGCACACTGCACCCACGAATGATTGGGATCCGCCCCGCATCGCGCGGGGCGGCGGAGCGAGAGACGAGGATTTTCATGCTCAAGAACACGACGCGCGGCATTCTTGGTTTGATCCTGACGGCGGCGGCGACCTGGCTGGCGAACTACATCGTCGACCAGATCTTCGGCCCCGACGAAGAGAATGCCTAGCCGCCGGCGACCGGTTCCCACTGCTGTGATCGATGATGACCGCTGATTCGCCAGCGGAAGATGTGCGGCCGCACCGCTTTGCCGCGGGCGACCGCGTGCTCGTAATCGTCAACCCGGCGACCCGACGAGACGTGACGGCGGTCGTGAGCCTGCTGGAGCGCGAGGCGACGCCGGGCGTGACGCTGGACGTTCACTGGACGAAAGGGGCCCGCCAGGCGCGGGAGATGACGGAGCGCTTGCGCCAGGGTGCCCGGGGCGTGATCGCCGTGGGCGGCGATGGCACCGTCTCCGAGGTGGCCGCGGCGCTGGTTGGCACGGGCGTGCCGCTCGGCGTGGTTCCCGGCGGGTCGACAAACATCATCGCCCGCGAGTCCGGCGTGCCGGCCAACGTCGCGGCGTCGGTGCGCCTGCTCTTCGCCGACCATGCGGTCCGCCCGATCGATGTCGGCACCTGCAACGACCACATGTTCCTGCATATGGCTGGGGCGGGGTTCGACAGCGAGATGTTCGCGCTGGCGAACCCGAGGCTCAAGCGCAAGGTCGGCTGGATAGCCTACCTGCCGGCCGCGGCGAGGGCGCTGCGGGCGCCGATGGGCGAGTACACGATCGAGGCGGACGGTGAGACGCTGTCGCTGCGCTCGCCGATGGTGCTGGTCGCCAATGGGGCGTCCATCATCAACCCAAGGATCCGGCTGCTGCCGGACATTCGCAAGGATGACGGCTGGCTCGACCTGATCATGGTGACGGCGACGCGTCCCGACGAGCTTGCGCGGGTGATCGCGCGGCTGATTATGATGCAGCTGGATCGCTCGCCGTTTGTGCGCCATCTCCGGGCACGCTCGATCACGGTGAGGGCGACGCGGCCGATTCCCGTGGAGCTCGACGGGGACGTGGCGGCGGCGACGCCCGCGACGTTCGGCATCCTGCCGAAGGCGGTGGGGTTGATCGGGCCGCGCTGACGCGTTTGGCCCGGTCGGCGCCGCTGTCCGCTCCCTCGGAGCTGGGGAATGGCATCATGCG
>DATLHE010000172.1:0-7103 GCA_035540335.1 Thermomicrobiales bacterium | reverse complement strand
GGATCCGGCCCTGAACGACGCCCTCTCGTACGCCAGGACGCAGTACGAGAGGCGCCGAACCGTTGCCCGAAGCATTCTCACCGAGCGGCTGGAACCCATGGGGGGCACCGTCAACGGCGATGATGGGCTCAATCTCTGGATTCGGCTCGGACCGGGGACGGACGCGGGCGAGGTGCTCGAGCAGGCGGCGGCGCTCGGGGTGGTCTGCAGCCCCGGCGAGCCGTTCTTCATCCGGCCCGGCCGCAACGATGTCCTGCGCATGAGCATCAGCGGTGTCGACGATGTGGGCGCCGCCACCGCCGCGGATCGCCTCGCTGAGGCGGTCCTCACCACCACCACCGGTCACGCCCGGACCATCCCTATCTAGCCGACTCCCACGGGCAGCGGCTCGAGTAACCTCGGCCAGTCCAGCCCAAGGTCCGACGTCACCACCACGCCTCGCTACCGCGCGGTGCTTGCGCTCGACACGGCGTCCACCGCGAGCGCGGCGCTGGCCGGGGCGCCACGGGGCACGCGCTCGCCCGGCAGCAGGTCCGTTCCCGCCTCGGCCGGGGAGGCGCCGGACATCCGGCGCGCCGCGTAGACGACGAGCGCGCGGCCCACGGCCGCGACGGGAAGCGAGATCAGCATGCCGAACCCGCCGCCCAGCGCGCCGCCGATGGCAAGGACGATGAGTGTCGTCGAGGCGCTGAAGTCGACCGAGTCCGACTGGATCTTCGGCGCGATCAGCCAGCCCTCGAGGAGCTGGATGACCCCGAACAGCGCGATCGCCGGGATCGCCCGGTCCGGTTGCGTCACGAGCACGACCGGGAAGGAGATGAAGAAGGCGATCCAGGGGCCAAGGATCGGAATGATCTCGCCGGCGAACGCCACGACGCCGAGGGGCAGGGCAAGCTCGACACCGATCAGCCAGTACCCTGTGCCCGTGATCACGCCGACGATCAGCGCTTCGACCACCACCCCGCGCGTGTAGCTGCCGACAACGCGGTCGAGGATGCGGTAGATGGCGGCGGCGTCCTCGCCCCACGACGCCGGGAGCTGGTGGCGCAGCCTGGCGGCGACGTTCGGCTGGTCGATCATGAAATAGACCATGAACAGGGGGACCATCACGAGGGTGGACAACCCGGAGATGGCCCCGCCGGTGGCGTTGAAGAGGAAGCCCACGAGATTCAGGACGGCCGCGATCACGCTCCTGCCGATGTCGCGGATATGCTCCTCGATCCACGCCTGCGTGCTGGCGGGCACGTTGTCACTGTACCAGGCGCCAAAGCTCGAGTAATCGTCAAGGAGCTGGTTCCAGTAAACCGGCAGCCTGAGAAGCACGTCCGATGTCTGCTCCATCATCGGCTTAAGCAGCAGCGACAGCAGCACCGCCGTGGCAACCACGGTGAGCGCGAACGTGAGCAGCACGGCGATGACGTGCCGGAGCCCGGGCGCGAGCCGGGAGGGCATGCGGCCCTCGACCAGTTGAACGACTGGAATGAGCAGGTAGGCGATGAGCCCGCCAAGCACGAACGGCCCCAGGCCCTCGCGCGCGGCGTAGAGCACGAGCGCCAGCATGGCGAGCACGCCGATCGCAAAGAGGTGCTGGGGGCGGATCCGCGGGGTGGCATCCATGCTGGCGCCGGACGTCAGGGGACGCGTGGGGCCGGGAGGCGGCGGCGTGGACCCATCGCTCATGCTCGCTCCAGTCGCGGTCCGTTCGGACTCGCCACGGTCGTGCCGTCGCGGGGCAGGGGTGGGCGCCCACCCCCGCCCCGCGACGCGGCGGGCCTCACGCGGCCGGCGTGGAGGCCTCTCGCTCAAGCGTCGTGTCGTCGATCGGCGTGATCGTCAGCGGATGGTCCTCGCTCCCCGGGCTGCCCATGATCACGAGGCTGTAGACCTTGTTCGCCTCGACCGTGATCCCCGACTGGGTGAAGGCCGTCTCGCCGGTCTGGGTCGCACGGACCGTCAGGTCGAAACTGCCTTGTGGGACCTCGACGTACTCCGAGGTCTGGCCGTAGGCGAGCCTGCCGGCGATCGCGGTGCCGGTGCCGGTGGCGGCCACGTTGACCGTTGGCAGGTCGACCGCGGCATGGATGATCTGGACGCGGGCCATCACATCGGGGATCGGCGTGCGATCGATGACCGAGGTGAGCACGAGCGCATCGGTGATGATCACCTCATAGTCGTTCCCGGCGGGCACGGGGTAGACCGCGTCGAAGAGCGTGTAGTTCACGCCCGCCCGATCCTCGGTGATCGTGAGGCGGGCGGAGCCCGCCTCGAGGCCGATCCAGTCGCTGAGCGTGCCATATTCGAAATTGTCGAGGACCGTCTTGCCATCAAGGGCGACTTCGAACTTGCTCGCGTCCGTATCCGCATGGAGGAACCGAACGCGAGTGTCGAACGAGGACTGGTCCTGGGCCGCCACCTGTGGCGCGGCCAGGCCCGACAGTCCCACGACGGTCGTCAGAAGCAGGAGAAACACAGTCACCAAACGTCCGGTCGATGTGAGGAACTGGCAGCGTTGCTGATGGAACCACATCGTACTTTCGCCTTCCTGTCGTCACGGCAACTCCGAAAAGAACCGGTCACGCCCCTGGCCCAGGGATGTGACGGCGGCGGGCGGACCGGCGCGTTCCTTCGTCCAAACATCCGTAACATCCGTGCCTTCATGCAGACGTCTCCCGCTGAATGTCATGCTCCAGTGCCGCCCTGCCCCACCTGCGCGATGCCCAGGAGGCTGGCCTTGGCCGCTTGGAACTCCTGCTCGGTGAGCGTGCCCCGTGCCTGCATCCGCGCGAGCTCCTGGAGCCGGATCACGATGTCGGCGCCGCCGGAGGCACGCGCGGACACGGGGACGGCGGCCCGGAGCTGTTGCGCCTGCAACGCCGCCAGCTGGGCGCGCAGCTCACTGATCTGTTGGCGCGACCGGCCCGCGGCCTGTGCGGCCATGGCCGCGCGTGCGGTGGCCTCGTGACGGGCGGCGTGCTGGCTCCCATGCACCGCGCCGGAGATGACGGCTGTCGCCGCGACGGTTCGCACGAGCCCGGGGCCTGGGCGGATGATGGGGCCGCGAAACACGCATGCTTCTCCTGGTAGACGGGCTCACCGGTCAGGAGCACCCCCGATCGGCTCGACGGCACGCTGGCCGCCTTGTCGCGCCATGGTGGTAGCGATGATCATCGCCACCAGGTTCACCCTGAACATGTTGCTGTGTGTCGACGACATCCATATGCAGCATGGCGCGCATTGCCGCCGGCTTCATCCTTCGGCAGGATGCAGAAAGGAAGCAGCGACGTTCAGGCGGGTGCCCGGCCGTCCAGATGCGACGAGCCCACGCCTGCACGGCGTGGGCTCGTCGCGGGCGATGTCCCTATGTCGCCCGGCGACGTAGGGGCGGCCCGCCCTGTCGTACCTGTCGTCAGTCCGCGGCCGCGGCCCGCAGCCGCGCCTCGGCATCCTCCGACAGGTTGGACTGGATGAGCTCGCCGCCGAAGTGCTCCTTCTTCATCTCGGCGACGACCCGTTCCGGCGCCTGACTGCGAACATGCACGACCAGCCCGGCCTTTCCCGGTGTGATCTTGCCTGCGAGTTCCTTGGCAAAGGTGTCGTCGATGCCGTAGTCGCTGAAGTGGCCCGCGATCGCGCCGGATGCGGCGCCGACGGCAATGCCCACGACGGGCATGAGGAAGATGAGCCCAAATAGCCCGCCCCATAGCGCGCCGCCGGCCGCGCCGGCACCGGTCATGTTGACGGCCTGATCGAGCTTGACCTTGTCCCCTTCATTCGTGACGATGACGGCATCCTCGATCGTGATCAGCTGTTGCTTCGAGAGGCTCTCGAGCTTCGCCCTTGCCGCCTGGGCGGTGGCTTTGTCCGGATACGCAATGGCGATCAGCGTGCTCATCGTGACTCCTGCCCATCTGGGGTGCGTGGGCGCACCTCGAACGATCCGCGATTCTCCCGGCATTCCGACAAAGCGCCGGTTGGACGTCTTCGTGCACATCGCCAGCGTGCACCAACCTGGCGCCGGGGACATGAACCCGCAGGGAGCAGATAGGGTGCAGATGGACGCGCCGGGTTCTTGCCGCGACCGCGGCCTACTCGAAGGCGGAGAGCCAGACGGCGAGCGCGAAGCCGAGCACGGTGGCCAGGCCAACCGCCTTCCCGCCCTGCTCGTAGGCCTCCGGCATCATGGTGTCGGCCAGCATCGTCAGCATCGCGCCGGCGGCGAACGCCTGGGAGAACGCGCCCAGATCGGACGACGCGCTTTGCAGGACCTGGTAGCCGGCGGCGGAGGACGCGCCGCTCAGCACGACGATGCCCGCCCACATGCCCAGTAGTCGCCCCCGCGACATCCCGGCCGCGATCAGGCCCACCGATGCCCCGAGCGCTTCGGGCAGGTTGGACAGAAACGTCGCCGCGACCATCGCCACGCTGATCCCGCTGCCGGCGACGAGGCTCCCGCCGATCACGATCGACTCTGGCACACCATCCAGGATCGTGCCGAGGACGATCGCGCCGGGACTGCCTCCTTCTTTCGACGCGACGCTCTTGCGGGCGTCGCCGCCCCGCCGGTCGATATACCAGTCGCCGCCGAAGAAGGTGAGCGCGCCCGCGCCGAGCCCCAGCGCCACCGCCCCGTGGCCGGCGCTCGTCTCGATCGCTTCCTGGATCAGCTCAAACGAGACGGCGCTGATCATCGCGCCCGCGCCGAACCCCATGATCAGCCCGACGACGCGCGCCGGGACGGACCACCGGAGCGCGATCAGCGCGCCGATGAGCAGCGACGCCGCGCTGATCGCTCCCCAGAACAACGCCTCGAGCATCGGTTGCCTGTCGCCTCCCACGGTTGGAGCCGATGCGCGCTCGGCCTCGTCACCGACCCTTGGCGGATCCTTGCCGATGGCGAGCGCCTGGCGACGGGGCCGCGCCGGCATCGATCACCGGGACCAAAGCGATGCGGCGGCCCGCCTTGCCGAAGCGTCGCCCTCCCGCGTCCGCCTACTGGTCGGCGTCGCTCGCTCCGTGATGCGTGGCGAAGTCCTTCGTGATGGTGAGGCGAATGGTGTCGGGCGTGATGCTGTCGATCCAGGTGCGGGGCACGCGCAGGTCGTGGTGGAACACCCGGCCGGCGCGAACGAGGAAACCGCTGATCTTCCGCTCGTCGTCGAAGAACACCTCGTCGACGCGTCCCACGGTCTTCCCCTCGGAGTCCACCACATGCGTGCCCTCGCTGATGGTCAGATCGGACTCGGAGATGCTCGACACTTCCTGGAACGAGACGTTGCCCACCGGCGCCGCCCTGTACAACGACGAGGACCCGGCGCGAGGCATCTGGCCAGCGCTGGAACCGTAGACCATCCACTGGTTCCCGGCGCCCTGGACATTCAGCACACCGCCCGACGGATCGCCGAATCCCATTGGACCACGCGCCTGGAGGAACACCTCCTTGTCGAAGACGGGGAGCTTCGTCGCCTCGTCACTGTGGATCGAGAGCTTGACGCCATGCTCATCCGAGCTCACGACCTTGTCGATGGCGACAAGCCGTCCCTCGGCGAACATCCCCTTGTCGACGACGAGGTAGACGAGCTGGTTGGTTCGGCCGTCGACCACGATCCGATCGACGTCGCCGATCCGCTTGCCGTCGCTGGTCAGTACCTTCGCGCCAATGTTGATCTCCGAGCCGGCCATCGTCTGCCTCCTCATCGCGATCGGTGCGCGGCACCGGCCGGCACCATGGACGTCACCCCCACCGTGTCGCGCCTGGCGCGCTCCAGCAGATGGGGGACATCCTCTGTGTTGTTCGCAGACTAGGTCGGCATCTGCGGGATCACAAGATGCAAATCACCCATGTGAACCCTAATTGGTCCCCATTTGGACCCCTTGGCGCGCAGGGATCAGGATTCGCGGCGGAAAGCCGGCTCGATCACCGCCTTGATGAATCCGTCCGGCTTGTCACGGAGGGCCGCGTAGGCGGCGTCGACCTCGTCCAGGCCGAACCGGTGCGTGACGAGGCGGCCGAGGTCGATCAGCCCCCGCTCCTCCAGCGCCAGCCCGATCCGCATGCTCTCCAGCAGATCCGCCCGCCGCCGGACGTGCGCATTCACCACGTCGATCGCCTTCCAGTTCCACATCTGGACATCGACCTCGCGCATCCCGCCCTGGTGATAGCCCAGGATCGAGAGCACTCCGTGCGCCCGCACCAGCTTTCCGGCCAGCGTCAGTCCCGGCTGCGTGCCGGAGGCTTCCACCACCACATCCAGCCCCCGGTCGCTGTCCCAGTCGCCGAACCGGGTCAGCAGGTAGTCGTCCGGTACCTCGGCAGGGTGGTAGACCTCGTCCGCGCCCAACGCCGCCGCCTTGTGGCGCGCCTCCTCCCGCACGTCGATGGCCACGATCCGGCTCGGCCCCTTGAGCTTCAGCAGCTGCAGGAACCCCAGCCCCATGTAGCCCAATCCGATGAGCGCGACCTGGTCCGCCAGCTCGACCGGCGTCCGCCGCAGCGCGTTGACGAGGCAGGCCAACGGCTCCCCCAGCGCCCGCTCGTCCGGCAATCCCGCCGGCACCGGCAGCAGCACGTCCTCCGGCGCGACGCAGTACTCGCTGAAGGCCCGCTGGAAGAGCCCGGTGACGCGGTCGCCCGGCGCGACGCGGGTCACGCCCGCGCCGATCTCCTCCACCACCCCCACCGGCTCGTGCCCGAGCCGGAATGGGGAGGCGGACATCCCGTCCTGCCACGGATGAAGCTCGGAAGCGCAGACGCCACACATCGTGACGCGAACCAGGACCTCCCCCGCCCCCACCCGCGGGCACGGTGCGTCCACGACCTCCGATGTCCGCGGCCCGACAAGTTGGCTGTAACGCATGGTGTGTGATCCTCCCCACCCCGTCATCCTGAGGCCGCAACCATAGGTTCCAAGTAGCCCCTCATTCATCGCTTCGCTCTGAATGAGGGTCATGTGCCCAAATGCACAATCCCGTACAGCGGCACCTGTCGCAGCGCCAGCGTGTGCCGGTCGCCATCGCGCGACAGCACCCCCTCCATCCGCCCCGCCGGGTCGCAGACCTCCATCCGGTCGAACGCCCCGGGCAGACGCACGCTGACCGTCAGCGCC
>DATLHE010000171.1:0-5622 GCA_035540335.1 Thermomicrobiales bacterium | reverse complement strand
GGCTCATCCGGCGTGCGTCGTCCCCCATCAGCCGCTTTGCCAGTTCGCTCATGGCTTCTGCTCCGTCATGCCGATCTCAACGTACGTCGCGTAGGGCGCGTCCGGGTGCTCGCCGCCGCAGTCGAACAGCCGCTCGTACATGGTCCGCTTCGCCGCCGTCAGCCCCGTCATCGGCAGGCCAGAGCCGCAGTAGAAGGCCCGATCTCGCTCGAGGTGGTCGCGCACGTCGTCCAGTGCATCGGTCTCGGTGCTCCCATAGCCGAAGGCGCCGGTAGCCTCATGGGTGGCGATCCAGTGGCCGTCGTGGCCGAGGGTGAGCGTGACCGCGACGGCGCGGCCGTGGACGGAGACGATGTGCGTGCTCATTTGCCCGTGTCCTCCGGGAGCTTCCACGCGAGCCCCAACGTGATGCCGACCAGCAGCCCGATCCAGAACGACCCGGCGTCCACTAGACCAGCACCCGGTAGTGCCACTTGTACGTCGTGCTCGCCGCCAGCGCCGTCGCCCCGGTGTAGAGCCGCAGGTGCTTGCGCCCGATCCGCCCCGCCGCCAGATCGCCGGGGTAGACCGCGCCCGCCCCGCTCAGGGCCGCCGTCGTCGCGTTGGCCGGGGTCAGGCTGACGCCACGCGGGTCCCGCGGCCACAGCACCCGGAAGTAGAGCGAGAGCAACTGGTTGCTCGCGGACGGCGTGGTGCCGGTCGTCACCGTGATGCTGCCCTGCTGGTCGTCGCCGTCCACGGTGATGGTGGGCGAGGTGCCCGCCCCGGCCCCCGGCACGACCGTGCCCGGATCGGTGCCGCTCGCCGCCTGCGTCCAGCTATAGGCGCCCTTGCCCGGCTTGATGCGCTCGTTGAGGATGCGCTGCCCCTCGCTCCAGGAGCGCAGCACGCTCTCCGCGGTCGGGTGGGCGGGGATCGTGTACTCGCCCGGCGTGCCGCTGGCGTCGCTGATCCGCAGGATGTTGGTCGCGCCCTTGGAGCAGGCGACGTTCTCCAGCACGATCTCCTCGCCGGTGCCGTTGGCCTGCCCCGAGGTGATATGGATCACGTCGCCGATCAGGACGCCGTTCTGGTGGCGGACGTTGACGCCGTTGACGTGGGTGTGGGGCACGAGGCCCTCGAAGATGATGCCCGCCGCGCCCGCCAGGCTCGCCTCGGCCTTGATGTCGGAGATCTCCAGCGTGTTGCCGCCGCCGGAGAGCGTGCCCTTGACGTGGATGAGCGCCCGCTGCGTCGGGTAGCCGGTGCTCTCGATGTCCATGCCGAGGCCGCGCACGTAGTTGAAGTTGCCGCACTGGTCGAGGTAGATGCCGCAGTCGTGCGCCTGCGCGATCCAGCCGCCGGTGATCCGCACCATGTCGCTCTGGAGCGTCGTGATGTTGCGCCAGAAGCCGCGCACGAAGCAGTTCTCGATGTGCGTGCCGTTGGTGACGTAGTTGGTGTTGACGCCGACGCCGGTGCCGGTCGCCGCCGCCGAGCCGCGCCCGTCCTCCAGCCGCACCCCGGCCAGCGTGAAGTAGGAGCGGTACTGGGATTTCGGCGCGAGGGCGTGGGTGTTGACCGCGCCGTAGTAGACGAGGCGCGCCCCCAGCGGTTCCTCGTGCTCGGTCGTGATCGTGCAGCCGGAGTCGTAGGTGAGCGTGGCGTCGAACTCGTAGGCGTCGCCCACGCCGCCCGTTCCGTACCCGCCGGGGATGTAGACCCGGCGCGAGCCGGTGCCGACGGTGATCGAGTCGTTGACCGCCGCCTGCAATGCCGCGTTGTTGGCGGCCCGCCGGGCGACGGTGCTGAGGCCCTGGGCCGTTGCGTCGGCGTTGTTCACCGCGCCGTAGGCCCGGATGTCGAGCAGCGCCGGGACGAAGAAGTGGGTGATGCCGGAGAAGTCCTTGACGGTCGAGGCCGCGCCCCGGACGTTGAGCGTTCTGCCGGTGTTGGGCAGGGTCGTGCCCCGGTTCTGGAGCGCGATGCCCTCGTTGGTGGCCGCGAGCGGCACCGCCACCGGCCCGTCACCCTCGTTGGTGATGATCTCGCCGGGACCGGGGACCAGCGGGTCGAACTCCGCGCCCTTGATGACCCGCGCCGCCTTCAATGCCGCCAGTTCCTCGGGGTCGACCGTCGCCCCGGCGATGCGCCGGACCATCGGGTTCCACCCGCGGTTGACGGCGAATCCGGTCGGGATGTTGCCCTTGGCGTAGAACGCCTCGAGCACCAACGCGATCTCCTCCGGCGTCGCCGGCTCGTAGGTGGTGGCCACTACGCAACTCCTGCTTCGTCATCGTCCGCCGGCGCCATGTCGCCGATCACCTGGTACCGATCAGCCAACATCTGCTTCGCCTCGGTCTCATCGATGCCAACGTTCTGCAATCCCCACCTCGTCTGCAACTCCTCAATGGAGCGGGTCAGGTCGACGATCTCCGCCCTGCTCGGCGGCACGATGTCACGGGCGGCGATCTGGAAGCCCATCTCCTCGTTGGCGTACGACGCCAGCGTGTAGGGCCGGAACGCCTCGCGGCTCTTGGTGAGCGGCGCCTTGACCATCCGCCCGGTCTCGGTGCGCGCCGGCACGTAGTCCCACGCGCCCTCATTGACGCGCATCCCGCACATCGAGATCGCCATCTGGAAGAGGTGCACGGTGTTGTTGTCATAGCCGGCGCGGGCGTGCTCGACCAGGCCCTTGACCGGGAGGATGATGCGGTCGGCGCCGGGGCCGGTGACGTTGGCGGCGTCGGCCAGCTTATCGAAGAAGGTCGCCTCCGGGTGGGTGGCGAGGATGCCGTCGCGCATGAACTCCAGTTGCGCGAGCGTCTGCCCGATGTCGAACACCGGCTGATGCACCGCGCCGCCCTTGGGGGCCTGCAGGAAGGCCAGCGACTCGGCCATCGCGCTCGGGGCGGGGCGGGCACCGCCGACCGGCGGCGTGCTCAGGTCGATGCTGGTCTGCCCCTGCTTGGTGATCTCGCCCTCGACGATGACCGGCGCGAAGAACGCCTTGTGCTGGAAGTCGCGGGCATGGCTGAACAGGCTGTTGAGGTTGAAGAGCGCTTGCCGGGAGACGTCGGTCGCCGCCTGCCCGCGCTCGGAGAAGCCGTCGACGATGTGCCGGTCCCAGACCGCGGGCACGAAGCCGTAGGGGTTGGGCACGACCGCGCCGTCGCCGTAATAGTCGAACGGCTTGTCGTCCTTGAAGTAACGGAACGCGTCGCCGTCGACCTCCTTGCGGAAGGTGTAGGTCTCGCGCCGGCCCTGCTCGTGCTGCTCGGTGATCTGGTACTCGAGCGTGTAGGCGCGAACGTTGCCCACGTAGTCGAGCTCGATCGCCTTGACGTAGCCGGGCCAGATCACCTTGGGATAGACGAAGCGGCGGTCGGCGTCGTCCACCAGCTCGGTCAGCACGTCGCCGAGGGCGGCGCCCAGCTTGGGGCGGATGACCATCTGCTGCTGCCAGTTCCACTTGTCGTAGAACACGGCGAGCGCGGCCATCAGGTTCGTGACCTGTTCCGTCTGCAGCGCCGGGTCGGGCCGCACCGGGATCGCCCCCTCGCCGGGGACAGCCTTGAGCTCCCCCTGGTAGGTGAGCGTGGCGTAGAAGTCGACGACGCGGCTGCTGTGGTTCCAGAGCAGCGAGAGGTTCTTGTAGACGCGGGGGTCGTTCTTGTAGGGGTTGGTGCGCACGGCGTCCATGAAGAGCTCGCCCGAGCTGAGCAGATACCGCTCGGCGTAGCGGGCCTGCAGGGCGTCCCACGCCGTCTCGGGCGGCCCCGCGCGCCAGGCGTCGAGGCCCGCGGTGAATCCGGTTGATACTGCGCTCATCAGTCGCTCCCACATGTGGCGGTGTCCCGTCTCACTGATTGGCGAGGTAGTCCGCCAGCGCCCCGGTGGGCGCGCGGAGTTCGTTGGTCTCGTCCAGCATCAACTCGGTCAGCGCCCACACGCAGGCGTCGAGCCGGTTCGGGGAGGGCATCGGCGCCCGCCAGGTGCAGAGTTCGCTTTCCAGTTCCCGAAACTGCCCGACGTGATGGACGCGACCGTTGGTGTAGAGCTTCTGCACCGGCTCGGCCCGCGTCCGCTTGCCGGAACTGGCCCAGACCAACGTCACCGATGGCGCACCGGGCACGGTCCCGATCGTGATCGACACCATCTGCCCGCCGTTGTTCTTCTCGGCAATCAACGCGTCGGCACGGAAGGCGTGGTAGGCGGCGACGGCGGCCTCGGCCCACTCATTCGGCCCCCCGGACACCGTGCGGTCGTCGAGCACGTAGCCATGCGGCTCCGGCGTCCACCGGAACTCACGGAGGGCCCGGTCGTAGACGCGGTGGGCAATGCCGGCGACGATGATGCCCGCCTCGTCCCCGCCCCCATCGGTATTGGGATCGATCGCCACGACGATGCGGTCGAGATCCGGCACCGTCGTCACCCGGAAGGGGTCGAGGTCGCGGTCCCGCTGCCACAGCCCGCCCTCCACCTCATCGACGTCGTGCTGGGCCTCGCGCCGGAACGCGCCCTCGCCCCACTCGTTCAACTGCTGCTCGCACGTCTGGAGGCTCTGGCCGGCCCACGTCGCCGTGCCGCCGGTGATCCGGTAGCGCGGCACGCCGTCCTCGATGACCCGCTCGTAGGCGAGCCCTTCTACGGCGGGCTCGACCGTCGCCGGCTCGCGGTCGTGCAGGAAATCGGCGCGGCCGTCGCAGAGCTGCGCCATGATGGAGTCCTTGGCGATCTTGTTCTGGACGACGACGACGGCGCAGTCGGCGGACCCGGCCGGCAGGACGGTGGTGGTGATGACGTCGATCTTCTTGCGCGTCGTCTCCGGCGTGTCGTGCCGGCCGTCGATGTCGTCGAAGATGATGATGTCCGGGCGGAACTCGTCGAGCTTGACGCCGCGCATGCCGGAGTCCAACCCGAACGCGGTGACGTTGAAGCCGTTGGCGGTGCGGATCTCCTCGTGCCGCCAACCCTTCGACGACCCGTACTCGTTCGTCGCCCGCCGCACGCCGACGCGCTCGAGGTTGGCGGCGATGGCCTGGACGTGCTTGTTGGCCTGCGCCTGCGTCTCGGAGACGTAGAGGACGTAGTGGCGCACCGGCTCCGGCTGGGCGCCGACGTAGGTGCAGGCGAGCTCGATACTGGAGCTCTTGCCGCCGCCGCGTGGCCAGCACTCGACGCGGGGCCGGGGGCGCACGCCGGGCTCGAGCGCCGTGATCCACTCCCAGAAGCGGACGTGGCGCGCGGCGAAGGGCTTGTCGGTATGGCGGGGGAAGTGCTTGGCGGTCCAGTCGCGCCACGACAAGCGCTCCGTGCGTTGTCGCCGGCGCAGGATGCGACGCCGTTCGATCTCGACGATGGCCTCCACGGGCAGCATGGCGGTGTTCATGCCTTCGCCCCGGCGAGGTGACGCTCCACCGCGTCATAGAGCGCCTGCCGCTCGTCATCCGTCATGCCGTCCTCGGCCGCCACCTTGTCGACCAGTTGCCGGATGTTGACGTTGACGTGCTTCGGCGCCTCCAGCCCCAGCAGCCGCGCCCGGTGCTGCATCAGGTTGAGCACGCGGTCGGTCGCCAGCCACTTGCCCTTGAACGCCTCCGGCCACAACGCCTGGATCAGCCGGTCGGTGCGCTGCAAGTC
>DATLHE010000170.1:0-3469 GCA_035540335.1 Thermomicrobiales bacterium | reverse complement strand
GAACGCCCCTGCGATCTGCGCCGCGATGTACGCAGGCACCTTCGGCCACGGGAAGCCACGACGCACGGCCATGGCCACGCTCACCGCCGGATTGAGGTGCGCGCCGGAGACGCCGGCCGCGGCATAGACGCCGAGCATCACTGCCAGGCCCCACCCGAGGTTGATGGCCAGGTACGACCCGTTGGCGTCTTCGCTGAGCACTCGCTGCGCCACCACGCCCACGCCGAACACCATCAAGATGAACGTGCCGAAGAACTCCGCCGCCGCTTCTCTCAGCATGGGCGGATTATGGATCAGCGTGCGGCCTTCAAGACGATGATGTGCTGCCAGGGAAGGACGTCGATCACCTTGTCGATGGCATAACCATCGGCAGAGAGCTCGTCGCGGACCTGCGCGAGGCTCATCTTGTGCTCCTCGCGGATGGGGACGCGCGGATCCTCCTTGCGAAACTCGATCAGCACCAGGCGGCCTTCAGGTTTGAGCGCCTCGCGCAGCCGTCGGACGAACGCCTGCGGCGACGAGAGCTCGTGGTAGACGTCCACCATCAAGGCGAGATCGAGCGACCCGGTCGGCAGCTTCGGATCGTCGATGGCCCCGAGCACCGGCACGACGTTCTGGAGCATCTCCTGCTTCGCCCGCCGCTGGAGGAGCGAGAGCATGCCGACCTGGATGTCGGTGGCATAGACGCGGCCTTCGGCGCCCACCTTGCGCGCCATGCGGACCGTGTAATACCCGGAGCCGGCGCCGATATCGGCCACCGTCATGCCGGTGCGGAGATCGAGCGCCTCGATGGCCCGCGACGGCTCTTCCTCAGCCTCCCGCTCCGGGCGTTCGAGCCAGCCCGCCCCGCCCACGCCCATCACCGGCGCGATGACCCGGCCGCTCACAGGGTGGCGTTCTTGCAGCGCGGCCGGCACCGCCGCCAGCATCGCCACCAATCCGATTGCGAATGCCGCTCTTCGCATTATGATCGTCGCTCCCGACGCAATGACGCTCCGCGCCCGCCCGGCGTCCCTCGCGGACGCGCCGGCCATCACCCGAATCTACAACGAAGGCATCGAGGACCGCCTCGGGACCTTCGAGACCCGGCTGCGCACCGACGACGATGTTCGGGGGTGGTTCGATGGCCGTCACCCCATCGTCGTCGTGGAGGGCGGCCAGGAAGTGGTGGCGTTCGCCTCGACCTCGTCGTACCGGTCACGCCCATGCTACGACGGCGTCGCGGAGTTCTCGGTCTACGTCGCCAGGAGCGCCCGCGCGCAGGGGGCGGGCCGTGTCGCAATGGACAGCCTCATCGCTGCCACCGCCGCCGCGGGCTTCTGGAAGCTCGTCTCGCGCGTCTTCGTTGAGAATATCGCCAGCCGGCGCCTGCTGGCCGCGGTCGGCTTCCGGGAGGTCGGCACCTACCACAAGCATGGAAAGCTCGACGGAGCCTGGCGCGACGTCGTCATCGTCGAACGCCTGATTCCGGAGAATATCGGCTGATGCTGTCGGCCATTCAAGGCTGGGCCTCCGGACTCGGCGGCGTGGGCCTGTTCATCATCGCTGCTCTCGACTCGTCGTTCCTGTCGTTCCCCCAGGTCAACGACCTGCTGATCATCTACCTCAGCACCAAGTACCCGCAACGCATGCCGTTCTACGCCAGCATGACCACGGCCGGGTCGTTGCTCGGGTGCTTCGTGCTCTATCTCGTGGCCCGCAAGGGTGGTGAGGTATTCCTCCGCAAGCGCTTCAGCGCCGCGCGCGTCGACCGGGGGATGGCGCTCTATCAGCGATTCGGCCTGCTGGCCGTCGTCGTGCCGTCGCTACTGCCGCCGCCGACGCCGTTCAAGATCTTCGTGCTGATGGCCGGCGCGGCCGCGGTTGCCCCCTGGCGCTTCGCGCTGGCGATCGTCATCGGACGCGGCATCCGCTACTTCGGCCAAGGGTACCTGGCGGTTCGCTACGGTGAGAGTGCGGCCGGGATCGTCAAGCAGCACGGCGCCGCGGTCGGGATCGCCCTGGCCATCCTCGCCCTGGTCGCCGGTGCCGCCTACTTCTGGTTTCGCCGCTCAGGGCTCCCAGCCGAGCCGCGCGGGTAGTTCGGCATAGTCGAACGGCCGGTAGTCGTAGTAATCCCGCGCGAACTTGATGACGGCCCTTCGCAGCATCAGCGCCCTGCCCGTCCCCTCGAATCGCGACTCGGTGGGCAGCCAGGCGCCGTCGACCTGCTGACGGGAGAACCGCGCGGTCGATCCGCGATAGAGCTTCGCGATCATCCCCCACCCGAACACCACGTCGTCGATCGCCTTCGCTTCGACGTTCATCACCTCATAGTCGAATTCGTGGATCCAGGCACGTCCACTGAAGGCGCGGGCCACGCGGCCCTCGCGCGAGCGGGGCGAAACATTGGTGCGAGGGGTGAAAGTGACCACGATGGCCGGCTGGCCCTGCCAGGTGTCGCGGCCCACGATCCGGAAGTCGAACATGTCGACCGCCTCGCGCGCAAACGCCTCGTCCTTCGCTTTAGCGTCGGCAGCCTTGCGCAGGCGCAGCGCCCGCGACGATGTACCCTCGCGAGCCAGTCTGCGCTGCCAGGACGCAAGCCGGTCGCGATACTCGCGGTCCTGCTCCGCCATCTCCTCGGCGGAGACCGGGAGCCCGTCGCTCTCGATCAGCCTGCGGTAGGTCAGCTCCTCCTCCGGATGCGGGTAGACCTCGTAGACGTTGACCGGGCCAGTGCCAAAGCTCCGGCCGAAGGGGTTCAACCGCAGCTCCGTCGTCCGCTCGCGGAATGAGTAGCGCCTCTGGATGAGATCGTTGCTCGCGAGGTGTTTGCGGGCCTCCGCGAAAAAGGCGGCCTGGTCAGGCAGCGGCGACGGCGGTGGCAGGGACTGCGCCGCCACACCGGCCGTGATCGACAACAGCGCGGCAAGCAGAGGCCGCACGGGAGCCATGCGGGTATGATGGCGTACCCACCGCCTCATGGTCGATCCCCATCCCGAGCGCGTCGTTCACGTGCTCACCGTCCAGCAGGATGATCCCGATGTACGGGCCAGGCTCGAGCGTTACCGTGCGCTCCTGAGCGACGATGAGTGCGCCCGTGAGAACCGCTTCTACTTCGACGCGGACAAAGAGCGGTTCGTGATCGGCCGAGCGCTCGCGCGCCTGCAGCTCTCGCGCTTTCTGGGCGGCGACCCGCGATCCTGGCCGCTCGTGACGAATCGCTACGGGCGGCCGGAGCTAGCCTCGCCGGTTCCGCCGCCGATCGGGTTCAACGTATCGCACACCCAGGGGCTGGTTGCCTGCGCCACCGCGGCGACGACCGACATCGGCGTGGATGTCGAGTTCGTCCGGCGCCACCTCACCTACGACATCGCGGAGCGATTCTTTGCGCCGAGCGAGGTGGCCGATCTCCGCAAGCTGAGCGACGAGGATCAGGCGCGGGTGTTCTTCGACTACTGGACGTTGAAAGAGGCGTACATCAAGG
>DATLHE010000169.1:0-5492 GCA_035540335.1 Thermomicrobiales bacterium | reverse complement strand
GTCACAAGGAGTCCGGCATGGTCGGCAAGATGACCGTGGTCGAGGCGGGCGCCGGTGGCGGCGCGCCGGCCGGCGGCGAGCAGGCGGCGAGCCCGGCGGCCTCCGCGGAAGCCTCCCCGGCCGAGGCCGGGGCCCCGGCGGGCGGCGGCGGTGCGGCCGAGGTGGACGTCTCCGCGGTCGAGCTGGCCTTCGAGCCGAACAAGATCGAGGTCTCGGCCGGCACCAAGATCAAGCTCACCAACAATGGCATGCTCGAGCATGACCTCGCGGTGGACGACTGGGGCGGCGTCGTGATCGATGTCCTCGCCTCCGGCGAGAGCGGCGAGTTCACCGTGCCAGACGATGTGAAGGCCGGTGATACCTTCGACTTCTACTGCTCGGTCCCTGGCCACAAGGAGGCCGGCATGACGGGCACGATCACGGTGGTCTAGCCCGCCCGCGCCAATCGAGAGCACGCACACCGAGACCGGTCGCCATCGCGCGGCCGGTCTCGTCGTTGTCTGCGTCGCGCTGGTCCGATTATTGCCGTATCTCTGTATGATCGAGAGACAACGGACCGGTCGCACCAACGTCGGGCCGCATGCGCGGGTCTCCGGCATCCTGGCGACGTTCGGCACGAAGGAGTGCATGCCGCGATGACACCAACGATCCATGACGACGTATCCGGGTTGATCCAGCGCCTGGACGGGGCCGTGCGGCTTCACGGCGACGGCGTGGAGGTGAGCGACCCGGAGGCCGTCCGCGCCGGGCTCGTCGACGAGCTCGTCTGGACGGCGGTCTTCGGCGAGGGGGAGACGCGCGACGCCGCGCGCTGGCTGATCCGCGTGCTCGCCCCGGCGATGGGCGCCTGGCCGGCCTCCATCCACGACCTCTACATGGCCGCCGGCCGCCGCGAGTACGCCGACGTCACGACCCCGGCGATCAACCTCCGCGGCATGGCCTACGACCTCGCCCGCACTGTCTTCCGCGCCGGGCATGCGACCCAGAGCAAGCAGATCCTCCTCGAGCTGGCCCGCTCCGAGATGGGGTACACCGATCAGCGCCCGGCCGAGTACGCGAGCGTCGTCCTTGCCGCCGCGATCAAGGAGAACTGGCAGGGGCCCGTCTTCATCCAGGGTGACCATTACCAGGCGAACGCCAAGAAGTACGCCGCCGACCCCGAGGGGGAGATCGGCGCCGTGCGCGACGTGGCGAGGGAGGCGATCGCCGCCGGGTACGGCAACATCGATATCGACTCCTCGACGCTCGTCGACCTCTCGCGCGGGACGCTGGCCGAGCAGCAGGAGCTGAACGCCCGGCACACCGCCGAGCTGACGCAGGCGATCCGCGAGGCCGAGCCGGCCGGGCTGACGATCTCTGTCGGCGGCGAGATCGGCGAGGTTGGCAAGGCGAACAGCACCGTCGAGGATCTGGAAGCCTTCATGGGGGAGTACCAGAAGGAGCTGGCGAAGCTCGGCGGCGACCTCACCGGCATCAGCAAGATCAGTGTCCAGACCGGCACCAGCCACGGCGGCGTCGTGCTGCCGGACGGGTCGATCAAGGAGGTGTCGGTCGACTTCGACACGCTCGCCAATCTTTCGCGCGCGGCCAAGGACGACTGGGGCATGGGCGGCGCCGTGCAGCACGGCGCGTCGACGCTGCCGGAGTCCGCGTTCAGCCGCTTCGCGGAGGCGGACGCCGTCGAGGTCCACCTCGCGACCGCGTTCCAGAACGCGATCTACGACAGCGAGGCCTTCCCGGCGGACCTGAAGGAAGAGATCTACGCCCACCTCGCGAAGAACCTCGCGAGCGAGCGCAAGCCGAACCAGACGGACACGCAGTTCTACTACACCACCCGCAAGCAGGGTTTCGGACCGTTCAAGCGCCAGTTCTGGTCAATGCCGGAGGAGACGAAGGCGACGATCCTGGGCGAGCTGCAGCCGCGGTTCGAGCTGATCATGCACGAGCTGCGGGTCGCCGGGAGGGGCGAGCTGGTGGACCGCTACGTGAAGCGCGTCGATGTCGACGTCCCGGCCCCGGAGGCGCTGCTGTCGCGCTTGGGGTAGGCGAATGGGCTGAACGCCAACGGCCATCGGTAGCCCCGGGCCACGGTGCCCGGGGCAGGAGGTTGGCCACAAGGGCCGACCGTACGGGAGTGCGCGCCCCGCGCGAAACGCACCCTCGCTACGGCCGCGTCGCCACGACGGAAAGCACCTTGCCGAGCCCCGGCAGCCGGACCTCGCGGTCCAGGCGCTCCAGGCGCGCCCGGTTGGGGTGCATCCGGCGCTCCGTCTCCGGCCGCTGCAGGAGGTAGTCGCCGACCACCAGCCCCATGAGCTGGGGAATCTCCGCCAGCCCGACGCCGGTGCGCTCGATGCTTTGCACCGAGAAACCCGCGTTCTCGACCAGGTGCCGGATCTCGTCGGCGTGGTAGTGGCGATGCCAGCCGGTCGGCAGTGTCGCGCTCGGCTTCGTGCCGCGACCGGTGATGTCGGTCAGGTATCGGTAGATGTTCTGCGCGTCCAGCCACGCCAGCGGGCCGCCGGCAGGCACGGTAAGAACCAATTGCCCGCCCGGGGCGATCACGCGTCGCAGCTCCGCGAGCCAGGCGCCCTCGTCCATCACGCGCGAGAGGATGTTGCGCGCGTCGGCCCGCGCGAACGCGTGATCCGCCGCCGCGATCCGCGGTGTCTTCTCGTCGGTGCGAATCTCGCCGATGATGCGCTCATCCCCGGCGTCGCAGACCGTCAACCGCACCGTCGGCATCATGTCGCTCGACCGCCGGGACGCCGTCTCGTTCAGCGCGATCGCGAGGCGGAGCGTGGATGTGGCGCGGGGTGGCTGGGAGTCAGTCACGAACAGTCATTCCTGCATGCTGGAGCCAGGCGCGACGCGAGTGTGCCGCGCACACTCTCTATAATGCGTGGAAGACCGTTCGCGCAATCGAAAGGACAGGGTCGATGGAGCTCATCTCGCTTCACCCGTTTGATCCGGACGTCGCATCGCGCTATGTGCGGGCGCTGGTCGCCGCCGGCGTGCCCGACGAGACCTGGACCGCCTGGTGGGATCGCGACGCCGTCGCGGCGCTCGACCGGGCGCGGGAGGGGAGCGAGGATGCCGCCAACCAGATCACGCTGGGCCTGGCCCACGCGCTGTCGCAGGAGCAGCCGGTCTTCGTCCATGAGGGGTTCGGGCTCACGACGTGGGAGGCGCGGATCGACCGCGGCGTCGGGATGCTGATGCGTCCGCCGTCGCGGCTGTTCGTCGACGCCGGGCTGGACCGGCAGGCGGTCCACGCGATGCCGATCCGGCTCGACCTGCAACGCGGGCTGATGGGCGGCGCCTACGTCCCGGCGCGACTCGTCGGGGATCTCTACGAGCTGCTCGATTTCCGGCTCGACCGCATGGCGCGGCGGCTGCACGAGGCGGAGTACGACGCCGTCGCGCTGCTGGGGCTGATGTTCGAGGCCGTCGCCTATGCGCGCGACCGCGGTCTCGGCCTCTACGAGGCGATCGACGCGGTGGGCCCGGCGCTGCCCGGCATGGTGGTCATCGAGCCCGACGCCAAGCGGCTCGACCGCGAGCTGCGCGACCGGATCGTGGCGGCGATCAAGCCGCAGAAGGGGCCGGGGCTGTTCTCGCGCCTGCTGGGGCGGGGGCGCGCCTCGTCGGCCAATGGGGAGTGGCGAGAGCCGCTGACGTGACGGGACGTGGCGCGTGAACGCGAACGACCGGTCCCCGTCCGACGACGGCGAGCGGGGCCCCTATCATCATCTCTACACGCAGGGCGAGGCGCGGGCGCTCGTGCCCCGTATCCGGCGGCGGCTGCGGTCGCTGCGGACGCTGGCGCGGCACGCCGAGCGCGTCGAGGAGGAGTTGGGGGAGATCCGCCCCGCCATGCGCGCCAACGGCTCGGCGGCGCGAGCATCCACGTTGGAGCAGGAGCTGAGCGGCATCTACGAGCAGATGGCGACGCTGGTCGAGGGGTTTCTCGAGCAGGGGATCGTGCTGCGCGACATCCTCAACGGCGTGGTGGACTTCCCGTGCCTGTACCAGGGACGCGTCATCATGCTCTGCTGGCAGATGGACGAGCCCGAGCTTGGCTTCTGGCACGAGGCCAGCTCCGGCTTCCTCACCCGCCAGCCGCTCGATCTCCTGCCCCCGGAGGACGGTCCCTGAGGTCACTGAAGGATGTCGTTTCGTGGCCGCGTCCAAGGTCTGCCACAAGAGGCGACCGTACGATGGAATGTGCGAACGGTCGCACGCCCCGGTAGCGCCGGGTCTTGTGCCCGGCGTCCGTATCAAACAACGATGCACGATATGGCCCTGCGGGCATCGGGCGAATGGCTCGCCTGGCCGAACCCGGAGGGTGAGAAGCGGAGCGAGCCCTTCGCTGCTCGCCCTGCGGGGCTCACCCGGGCGTGCCCTTCGCTCCTCGCGCTCGGCCCGCACCCTTCAGGGATTCGCCCCTACGCCATCGCGCCTCGCGCATCGATCGGGTACGTAGCCCTCCGGCGCATACCTCTCGGGGTGCGCGGCTACGGCGGCGCATGATGGCGCGGCGTACCCTCAAATGAGCCCGCCATCCCCCGTGCACGCGTTCCCAACCTTGACAAGGACCGTATAAAGTTGCTATCCTCCATCGTGTTAGCACTCAGACTTTGAGAGTGCTAACGAGGAGTAGTGACGCGGTGGATGCGCTGCAACCAGATCGTGACGCGGCCATGCTGACGGAACGCCAACGGGTGATTCTGAAGCTGCTGGTCCAGGAATACGTCGCCTCCGGGCGCCCGGTCGGGTCGAAGACCCTTGCCGAGCGGTATCCGGTCGGGGTTTCCTCGGCGACGATCCGCAACGAGATGGTCGAGCTCGAGCAGATCGGGTTCGTGCAGCAGCCTCATACCTCCGGCGGTCGCGTGCCGACCGATCAGGGGTATCGCTATTACGTCCATCACCTGATGGGCTCGCCGGAGCTCTCCTCGGGCGATCAGATCATGATCCGCCACCAGTTCCGGCAGGTGGAGGCACAGCTCGACTCCTGGGTCGATTTCGCCGCCGCTGTGCTCGCGGAGACGGCCGGCAACGTCTCGATCGTCACCGCCCCGCGCTCGATGATTGCGCGGCTGCGCCATTTCGAGCTGATCTCATTGCAGCCGCGGCTGGCCCTGCTCATCCTAGTGACCCAGGAGAGCGCGGTGCGGCAGATGATGCTGCACCTGCCCGAGGACGCCGACCAGGCGGTCCTCAGCCGCCTGACGGACGCCATGGTGCCCGTCGCTCGCGGTCTCGGCGCCGAGGACTTCGAGGCGCAGATCGCCGGCGCGGTGGGGCTGCCCCGCTATGTGCTGGAGCAGATCGCCATCGGGTTGCGCGGCATGGGCTCGGTCGAGCGGACGCAGATCCGCCATTCCGGGATCGAGAACATCCTCGGGCAACCGGAGTTCGCCGGCGCCGAGGCCTACAGCGTGCTGGAGCTGCTGCGCGGCGGGTCCCTGCTTGGCGCGGTGCTGCCG
>DATLHE010000168.1:0-8349 GCA_035540335.1 Thermomicrobiales bacterium | reverse complement strand
TCGATGGCCGCGCCCTGGACGTCGCTGGCCCAATCGCGCCAGATGGCGAGGGGGTCGTACCAGCGCCCAACCTCGCCCCGCCCGGCCCAGAGGACAAGGACCGGGCAGGCGATCGTGCGCGTGCCGTGGTCGGCGTCGTCGAGCGCGCGGTCGTAGGTTGCGCCGGCGCGGTAGTCCTCGCACATCGCGTGGATGGTGGCCGGGTCGTGGACGCAGCGGAGGTAGTCGGCGAGGGCCTCGGGGTCGAAGAGCTCGCGATTTCGCAGGTAGTACGCGTCTGGATCGGCGCCGATCATGCGCTCCGGCAGGTCGAAGGGCTGGGCGAGAAAGTACCAGTGCCAGTAGCCCATGCCGAACGCGACGTCGGCGCGGCGCCACACCTCGCCGGTGGGGATGATGTCGAGCACGGCGAGCTTCGTCACTCGGTCGGGATAGTCGAGGGCGAGACGGTAGGCGCAGCGGCCGCCCCGGTCGTGCCCGGCGGCGGCGAACCGCTCGAACCCGAGCAGGCGCATGAGGGCGAACATGTCGCGGGCCATCGCGCGCTTGGAGTAGGGCTCGTGGTCGGGCGTGGTGGGCGGCTTGCTGCTCTCGCCGTAACCGCGCAGGTCGGGGGCGACGACGGTGAAGTCACGGGCCAGCCTGGGCGCCACCTGGTGCCACATGACGTGCGTCTGCGGGTGGCCGTGGAGGAGCAAGAGCGGCGGGCCGCTGCCGCCGATGCGGACGCGCAGCTGGGCCTCGCCGGTGTCGATGCGGGTGAGGGTGAAGCCGTCGAACATGGAACCTCCATGGCGATGGATTTTCTTCAGTGTGGAGTGGCGTTTCGCGCACACCCCGCGGGGTGCGCGTCTACGACGTTCTGTTTGTTGGCCGCAAAGCTTCGGCTCCTCCGGATGCTGCACGGTCGGTCACACCATATCGATGCTCCGCATCGACGGGGCTCGCCCGGCCGAGCCTTTGACTTCGCTCGGGATGACAGGGAGCGGGGGTGCCGGTGGGAACGACGTGATTGCCGGTCCAACGCCGGGTACAAGACCCGGCGCTACCGGGGCAAGCGTTCGCGCAAACAGGGACCACCGTTGGTCGTGGCGACCCCGGCTACCCAGGGCCGGGGCTATAGAGAGCCCTCGCGCGGACAGATGACCGGGCCTGCCGGGACGCCGCTTGTCGTCAGTGCGCGGGGCCGGCTTCGGCGGCTTCGTGGGCGGCGAAGGCCTGGTCGGTCTTGGCGGCCATGATGAAGTCGTTGCGGTGGAGTCCCTTGATGGCGTGCGTCCACCACGACACCGTGACCTTGCCCCACTCGACGAGGATCGACGGGTGGTGGTCTTCCTCTTCGGCGAGCGCGGCGATGGCGTTGGTCAGGCGCACGGCCGGCATCCAGCCGTCGACCTTGTAAACACGCTTCAGGCGGGGCACGCCCTTGACCTCGGTGATCTCCCAGTCCGGGATCTGCGGCGTGAGCTCCTGGATTTCGGCCTCAGTGACCGTCGGCGAGCCGGGCTGGCAGGCTTCGCAGCGTTCGGATGTCAGGGCCATGAGCGATGTCCTTTCCATAAGCGTCGATGTGCTTCTGCCGCTAGCACCGCACAGGCCGGACCACGCGCACGCCGCCGCCCGGGTGACATCCCGGGCGGCGGCGTGTGGTGCGGGATGGGTACGATTATTTCGCCGGCGGGACCTCGGCCTCGACGAGGCCCATCACGTTGCCGGCGGGGTCGGTGAAGGTGGCGAAGCGGACCATGCCGGGGATGCTGACCGGATCGGACACCTTGGCGCCGCCCTTCGCGGCGATCGTCGCCAGCGCGTCCTCGATGCGGTCGACCTCGATGTAGACGATCGGGGGCGTGGCGGTCGCGGCGCGGCCGATGCCGCCGCCCAGCGCGCCGTCGGCGGTGGTGACGAGGCTGTACTCCATGTCGGGATGGTGCTGGATTCGCCAGCCGAATGTGTCGCGATAGAACGTGCCGAGCGCCTGCTCGTCGGGTCCGCTGATATCGAAGTGAACGATCTTCCCGGACATCGGGCCTGCTCCTGAGGGGTGATACGCGACCGCGGGGCGATGACCATGCGGAGCGGCGCTCGCGCATGATGTAGAACATATGTGCTCCCGGTTTGCTGGGGAAGTCAAGCCCGGCGGGCACGATGGAGCCGGGCACCCCGCTGCCGGTGAAGGTCGGGACGGATTCCCATGGCAGCGGTCGGTCTGTTCCGATTCGGGCGGCTCGCGCCACAGGCGCGAGCCAATTGCGGGATGTATTCATTATGAAGCGCGGGATGGGCCATGGGTCCTATCCAAAAGGATAGGAAATTGGGCGCGATCGGGTCGTCTGGAGACTACCCCATCAGCCCGCCCGCTGACGCCGGGAAGTACCAGGGGTCGACGCCGCCGTCGAGCGCGCCCTCCGGCTCGCGGCGGACGACGACAGGGGAGGCGAAATCCGACGTCATCAGCGCCTCATCGCGTGGGGAAACGGCGTGGCCCACCTCCGCCAGCCGCTCGCGGACGGCCGGGTCGATCCGGGCACTGACGGCCAGCAGGCGGGTCGAGGTGTCGATGCGCGGGGCGTCGATCGCCTCCTGCGCGCTCATCCCGAAGTCGACGAGGTTGGTGATGATCTGGGCGTTGCAGTTCTGGATGCGGCGCCCGCCGCTGGAGCCGACGCTGGCGAGGAGCTCGCTGTCGCGCGTGACGAGCGCCGGGGCCATGTTGCTGAGGGGGCGCTTGCGGCCGGCGACTGAGTTCGGGCGGCCCGGCTCGGGGTCGAACCACATCATGCCATTGTTCATCAGCACGCCGGTGCCGGGGATCGTGACGCGGCTGCCGAACCCCGCGAGCAGCGTCTGGGTCAGGGAGACGGCGTTGCCCTCGGCGTCGACGGCGCCCAGGTGGGTCGTGCTGCCGTCCCTGACGTACTCCGGGACGGACGGCGGCATGGCGTGGGTGACGCCGAGCCGGATGCGGTCGCCCGCGCGGGGCGTCAGGGCGCGCTCGGGGTCGAGGCGGGCGAGGCACTCGGCGGCGTAGGCGGGATCGAGCAGCGCGTCGAAGGGGACGTCGACGTGGTCCGGGTCGGCCAGCCAGGCGAATCGGTCGGCGAAGACCTGGCGGAAGACGTGGGTCATCGTGTGGAGCGTCTCCGCCGTGTTGTGGCCGCTCGCGGCGAGATCGACCTGGTTCAGCATCGTCAGCGCCTGCGCGAGTGAGGTCCCGCCGGACGGGCCGCCGACGGTGTGGACGCGGTGGCCGTGGAGGTTGACGGTGAGACTGGCCGTCTCCGTCGCCTGGTAGGCGCGCAGGTCGTCGACGGCCATCGCGGAGCCGTTGGCGGCGAGGTGCGCGGCGATCGTCTCCGCGATCTCGCCCTCGTAGAAGGCGCGCGGGCCCTGGTCGGCAAGCGCGCGCAGGGTGGCGGCGAGCTCCGGCTGCCGGATGATGGTGGGGTTCAGTTGCTCGGTCGTGACGGGTGGGACCCCGCTCGCGGTGAGGAAGGTCCTCGCCGTCTCGGGGAAGCGGCGGATGTTGGCGAGGTCCTTGGCGATGGTCAGGGTGGTGTGCCAGGTGACCGGGAAGCCCTCCTCGGCGATGACGATCGCCGGCTCCAGCACCTCGGCCAGCGAGCGGGTGCCGTAGCGCTCCAGCGCCAGCGCGAGGCCGGCGACGGTGCCGGGAACGGCGACCGCGCGGGGGCCGATGACGTTGGCGCTGTCAACGGTCGCCGGCCAGCCGAAGAGGAAGGTGTCGGTCGCGCCGCCGTTGGCGAGCGGGAACATCTCCGGCGTGGCGGCGGCCGGGGAGAGCATCGGGTACTCGATGACGACGCTGCGCTGCTCCTTGGCGAGCCAGGCGACGAGGAAGCCGCCGCCGCCGAGGCCGTTCATCCACGGCTCGGCGACGCCGACCGCGAACGCGGCGGCGACGGCGGCGTCGATGGCGTTGCCGCCCTTCTCCAGCATCGCGAGCCCGGCGTCGACGGCGGCAGGCATCTTGGCGGCGACCATACCGCCGGTGGCGACGGCGGGGGAGCGCCGGGGCGTCCATGTCGTGCGGGTGGTCGATGCGGCGGCGGTCTCGATCACGGGTCAGGGTCCTCTCGGCTCAGGTGGGCGGGTTGATGCGTCGCACTGTCGCCGAGAAGTCGACGTCTGTCCAGAGAGGGGCCTTGCAGCCACGCGCATGATGCGTCGGGGTGGCTGCAAGGCGTTCAGGGAACGTTGGCGATGCTGGTCTCTAGTGAATGATCGTCGGGTGCAGGTCAACGCTGTTGCATACGACGCTGAACCCGGCGCCATTCCAACCGTTGCCGACGTTCCGGCGTGGCGCCCAGTCGCTGGCTCCGGTCTTGTACCCGTTGTGCTTGTACCACCAGAGCGTGCCGTCGGTGTCGATCGCGTAGATGATTCCTTCCCCAATGGAGAAGACGTTGAGGAACGTATGCCAGCCCGTGCCGACCTGACGGCGCGCTTCCCAGTTCCCGTTTCCTTCCAGGTAGCCGGTGTGCTTGTACCAGTAGAGCGTGCCATCGTCACCGATCAGGTAGATGACGCCGTCGCAGCCCGAGAACACCCGGCGGTAGCCGGCAACCCAGCCGCTTCCTACGGGATCCAACCTGCCGCCGTTGGCCCAGGTCTTCGATCCGTCAACCGCACCGTCGTGCCGATACCACAGCAGTTCGCCGTTCGCCCGGACGGCATAGATGATGGCCTTGGAGGAGGACAGGCTCAGCGCATTGTCGTTGTTTTGGGTATCGCAGAAGGCGCCGAGGAAGTCGTCGGAGGATGGTCCGACATGGCGAACGTTCCAGCCGTTGCCCACGAGCTTCGGGCCTCGCCAGCGATCCGTACCGCCCGTTCGCCCGCGATACTGGTACCACTGCAGGTTGCCATCGCCATCGATCGCGTAGATAACGCCGTGCGGTCCAGGAAACACCTCACTGAAGTTCCAGTCGTTGCCGATCTGCCGCCTGTCCTCCCATGAGCGGCTGCCGTCCCGGAAACCCTTGTGGGTATAGAGAAACAGATCTTCGGTGTAGTGCCCGTTGCCGAAATTCGGCGGATCGGATGGGGGCAATGTGTTGGGCACCCAGCGCGGCCCAAGCGCATAGATGGCGTCGGACATCCTGTCAGGGTTCAGGACTGCGGGTCCACTGGTCTGCGCGGCCATGCCGTACCGCGAAGCCGCGAACGCGAGCGCGCCTGTGCCGAACCCGGCGACGAGGGCGCGACGGGAAATGGTGGGACCTGTGCCGCGAGTGATCATGGTGAACGCCTTTCGTCGGGAAGAGTTGTCGGTCATGATGCTGGCGTGCTGGCCTCCGGCGTTCCCTCCGGGAAACCGGCTGATCCGCCGCCCATCCTCGTGCCCGTGACCGGTCTCCCGCCACTCCCCGGGCCGATGGTGTTGACGACGGCGCCCGCCGGATCGCGGATCGTCACCGTGACCCGCGATCCATCATCGATGAACGTCTGGCCGTCTTCGTTTACCTCGGGGAAGCCGTCGACCGTGACGGTGCCCAGAAACGTGCCATTTGCGTCCGCGAGCGACTGGGTTGCCGTGAAGTGGCCGCGCCGCTCGCTGTCGGCCATCCATGTACCGCCGTAGGCGGAGTTGAACTGCACGCCGTTCGGTCCGGCCTGGGCCACCGGAAAGATAAGGACGACTGAGCCGTCCGCGGCGAAGAGTGACGGTACGGCGATCTGCGGATCATCCGGCAGCGGCGGATTGGCCATCGCCATCCACCAGCCGGTCAGAGGATGGCTCGCCAGGTCGCCAGATGCCTGGGCCGACGCCCGGGACGCGATCGCCCACGGCGGGACGGAGGCGAAGGCGGCGCCGATGCCGGCGAGGCCGGTGCGGATGAGAACGGCGCGACGGGTGAGCAACAGGGCATGTCGAGACGTGATCATGGTGTGACTCCTGTTTCAGGTGTCGACGTCACGGTGGGAGTCCCGCGCGCCGGGGCGTCCCGGCGCGTGATGCCATGATCCGGGGCGGCGCCGGCGCGTTCATCGGGGGAAATGCGTATATCGCTCCGGGTATATGCTTCAAAGGGGCTAGGCAATTGTCCGCGGTGTGATCACGCGAGCCCGATGTGGACGGCGCAGAGCGCCGCCGCGACGCGGGAGTCGAGGTCGAGCTTGGTGAGGATGTGGAGGACGTGGTGTTCGATGGTGCGCTCGCTGAGCGACAGCGCATCCGCGATCGCGCGGTTCGACTGCCCCTGGGCCAGCAGGCGCAACACATCGAGCTCGCGGGGAGTGAGACCCGCGCGCTCGGCCGCTGTCGGCGCATCCGGAATCTCGACGGTTTGCGCGATGGCCACCGCGTCCGGGAGCGAGAGCGCCTGTCCGGCGGCGCGAAGCTCGGCAAAGCGTCGCTCGCCGAACGTAGCGGTTGCCAGGGAGGTTGCCTGATCGCGATGGTCCGGTGGCCCGAAGTAGAACGGCTGTGTGGTTTCCGGGGAGCGGGCGTCGATCGCACCGAGCAGCGTTGCCGCGTGCTCTGGTTGGCCGTGCGCGGCGGCGATCCCGGCGAGGCCGGCGAACGCGCGGATGACCGTCCGGCGATCCTGGCGGCTGGCCCATCGTGGGAAGGCGGCCGCTCCAGCGTGTGCGGCGAACCCGCCGAGCGAGGACCAGCGCACGTCGATGTCCGACCAGAGATGGAGGGCGTCCCGGAACATGTGTGTCGCGGTGCGGTCATCGTGGCGATCCATCGCCACTTGCGCAAGCATGGCCAGCGCGTAGGCGGAGCCTGAGGGATGGTCGAGCGAGCGGAAGATCGCGAGTGCCGCCTCAGCCAGGGAGCGGCCATCAGCGATTTCGGCGAGGCTAAGGGTGATGCCGCTCAGGACTCCAAGCGCCGATGCCTCATCGGTCTGCAAGTGCAGCGCGTACCCAGCGCATCGCCCGCTGCGCGTCGTCGAGCTGGGCGGGCCAGGGGTTGGTTCCGTCCGCTCCGAGAAGCCGGTAGGCGACGTTGAACGCGACATACCCGGCCTGGGCGAGCCCCTGTGCATGCTCGGCGGTGATCGTCCGGTCGCCCTCGACCAGGCCACCGGGGTGGAGGACGACGACGGCCGGTTGCGGGGCGCCGCTCGCGGCGGGGCGATGGACGTCGAGGAGCAGTTGTGTTCCCTCAACCTCGCCGTAGGCGACGGCCATGTCCGCCTGGGCGGCGGGCGTCGCCTCCTGGGCGGCCGCGGGGCCGGCAAGCGCCACGAGCGGGACGGCGAGGGGCGACGAGAGAAACGTGCGGCGCGTGGTCATGGCGGTGTCTCCTGTGATCCTCCGCCGCAGACCACGGCAGCAAGGTCGTCGTCTCGCCTGTTGAAGCGTTCAATTGGCTGGTGTGCTGACTTCCGGGACCGTGGCTGACCTTCATGAGCGTGATCGGGTTCCGCCCTGCAACGCAACGATCGCGCCGGCCGCGTTATGAACGCGGCGTGGCGGCAGGGGGCGCCGGTGTCCACGCCGGGAAGTTGGCCAGCGGCGTGCCCACGGCGTCCTGCGGCTCGATGCGAAGGCGAATGTATTGGGCAGTGGCCTCCGCCCCTTGATCCACGACCGTCCCGTCGGCCGCGACGACGGTGCGCGAATACGACGCGGTCGCCGTGTCGCCCGTCGCGTCGACCTCGAGTGATCCGCGGATCATGGAGTAGGTGCCAGCCTGGACGTCGATGACGATCAACGTGAAGTTCGCCGTGTTCGGACCGGTGGCCTCCCAGAGTCCGTCCGCGCCGGCGGACGAATCTGCGAGCCCACCGTCGGCGGTGAGCACATTGGTCGTCGGCGGATCGTTCGGGTTGCCGACGATGCGGTCGACGATCCAGGTGCCGACCAGCGGGTGACCGGCCATGGCGGCGGGGGAGGCATCCTGAGCGGATGCCCTGGACGTAAGCGCCCTTGGCGAGACGGCGGCCAAGGCGGCGCCCGTGCCCGCGAGGCCGAGACGAGTGAGAACGGCACGACGGGTGAGGACAAGGGCCTGTCGCGGAGTCATCATGGTGGAACTCCCATGTGCGAGATCGCGGTTACCAACAGAGTCCCGGGCGTCGGGGCCGTCCCGGCCCTTGATGTCATCATCCTGCCGCGCATCGATGCGTTCATCGGTGAAATTGCGTATTTCACCAATCGAAAGGGCCAGGTAACGGGACGAACATGCGTATTTCACCAATCGAAAGGGCCAGGTAACGGGACAAACAAGTGTCAGACGAGTCCCCGTCGGACCGCGCGGGTGGCGGCCGCCATCCGGTTGTCCACGCCGAGCCTGGTCAGGACGTGCAGGACGTGGTGGTCGATGGTGCGCTCGCTGAGCGAGAGCGCGCCGGACTGTGCGCTCGTTGA
>DATLHE010000167.1:0-20950 GCA_035540335.1 Thermomicrobiales bacterium | reverse complement strand
CGGTGGCGCCGAGGGCGGCTGCGCCGGCGACACCCGCGCCGCCGGCGATGAGCCGCCGCCGGGTGAGGCTGGCCGTGGCCGGGAGGGAGAGGATGGGTTGTCGCCGCTCGTCGCTCAAATCGTCATCCTTGGTGATCGGGGTCGGGTCGGTGAGGCGCTTTGCTCCCATCATCCTGACCGAAGGGAAGGTTCCCCGGCGCTGCAGCGTCGATCCATTCTCGGCTGAATGGCGGCGCTGCGCGCCGATTGGACGTGCTCTCGCTTCGCTGCGCACGGGGATCCTTCGCTGCGCTCAGGATGACGGTTTGTTGGTGGCGCGACGCCGGCACGGTCGGGGGGCCATGTCGCCATCACTCGCGGAAGCATACGGGAAGACTCCCGTCGGCGTCTGCGCGCCTATCCCGGATAGCGGTCGAAGTAGCGCATGATGCCCTCGGCGTAGGCCTCGGCCAACACGACCTGGTTCTCCGGCAGCACGATGAAGTCAACGTCCTCCTGGTTGGTGATGAAGACCGGCTCGACGATGACGCCCGGCATGTTGCTCGGGGTGATCGTGTAGTCCGGGTTGTTGATCTCCGGGCCGGTCAGCACGAGGTTCTTCTCGGAGCCGAACTCGTGCAGCTCGGCTTCGAGGTCGTCCTCGTCGGACTTGGTGCCGCGCGGCTCGGTCTCGAAGCCGACGCGGTTGTAGGCGGCGCCGATCTCGCGGTAGATGAAAGTCGCGAGGTCGAGGTTCTGGTTGCCGAACTCGCGGGTCGGGTAGGGCGTGTAGAGGACCTCGTAGCCGTGGGCGCTGCTGTCGTCGAAGCCGTTGAGGTGAAGCGAGATCAGGATGTCGGCGTTGGCCTCATTGCAGATGTTGATGCGGGCCTGGAGCTCGTCGCGGTCGCCGTCCTGCTCGCTGTCGCGCAAGGTCTTGCCGTCGCCGT
Organism: Thermomicrobiales bacterium; assembly: GCA_035540335.1. Classification (GTDB taxonomy): domain Bacteria; phylum Chloroflexota; class Chloroflexia; order Thermomicrobiales; family UBA6265; genus UBA6265. The sequence goes on along the minus strand of DATLHE010000167.1, from coordinate 20,021 downwards.
TGACGTCCTCGCTCATGATGTTGACGGCGGTGCCGGTCTCGCGGGTCAGGACGACGTTGACGCCGCGCGCCTCGAGCTGGTCGCGCAGCATGAGGGCCATGCCGAGGTTGATCTCCGACTCGTTGAGATAGGGCGGCGCGAAGTCCTGGTCACTGCCCGGCTGGCGCTGGCGGCCGTAGTCCCAGCCGCCGTGGCCGGGGTCGATGCAGACGACGAGGTTGCTGTCGGCGGGGCGTTGCGCCTGCGGCGTGCCGCTCCGGTTGCGGGTGTCGGCGGCCTGCGAGGCGGTCGTCGGGATCACGGCCAGCGGGGGCGTGTTGGTTGGCTCCTCGCCGCCGTTGTCCCCGAGCGGGCCGAAGGGCAGGAAGGCGATCACCGCCATCAGGACGAAGAGCAGGGCGCCGAAGATGAGGATGCGGTTGCTCGTGCCGCCGCGGCCACCGCGGCGGTTGCCGCCGTTGTCGTCCGGCAGGTTGGGCAGCGCGGAGCCCTCGTCGACGGGTGGCGGCGCGGTCGCGCGCCACTTGCGGCCGATCGGCGACGGTTTTTCGTCGCCCGCCGGCGGCTCCGGGATGGCGCCGCGATCACGGCCGGTCCCCGACGATTGACCGCTGCGCTGCGGGCGGATCGGGCTCTCGCGCTCGGGTGTTGGCTGGGATTCCGGCGTCTTGCCGGAGGTGCCCTCGCGCCACGAGCGGCGGGGGCGGGTGCGGTCGCGAGCGGCGAACTCGCGCTCGCGGCGTTCGCGCTCCTCACGCTCCCGCTCGCTGCTCCAGCGCGAGCCCGACGATCCCCAGCGGCTAGACACGAGCGGCGGCCTCCCGCAGCGGGGCGTGACGGTAGGGCAGCGTGTCCAGGTGGGACGTGCTCAGGCCGGGGGCCTCGACATCGATCATCGCGCGGGCGATGGCGCCGAAGGCGGCGCGGTAGTGGACGCTGGATTTGACGATGAGCGCGCTCATCTGGCGCGGGTCGATGCCGCAGGCGGCAAAGACGGCCGGCTCCAATGTCTGCACGCGGCGCTCGCAGAGGATGACGGCGACGCCGTCGCGCTCGACGGTCGCGGTGCGGCCAAGACGCGTCGTGCCGCCGGCGCCCATCGGGCCGTGGTTGGTGAAGACGCCCGACCCGAGGTGGCGCACGGTCCATTCGCCGTCGACCGGCGCGCCGGACCATGGGGACCGGGTGCCGCCGATCGCGAGGCGCAGCGTGGCGCCGGACCCGGCCGCGTGGCAGGCCGCGACGGCCGCCGGATCCGGGAGCGTCGCGAGGGCGACGCCGGTGTAACCATGATCGAGCACGTGGCGCAGCAGCGCGGTGCCGTCGCCGGGGGCGCCGGCGCCTGGATTGTCGGCGATGTCTGCGAGCACGATGGGTCCTTCATGCGCCGGGCGGAGCAGGGCGGGGTCGAGCGCCGCCGGCGGCACGCCCGCCGTGCGCATCGCGGCGCGCTGCGCCCACCAGCGGGCGGCGAGATCGTCCGCGATCGCGCCGGCGAGGTCCTGGTCATTGTCGGTCGTCACGAGCACGCTGGCGCCCGCCTCCGGGACATCACTATACGGAAAACCGGGCAGCAGCGACACGCCGAGCACGCCTGGCTGTGCGGCCAGCCCCGCCGCGTGCGCCGCGAGCGACGCGAACGCGCCGTTCCCCGTGGTCGTTTGCGCGGGGAGCGGCGAGAGCAGCGGCAGGGAGCGCCAGGCGGTGTGTGGGTGCATCGTGCCAGCGATCAGCCGGAGGCACAAGCCCAGAGCGTCCTCGCCGCGCGCGAACGTGTCCACGTGAGGATACGTCCGGTAGGGGATGAGCAGATCCGCGGCGTCCACCATCGGCGGCGAGAGGTTGGCGTGGAAGTCGATGACCGCCACGACCGGGCAGCGGGGGCCGGCGATCTCCCGGACCTCGCGCAAAAGCGCTCCCTCGGCGTCGGCGAGGCCATCGACGACCATCGCGCCGTGCAGCACCAGGACGACGCCGTCGATGCCGGGGTAGCGGCGGGCGTGGGCGCTGAGGCGGGCGAGCAGCCCCTCGCGCAGGGTCGAGAAGGCCGCCGGCGCGACCATGCCGGCGGGGGTGGCGGAGGCGAAGAGCGTCGGGAGCAGCTCGGCGCGGCCCGCGGCGGCGGCGATGAGGCCGCCGAGCGCGCCGTCGGTGCCTCGGGCGTTCACCAGCAGGGCGTCTCCGGTGAGGAGCGCGCGCTCGCGGAAATCGGCGAGCGTGGTGGGCGATGACGCGAACGTATTCGTCTCATGGGCGATGCCACCGACCGCGATGCGGGGGCGGCGCCTGGCGTGAGGCGGCATGGAGGAGCACCGTCTGGGGAGTCTGTGGATGTCCGGGTGGCTCACTGCGCACCGTCGTGCCTGTGAGGATAGGGGAATCCGGCCGCCGGTGCCACCATGCGGCCACCGCCCGGAGTGGCGGATGCGTCGGCGGTCGGCGTGGCATCCCGTAGCGGAGGACTTGCGTTGCAACAGCCCTGTGGCCGGTCTGGACGCGGCAATGTCCTCCCTGCTTGATCCCGAACCGTCGCCCACGTTCAGCGGCCTACGTCCATTGGCCACCATGGGTCGACCACAAGGGCCGACTGTACGAGCCGCACAAGTGATTCAGGTGGCTTCGCCTGCTGTCGCCCTATGCTGGAAGGTGAGGTCGTGTCGACACATGCGAGGAGGGTGCCGATGGTGTCCCGGATGGTGCGGCGGCGCAACACACGCGTCGAGCAGCGCACCACGACGCTGGAACTGTTCTACGACCTGGTCTTCGTCTTCGCCATCACGCAGGTATCGCATCTGCTGCTGGCGCACCTCTCGTGGACGGGCGCGGGCGAGGCCGCGCTGGCGCTGCTGGTCGTCTGGTGGTCGTGGAACTACACGACGTGGACGACGAACGAGCTCGACCCGGATGTCATGCTCGTGCGGGTGTTGCTGCTCGCGCTGATGCTGGCGAGTCTCCTCATGGCGGTGGCGATCCCGGACGCCTTCGGGGATCGGGCGCTGCTCTTCGCGGCCTCGTACGTGGCGATCCAGCTGGGGCGGCACACGTTCCTGACATTCGTCGCGGCGCCGGCGGGCACGCTCGAGCGCGAGCGGGCGGGCCAGATCCTGATCTGGTTCGGGGCGGCGGGCGTGTTCTGGATCGGAGGCGCGTTGGCGGAGGGAACCGGCCGTGTCGCGCTCTGGCTGATCGCGCTCGGCATCGACTACGCGGCCCCGATCGTCACGTTCTGGGTGCCGGGACGCACGCGTATGCGACCAGAGATGTGGCAGGTCGGCTCGAGCCACTTCGCGGAGCGCTTCCAGCTGTTCATCATCCTCGCCCTGGGCGAGACGATCGTCATCACCGGGGCGACGACGTCCGAGCTGGAGCTTGGGCCGGCGCGGCTGGTCGCTTTCTCGCTGGCCTTCCTCGGCACCGCCGCGTTCTGGTGGCTCTACTTCACATCCGCCTACAGGATCGGCGAGGAGCAGTTGGAGGCGGTGCGGGAGCGGACGACGCTGGCGCGGGACGCCTATACCTATCTCCACGGCCTGATCGCCGCTGGCATCATCGTTGCCGCCGTCGGCGACGAGCTGGTGATCGCCCATCCGACCGAGACGCTGGAACGGCCCGAGCTGGTCGTGGTCGTGGCCGGGCCGATCCTCTACCTGCTGGCGCAAACGCTGTTTCGCCATCGCGTGCTTGGACGCTGGAGCCGCGGGTGCCTGCTCGGGGTCGTCGCCTGCGCGGCGGTAGGGCTTGCCGGAATGGTCGCGCCTGCGATGATGGTCTCCGCGTTGCTGGTCGTCGTGCTGGCGGGCGTCATCGCCGGGGAGCGTGTCTCCTGGGGTGGTGTCCCGGCGGCGTGAGGGTGGCCGGCGTTTCGACACGGAGGAGGGGAGAGGGACGTGATCTTCGAGCAGGGACAGCGCATCGTGTTCATCGGCGACAGCATCACCGACTGTGGCCGGCGCGATGCCTTCGCGCCGTACGGGAACGGCTATGTCTCGCTCGTGCGGGCATTCGTGACCGCGCGCTACCCCGAGCTGGGGCTCGCATGGGAGAACCGGGGCATCGGCGGCGACACCACCCGGCACCTCAAGGCGCGCTGGGAGGAGGACGTCGTCGCGCTGAAGCCGGAGTGGCTGTCGGTGAAGATCGGCATCAACGATGTCTGGCGCAAGTACGGGGCGAAGCCGCACGAGGCGGTGCCGATCGACGAGTACGAGACGAACCTGCGGCAGTTGCTGACCCGCGCGGTGGACGCGACGGGGTGCAGGCTGATCATCGCCGAGCCGTACGTGATCGAGAAGGACCAGGACGACCCGCAGCTGCGCGACACGACCGCGTTCGGCATGGTTGCCCGCAAACTGGCGGACGAGTTTGGCGCGGTCAACGTGCGGACGCAGGAGGCGTTCGACGCGGCGCTGGCGTCGACGGAATCGTGCGACTGGGCGGACGATCGCATCCACCCGAACCTCGCTGGTCACGCGGTGATCGCGCAGGCGTTCCTGCGGGCGATCGGGTTCAGCCTGAACGGCTGAGGGCTGCCGGCCCCTCGACGTCCACGAGCGGCCGTGTCGTCGCGATGAAAGCCACCTCGATCCGGTCGCGCCCGCTGTCCTTGGCGCGCAGCAGCGCCATGTCGGCGCGGTGGAGCAGGTCGTCCAGCCGCTCCTCGCGCCGGTGGCAGGCGATGCCGACACTGATCGTCGGCGCCAGGTCGGGGAAGGACTCGCGCCGCAGCGCGTCTTGAAGCCGTCGCGCGTCCTCCTGCGCCAGCTGCAGATCGCACCGCAGGAGCAGGACGACGAACTCCTCGCCGCCGAAGCGGGCGACGAGCGCGTCGGCCGGGAGGACGGCGCGCAGCACTTCGGCGATCCGCACCAGCACCTCGTCGCCGCGCGCGTGGCCGAGGTGGTCGTTGATCCGCTTGAAGTGATCGACATCGGCGAAGAGGAGCGTGATGTCGCTGCCGTCCACCTCGGCTCGCTGGATCGCCGCCGTGGCGCGCTCGTGCCAGACGGAGCGGTTGAGCAGCTGGGTCAGGGGATCGCGCTGGGCGCGCTCGTCGTGCTCCACGAGCAGTGCGTAGAAGTAGCGTCGGAAGCGGGTGGTGAGCACGTAGAACGTGATCGCGGTGGCGAGCGTGAAGAGGGCCGCCTGCGGGAAGTTCCGCGCCTCGGGGGTGATCGCGGGGGCGAACTCGCGGCTGAACAGCCATGCCGGGGTCATCGTCACCACGTAGCCGAGCAGGAGATGCCAGGCGCGCTGGGCGAACATCGCGCCGATCAGGACGAGGATCATCAGCGGCAGGACGACCGAGGTCATGCCGTCCTCGTGCGCGGTCGCCCGGACGGTGAACACGGTGGCGATGATGCCGCCATAGAGGATGATCGTCAGGGCCGTCAGGTGCACCCGGCCGGCGAGGGCATAGCGACGGCAGAGCCAGGCGAGGGCGATCAGCGCGACCGGGCCGCCGACGAGGGTGCTCTCGACGCGTGGGGCGAAGAAGGGGCCGACGATCCGATAGAACGTCCAGATCAGCAGGATCGAGCAGGCGGCGCTGAGCATCGCGACCGGCAGGATCGGCGCGATGTAGCGGCGCAGGTAGAACTCGTCCTGTGTCAGACCGTTCAGCATGTCGCAACCAGACTGGGTGCCGCCGGGCGGCATCGGGCGCATGCGAGCCGCGCATGGCGCGTCAAACATGCGGATGTGTCATTCATGTATCTCACGAGTGGAATGGGTTGACCACCCCGGGGGCGGCGGCCGCGGGTCACGTGGGGCGGGCCATGTGGGTCTTGAAGGCGCGGTGCGCCGGCGCGATCCGTGGGCCATGGCCGGACGCGCGCCCGGCGGGGCTGGCGAGAGGCATCGTGTCTGGGCCCTCGCCGCGGGGGGCAAACCGGCGCGCCGCGAGCTCGACCCGGTTGCGGCCGAGCGCCTTGGCGCGGAGCAGGGCGGGGTCGGCGCGATGCAGGAGCTCGTCGAGCGATTCACCGGGCGCATGGTAGGCGACGCCGGCGCTGATCGTGACGGCGATGCCGCCGGCGGTCTCCGTGGCGAGGGTCGCGCGCACGTGCTCGGCGCAGCGGGCGACATCCGCCCGGTCGCGATCCGCGAGCATGACGACGAACTCCTCGCCGCCGTAGCGGGAGAGCAGCGCGCCGGAGGGGAACTCGCGGTCGAGGAGACCGGCGATCTGGCGGAGCACGTTGTCGCCCATCGCGTGGCCGATGCGGTCGTTGATCTGCTTGAAGTGATCGACATCGAGGTAGAGCAGGGCGAGCCCGGTCCGCCCGGCCTCGGACGTGCGCAGCATGACCTCTGCCCGCTCGCACCAGGCGGCGCGGTTGAGCAGGGAGGTCAGCGGATCGCGCGCGGCGCGCTCCTGCTGCTCGGTGAGCGCGGCGTAGTAGCGATGCTTGATGATGCCCGTGAGGTGATAGAGGGGGAACACGGTCAGCGCCGTGAAGATGAGGACGTACGGCACGTGCGGCCCCTCGTTCGAGATCGACGGGTCCATGCGCAGAGCGAGTATGACCGCGGGCGCCATCATGACGATGTAGCCGATCAGCAGGTGCGAGACGCGTTGGGCGAAGACGGAGCCGACGAGCGTGGTCATCATCGAGGCGGGCAGGACGGTCAGCAGCCCTTCGTGGTCGATCCAGGAGCGCGTGGCGAGGCTCGCGGAAAAGATGCCGCCATAGGTGATCGAGATGGTGGCGGTGGTGTGGAGACGACCCTGCCGCGCGACGCGCCGGCACGCCCACGCCAGGAGCGCGAGCACGACTCCGCCGCCGAGCTGCACCAGCGCGAGCTCGAGGTCGGCTGGTTTGCCGACGAGACGGTCGGCGATCCAGAGCCCGGTCAGGTAGATGGCGGCCAGGACCATGCCGATCGGCAAGATGGGCGCGATAAACTCTCGGAGGTAGAAATGATCGCGGTCGATCGTGGTCATCAAGGGGCAACCAGCCTGGGTCAATGAGTGGTGTGGCGCTGGACTGGTTCTCATCACGCGAGGCAACTCTCGCGCATGTCACCACTTCCATTAGAGCACGCGCGCCACCCGCTGATCAGGACCCGCACGACCTATCGCGGGGGAGCATCTCGGCATGGTCGTCCACGCCGGAGGTACGGGCACGAAGGTCACCTGCTCGTCATAACGGATAGGAGCATGCACGGATGGGCGGACGCGGCGGGACCGTGCTGAGCGTGGAGGCGGGCGGGTGAGCGGGATCACGGTCATGGAGCTCGCGCCGGACGAGGTGGTCGCGCGCCGGGCCGCGCTGGCGCGGGTGCACCGGGCGGCGTTCGGCAAGGACGACGCCTACGCGGAGGTCTACCGGGAGGTCGAGCTGCCCGAGATGGCGGCGCATGCCGGGTTCCGGTGCGTCGTGGCGCACGAGCGGGGAGACCTCGTCGGCTTCGCGCTGGGGTACGACGCGACGGCGGACGGCGTCTGGTACGGGAACGTCGCGGCGGGCGTGCGGACGACGCGGCTGCGGGCGTGGCTGACCGGCGCGTGGTATCTCGCCGACATCGCCGTGCTGCCGGAGCGGCAGGGGCAGGGGATCGGGAGCCGCCTGCACGACCGGCTCGTCGGCATGGTCCCGCAGCGGGATCTCGTGCTGATCACCTTCCCCGGCGACCATCCGGCGGTGGGGTTCTACCTGCGGCATGGCTGGCGGGTGCTGGACGCCGGTTTCGAGTATTGCCCCGGCGCGGCGCCGACGACGCTGATGGGGCGGTGACGTGCAACGGCGCACACCCTCCCGGGCGCGGCTACGACGGCAGGTCTTATGAGGAAGCTATGTCAGATATCGCCATCCATCGCATCGAGCCGTTCCGGACGCGGGATATTGCCGGGGCGGTCGGCCGCGTCTACCGCAACGCCTACGGCATGACCAACGAGGAGGCGGGCGCGTTCATCAACGGCGCGTTCGCCAAACACGCGATGTGGCCGGGATTCCTGCTGTACGTCGCCACCGTCAACGAGATCCCGGCCGGGTTCATCTATGGGTACGAGAGCCGGCCAGGCCAGTGGTGGCACGACACCATCCGCCCGGCGATGGCGGCGGCCGGATGCGCCGGCTGGCAGGACCATGCGTTCGAGCTTGCCGAGATCGCCGTCGACCCCGCGGTGCAAGGCCGGGGCATCGGGACCCGGCTGATCGAGACCTTCCTCACGCAGGTCGCCGGCCGCACGGTGCTGCTCTCGACCCCGGCGGACCCCGAGGACCGCGCCAAGGCGCTCTACCGGCGATTGGGGTTCGTCGACGTCCTGCCGGACTTCGGCTATCCCGGCTTCGAGGACGAGCCGGCGATCATCATGGGGCGGCGGGGATAGGGGGCCGCGCGAACGGCCACGCCCCGCCCAGTGGCGCAAGATGGGGGCGCTCTCTATCCTTGGTGGGCAACGACACACGACGGCGCCGAGACAGGGAGCGGGTGATGCAGGCACGATCAGAACAGCGTGAGACCGAGCGGCTGACAGAGGAGCGCAGCCGCGTCCAGCACCCCTTCGATCTCCCCGCCGGGCCGACGAAGGGGCGGCGCGAGGTCGAGCTCTACGTGCGGACCTACATGACGCTGCTGGAGAGCTCCGGCTCCGTCTCCGTCTCCGCGCTCGAGCCGGCGCACCTCACCGCGGGCTGCTCGCTCCACGCCGGCGCCGAGGAGGACGAGCCGGACCTCAACGCCTTCCTCTACTCCGCGAACCGCATCCCCGCCTGCATCGTGCATGTGACGCACATCATCCTCGGCCAGACGATCAACGCGTTCGCCCAGAACGGTTACGCCGAGGTGCAGTCATGGACGCCCGTCGCCGCGCCGGCGCGCCGGCGTCGCTGGTACTGGGACGGCAGCGAGACGCTGGCGGCGTACATCGCCTCGTCGTCCGACCTCGACGACCTCATCCCCTCGATCGTGGCCTACCAGTTCGAGTGGAACAAGATGAGCCGCCTGCTGCGGGCCACGCCGGAGGTGCGCGACGCCTTCCTCGCGGTCGCGGGCGAGCCGCCGGCCGAGCTGCGGGAGCGGCTGCGCGAGGCGCTGCTGATGACGCCGGAGGACTGGGCGCGGCTGGCGGGCGTCTGGGGTGAGCGGCTGTGGCCGAACCTGCGCCTGCTGGCGACGGCGCGGAAGCGGATGGACCTGCGCATGCTCGGCGGCACCTACCTCGGGTACGGCCGCTCGACGCGGAGCTGGTGGCGGCCGGTAGCCGACACCGTCGGGCAGTACGAGATGCGCGGGCGGCCGGTCTATTTCGTCTCCTCGAACACGCACAGCATCGTCAACACGCTCTCCGGGGTGGTTATCCGCCGCAAGGAGGAGCTGATGCGGTTCATCGAGGAGACGAAGCATCCGGAGCTGCTGCCGGAGCTCACCTGGTATCGCGAGGGGACGTCGCGGTCGCCGCTCGAGAACATGCTCTACTTCGCAGCCCGGCCCTACTTCCACGGGCCTGGCCGGGTGGCCGAGCGCGAAACCCGCCAGCAGGAAGAAGAGGCAATGGGCATCACCCACCTCGAGCCGGCGGGCGCGGTGGATGTCGGCGCCCAGGTCATCGAGCTGTCGAAGCTCGATCCGGAGTGGTTCGACCCGCGGCTGCCGAAGGTCGACCTGCGCGACTCCGATGCGCTGATCGTGAACATCAACTACCCGCTCGGGATGGCGGCCTACCACATCATGTCGCAGGTCGGTCTCTCGCTCGACCACCTCAAGGGCGTCTACATCCTCGGCAAGGCGGCGACGCTGAACGCGCGGATTGGCGACATCATGATGTCGAACGTCGTCTACGACGAGCACTCCGGCAACACGTACTGGTTCGACAACTGCTTCGGCTACGAGCAGGTGTCGCCCTACCTCGTCTTTGGGGCGGCGCTGGACAACCAGAAGGCGGTCACGGTCAAGGGCACCTACCTGCAGAACCAGGGGTATCTCGACTTCTTCTACCGGGAGAACTACACGGTCGTCGAGATGGAGGCCGGGCCCTACCTGAGCGCGCTGTTCGAGGACGTCTTCCTCGAACGGCATCCGACCAACCAGGCGATCAACCTCGCGCCGCTGCACGACCACTTCGACCTCGGCATCATCCACTACGCATCGGACACGCCGTACACCCGGGCGCACACGCTGGGCGCGCGCGGGCTCTCGTTCTACGGCATGGACTCGACCTACGCGTCGACGATCGCGATCCTCGAGCGCATCTTCATGCTCGAGCAGGAGCGGATCGGCGCGAGCCGGTGAGCACGGCGACGTCCGGCTTCCTGCAGTTCGTGCGGGTGCGCTTCAACGAGTGTGACCCGCTGGGGCACGTCAACAACGCCGTCTACCTGAACTATTTGGAGCAGATCGCGATCGACCACGCGGCGGCGGTCGGCTGGGCGGCCGAGCGGCTGCGCGAGGAGATCGGCGCGGTCTTCGTCGCGCGGCGACACGAGATCGAGTACCTGCAACCGGCGGTCGAGGGCGACGTGCTGCGGGTGCGGACGTGGCCGCAGGAGATGTCCGGGGCGCGCGGGCATCGCGTCTACGACATCACGCGAGCGGGCGAGGCGGCGGGGGAGCGGGTCGACCGGCTTTTGGCGCCGGAGGAGTTGGTCCCGGCCGACCGGCGCGAGGTGATCGTCCGCGCGCGGACGGAGTGGGCGTTCGTGAACGTGGCCACCGGCCGCCCGCAGCGGATCCCGGAGGTTGTGGTGCGGAATTTCCTGCTGGGCTGACGACGGCAACCGGTAGGGGCAGCCTTTCGTGGCTGCCCTTTTTGGCGGCCACCCATTCGACGTCGCCCGGCCGAGCCCGCAGGGCCAGCTGCGTGGGCAATTTGACGGTGCGGAGCGCGTTGGCGGAGCGGGAGGGCATTGAACGCGCATTCGGTGCGGACCCTCTTGGTGGCGGAGCGCGTTCAATCCCTCCCTACGGCGTGGTGAGGAACGTCGTTATTGTCAGGCTGCCAACGCAAACAACGTGGCCGGTGGCCACCTAAGAGGTTTTGGGGCCGATTTCGTTGATGTGGCGGGGGTTTGCCCAGGTGGCCAGGCTGTTGAGAGAAACGTGGCCACCTGGGCGACGTTATGGAAGGCTGCCCAGATGGCCAAGTAACGAGTAGAGGGGGTGGTGGCCAGGTAGGTCGGCCACCGCCCGCGGCTGCGGCTCGCAGAGGCGCCCGCAGGGGCAGGGCCGACCGTACGAGGGCGGGCATGGAGTCCGTCCGTACGGAGCGCCCCAAGCCACCGTCATGTTGAGCGCCGCGAAACATCCCCCGGCGACGCAGCGCCGGTCTCTCGTTGGCTGGGTGGCAACGGCTGTTCCGGGCGACGTTCCCGGTCGGTCACACCATATCGATGCGTAGCATCGATGGGGATTCCTCGACTGCGCTCGGGATGACAGGGGGAGGGGCGTGGCGGTGGGGACGGCCCGGTCACGCACACCGCTTCGCGTAGGGTTCTTCGCGTCGCTCAGAATGAGGGTGTGTATGGGCGCGGGGCCGCATGTTCGCTGCGCCATGGCGCGTTAGCGCACCCCGGGCACCTGGGCCCGGGGCTACTGGGGGTCAGCGCTGTTCCTCGACCGTTGCGCCGTGCTGGGCCAGGAGGTCCGACGGAACGCCGCCTGCGTACGCACCTTGCACCCCTCGAACGGTCTGTATACAATCAATACGTATCAGTTATTCGAATCACTCGCGGTGTCCGGCGCGGAGCCGGGCAGGGGATGGGGCGTGGCATATCGTAGACGACGTCCGACGCAGGCGGATGTGGCCAGGGTGGCGGGCGTCTCCCAGGCGGTGGTCTCCTATGTTCTTAACGACAACCAGACCGTCTCGATCTCGCCCGTGACCCGGCAGCGCGTGCTCGACGTCATCGCCGAACTGGACTACGTCCCGAACACCGCCGCGCGCAGCCTGCGGAGCCAGCGCACCGCCACGATCGCGGCGATCATCCCCGATATCGCCAACCCCTATTACCCGACCTTTGTCCGCGGCATCCAGGACGTCGCCCGCGCGCAGGGCTTCGACGTGCTGACGTACAACACCGACGGCAAACGCGACCTGGAGCATCACGCGCTGGATGCGGCCCGGCGGGGGCGGGTGGATGGGCTGATCCTGACCCCGTTTCACCTTACGGTCGATGACCTCCTCCCGATCCTGGGGGAGGGCACGCCGATCACGCTGCTCAGCGAGATGCGTGTCGACGGCGACGCGGCCGCCCACCTGCCGCTCGACAGCGTGTCGGTTTCCGGCGAGCTGGCGGCGCGGGAGGTGGTCAACTACCTGATCGACCGTGGCCACACCCACATCGGCATGATCGCCGGGCAATCTTCGACACCGCCTCGCGAGACCCGCGTCCTCGGGTACCGGCGGGCGCTGGCCGAGCACCACCTGCCGCTGGAGGAGCTTTTGATTCGCGGCGGCGATTTCTCCGAAGAGGGGGGCTACGATGCGATGCGCGAGCTGATCGCGCTCGATCCGCGGCCGACGGCGGTGTTCGCGGCCAACGACTTGATGGCGATGGGGGCGCTGCTGGCGGCGCGGGAGGCGGGCCTCTCCGTGCCGGACGATATCGCGCTGGCGGGGTTCGATGACATCCCGGCCGCCCGTCTCGTCCATCCGGCGCTGACCACCATCGATCAACAAGCCAACCTTTCCGGCCGGCGCGCGGCGGAGCTGCTGCTCTCCCGGCTGACCGGCGCGTTCATGGGACCACACAGGGCGGAGCACCTGGGATTCAGGCTGGTGGTCCGGGAATCGGCGTAGAACGCCGACGGGGCATCGCGAGCAGCACGCAGGATGAGGAGGGGCGGCAAGACCATCACGCACACGCCGGCCGGGGAGCTTCCCGTGGCCGGGACATAGGGACCTGACGGCTATCCACGGATCGAATCGTATGTTGGGAGAACGTTCGAGATGAGCATCCTTTCACGGACCCTGACCCGCCGCACGTCGCTGAAGATGGCCGGCGCCGGCCTGGCGCTGCCCGCGCTTGGCGCCGCGGGCACGCACGTGGCCGCGCAGGACGCGGCCAAGCTCACCCTCTGGCTCGATGTCACCGGCGGTTCCGAAACCGCGCAATGCATCATCGACGGCCCGATCAGCGACTACAACGACCAGGGCGGGACCCAGGTCGAGGCGACGATGCAGGCGAACGGCTGGACCGCAGTGCAAACGGCGCTGGCAGGCGGCGCTGGGCCGGACGTGGTCATCACCCCGGGCCCTTCGTTCGCCTTCGAGCTCGCCAAGGCCAATCAGCTGGTCGCGCTCGATGACTACGCCACGCAGCACAAGTGGGCCGATTCGTTCGTGCCGTGGGCGCTGGGCTTGGGAAAGATCGGAGACAAGCTCTACTCCCTGCCCACTGAGGTCGAGACGCTGGTCCTCTACTTCAACAAGACGGTATTCGATGAGCATGGGTGGACGCCGCCGAAGACGATCGAGGAGCTGATGACGCTCGCCGAGACCATCGACGGCGAGGGCATCATCCCGTTCGCGCATGGAAACTCCGAATGGCGGCCGACGAACGAGTGGTTCGTGGGCGAGTTCCTCAACCACGGCGCGGGCCCGGACAAGGTCTACCAGGCGCTCAAGGGCGAGCTGAAGTGGACCGATCAGGCCTTCGTCGATGCGCTGACCCCGCTGAACCAGATGCAGGAGAATGGCTGGTTCATGGGCGGACTGGATCGCTACTACACGAGCGGCTCGGACGACACGGCGTCGGCGATCGCCTATGGCGATGCGGCGATGAAGATCGAGGGCAGCTGGTTCATGTCCGACGCGCTGACCTTCTTCGAGGAGTCCGGGCAGGAGTGGGACTGGGTGCCGATGCCGTCCACGACCGGCGATGCCATCTACGACGTGGGCATCGGCTCGACGTTCAGCATCAACACGGCGTCGAAGAGCCCGGACGCGGCGGCGGAGTTCCTGACGTCCTTCTTCTCCGCGGAGACGCAGGCGCATCTCGCCGTCGATTGCGGCATGTCGCCCGCGCCGGTCGCGATCTCGTCCGACCTGCTGTCCGGGCTCGACGAGCGCCAGGCTCGCCTCATCGAGGAGCTCAACAAGGCGTCGGAGGCGAACAACTACGGGTACACGACGTGGACGTTCTGGCCGCCGAAAACCGAGGTCTACCTCTACGAGCAGATCGAGAAGGTCTGGGCCGGTGATGTCGCGCTGCCGGATTACCTGCAGGGCCTGCAGGACCTGTTCGACCAGGAATTCGAGGCGGGTGATCTCCCGCCGCTGCCCGAGCGGAGCTAGGCCACACGGGATCGCCACTCCCGGGGCGCCGATTGCGGCGCCCCGGACGCCCGCTCCGTTCGCGGCCGGGCATCGTCGCGCATCCTGATTTCGGGAGAGTCAGCTTGGTTACTCACGTCAGTTCCCCACCACCGAAGTCCTACGTGATCGCGGCGCCGCAGCTCCGGTTCTGGCAACGGCCCACCTGGCGGCGAAAGATCGTGCCGTGGCTGTTCGTGCTGCCGATCCTGCTGATCAACGTGACGGTGGTGCTCGGGCCCGCGATCTCCGCGTTCTATTACTCGATGACCGACTGGTCCGGCATCGGCGCCGCGAAGTGGGTGGGGTTCGACAACTACCGCCGGCTGTTGACCGACGACCCGTCGTTTGGGCATGCCTTCCGGAACAACCTGATCTGGCTGCTCATGTTCCTGACGGTGCCGATCGCGCTTGCCCTGATCGCGGCGAGCCTGCTGGCGCCGTTGCGGCGTGGGGCGATCGCCTACCGGATGGCGCTCTTCCTGCCCTATGTCCTGCCGAGCGTGGTCGTCGCGAGCATCTGGCGGTCGCTGCTGAACCCGGATCGCGGCTTCGGCGCGTTGCTCTCGGACTGGGGCATCTCCGGCCTCGACCGGGCGTTCCTCGGTGACACCAAGACCGTGCTGCCGGCGATCGCCTTCGTCGACAACTGGCACTGGTGGGGCTTCCTGATGGTGCTCTTCCTCGCGGCGATGCAGAACATCCCGGGCGAGCTCTATGAGGCGGCGCGGCTCGATGGCGCCAGCCGCTGGCAGGAGTTCCGGGACGTCACGATCCCCGGCATCCGGCCGACGCTGGTCTTCATGCTGCTGATGACGAGCATCTGGTCGTTCCTGACGTTCGACTACATCTGGGTGCTGACACAGGGCGGGCCGGCGGGCGCGTCCGAGGTGCTGTCGGTGCTCGTGTTCAAGAACGCCTTCATGGCGCTCGATGCCGGATACGCCAGCGCCATCGGGCTCAGCATGAGCCTCCTGGTGGGCATCGTGATCGGCATCTTTCTCTTCCTCCGGCGTCGCGGATGGGAAATCTGATGCATTCGACACTGTCTCCTTCATCACATGGCCGGCGGCGCTTCACGGGCCGTCTCGTGCCGAACTACGTCGTGCTCACGCTGCTGACGCTGTTCGCGCTCGGGCCGATCGTGATCCTCGCCTTCAACTCGCTGAAGAGCCGTCCCGAGGCGGGACGGAACCCGCTGGGCGTCCCGGGCACCTTCATCTGGCGCAACTACCCGGACGCCTGGACGACCGGAAACTTCTCCACGACGGTGCTGAACAGTGGCATCCTCGTCGCGATCACGGTGCTGGGCGTGCTGGTGCTGGGCGGCATGGCGGCCTACAGCCTCGCCAAGCTCAACCTGCCCGGGGCGGGGCCGGTGATGCTCTACCTGCTGGTCGGCTCGTCACTGCCGATCCAGCTCTTCCTCGTGCCGCTCTTCTTCCTCTGGCAGCGGATCGGGCTGGTGAACAACCTGTTCGGGCTCGGGATCATCTACATCGCGATCAACGCGCCGCTGGCGATCTTCCTGCTGCGGTCCTACATGGTGCAGCTGCCCGCCGACTTCGAAGACGCGGCACGTGTCGATGGCGCCAGCGAATGGCGCATCTTCACCGAGGTCGTGATCCCGCTCTCGTGGCCAGGCTTCCTGACGGTTGGGCTCGTCGTTGCGCTCGCGGTCTGGAACGAGTTCCTGCTGGCGACGGTCTTCCTCACCGACCAGGACAAGTTCACGGTGGTGACCAGTTACTACAACTTCATGACCCGGTTCAGCCGCGACTGGGGGCTCACCAGCGCGGCGGCGATGATGATGATCCTGCCGATCATCATCATCTTCCTCACCCTGCAGCGCCGGTTCGTCGAGGGGCTCACGCAGGGTGGGCTGAAGGGGTAGGAGGAGTCGTTCGCAATCGTGGTCTGGATGTGGCCCTTCGGGCCATCGGGCCAAGGGGTCGCTCCGCTTTTCGCCCCTGCCGGGGCTCACCCAGGGGGTCGCCCGGCCGAACCCGCAGGGTGAGAAGCGGAGCGGGCCTTTCGCTTCTCGCCTCCGGCTCGGCCAGCATTGGCTTCGCCAAGTACGGCCCCTACGGTGGCGAAACGCCGTCCCGTCGTCGTAGGGGCCGCCAAGGTCGCCCACCGCCCGCAGCTGCGGCCCGCAGGGGCAGGGGCGACCGTACGTGGTGGCCGGATGCGGCATGTCAATCGTTTTCCGACGTCATTCATCTGGAGGTCATTCGTCTCATGTCTGTCACGTCAACGCCATCGACATCGTCATCCGCGGCGCTGGATGCGCGCGGCTACCGCGAGCGGGTCTATGCCGGGGTGCTCGGCAAGATCATCGGCGTCTATCTCGGCCGGCCGTTCGAGGGGTGGACGCACGAGAAGATCCTGCGCGACCTGGGCGAGGTCGACCGCTATGTGAACGACCGGATCAACCTGTCGGAGCGGCGCGCCGGGCTGCCGGTCGTCGTCACCGACGACGACATCGCCGGCACGTTCACCTTCTTCCGGGCGCTGGAGGACAACGGCTACGACCCGGCGCTGACACCGGCGCAGATCGGCGAGGGCTGGCTCAACTACCTGATCGAGAACCGCACCGTCCTCTGGTGGGGCGGCCTCGGCGTCTCGACCGAGCACACCGCCTACCTGCGGCTCAAGCAGGGCACGCCCGCGCCGGCGAGCGGCTCGATCGCGCGGAACGGCACGACGATCGCCGAGCAGATCGGCTCCCAGATCTTTATCGACGCCTGGCCGATGCTCTTCCCCGGCGATCCGGAGCGCGCGGTCGACTTCGCGCGCCGCGCGGCGAGCGTGAGCCACGATGGGGAGGCGATCTACGGCGCGCAGGTCGTCGCCGCGCTGGAGGCGCAGGCGTTCGTCGAATCCGACATCAACGCGCTGCTGGACACGGCGGTTGGGTTGATCCCGGCCGACTCGACGATCGCCCGCGTCATCGCCGACATCCGCGAGTGGCACGCGCAGGAGGACGACTGGTACAAGACGCGCGCCCTGATCGGCGAGCGCTACGGGTACGACAAGTTCCCCGGCGCGTGCCACATGGTGCCGAACCACGCGCTGATCATCCACGCGCTGCTGCACGGCAATGACGATCTCCGCCGCTCGCTGATGATCGTCAACACCAGCGGCTGGGACACCGACTGCAACTCCGGCAACGTCGGCTGCATCCTCGGCATCAAGAACGGCTTGCGCGCGTTCGACGACGTGCCGGACCTGCGGGAGCCTGTCCAGGACCGGATGTACCTCTCGACGGCGGACGGCGGCCGCGCGGTCACCGACGCGGTGCGCGAGGCGCAGCGGATCATCGACGCGCGGCAGGCGATCGGCGGCGAGCCGGTGGAATCGCCCAAGGGCGGCGCGCGCTTCCACTTCGAGATGCCGGGGGCGGTCCAGGGCTTCCGGGCGCGGCCGGGCGACCCGGTCGCCGTCGAGAACGTCGCCCACGACGGCGCGGGGGAGCGCGCGCTGGCGATCCGGTTGACCGGGCATGGCGCCGGGACCGTCACGACGCCGGCGTTCATCCCGGAGGAGGCGAAGGCGATGGTCGGCTACACGCTCTTCGCCTCGCCGACGCTGTATCCGGGCCAAAAGGTGGTCGCGCAGGTCGCCGCCGATCCGGGCAACATTGCGACGGTGACCGCGACGGTTGTGCTCATGGCGTACGGCGCGGACGACACGCTCGGGACGCGGGAAGGGACGCGCGTGGACCTGGCGCCGGGGGAAGCGGCGGAGATCGCCTGGGAGGTGCCCGATCTCGATGGGGCGCCGGTCGCGGAGATCGGGCTGCGGATCGGGGGCGCGGAGGGGAGCACGGTCTATCTGGACGCGCTCGACTGGCGGGGCGCGCCGACCGTGACGTCGCGTATCCGGGGCTGGAGACGTCGATGCGCCGGCGGGCGTGGGTGAACGGCGTCGACGAGTGGAGCGATCGCTGGCCGGTCGACTTCCAGATCAGCCAGAACCACGGCACCGGGCTGATCAGCCAGGGCACGGAGGAGTGGCGGGACTACACGGCGCGGGCGCGGGTGCGGATCCCGCTCGCGACGTCGGCGGGCCTCGCCGCGCGGATCGGCGGGCTGCGGCGCTACTACGCCGTCGTGCTGTCCGACGACGGGACGGCGCGGCTGGTCCGGGCGCGGAACGGGGTGGAGACGTTGGCCGAGCGCGCGTTCGCGTGGGAGGTCGAGCGTGACTACGACCTGGAGCTGACGGTGGTCGGCGACCGGATCCGCGCGATTGTCGATGGCGAGGTGATCCTTGAGGCGACCGACGACCGCCCGCTGACGGGCGGGGGAGTCGGGCTGGTGGCGCAGGATGGGACGCTGGTGAGCGGACCGGTGAGCGTGACGGCGCGGTAGGCAATGGGCGTCCGGGCCATTGGGGCAGACAGAAGCGTCTGCCCCTACATCCCTTGGCGCGCTGCTCCAGATCATCGCCCAGGGCGATACGGGCGCACACCCTCCGGGGTGCGCGGCTACGACAACATTGGGGTGAGTCTTCGTACGAGTCGACTCCATGTCGGCCCCTGCCAGCGAAGGAAGGGCGGACATAGAGTCCGCCCGTACGATCGATTGTGTCGCATCGATGCCCAACATGGGGGCGGGGACCACTACATAAAGGTAAGTGGCCGTGCTATACTCCTACCCGTCACCAAGGGTTTACCCCCTGGACATGTTCCTCCTGTAATTCTTCAGGCTGGTCTCCGACGCGAGGGAAACACAGGCACCAGAACGCCTCGCATGACCAGCGCTTCCGCGCTCCAGGCAGATTCGGGTTCGAAATCGCCGTGCTCCTATGGTGTGAGTGTCACGGCGACGGCGACACGCGCGACGTGTGCCGGATGGGCTGCGCGAACTGCTTCAAACAGCCGGTGGGATGTAGGGGTAGCGGCAAGCGGGCCGCGGAGAGCAATGTGGTCGATGGTTTGCCACTCGCTCTCGGATCGCATGGGGTACGTGTGACGAGACGTGTGGCTCCCGCCAGTTGCGCTCACCCGAGCAACGCCCGCAGTTACCACTGCGCGCGTTCCCGGTCGTAACCAACGCCACACACGACAAGACGGATCCGGATGCGGACGGCCACGAGGTCGGCGCGGCGGATCTCTTTCTGGTGTCGATGACGACACCAACGTGTGCATGGAGTTTCGTACAACTATGACTTCTTTCGACGTTTTCTCTTTCCCCGGTGTCCGCGCGTTCGGCCCGCAGTTCGCCACCGAGCTCGGTGGCGGCGCAGCGGTCCTGGACCGGCCGGAGACCGAGGAGGATACGGAAATGGCATCCTCCGACGTTCTGACCACCGAGGCGGCCGAGTCTGCCGAGCGCGCGCAGACCGCCGAGCCCACGCAGGAAGCCGAGACCGCCCAGGTCGCCGCGGCGCCGGCGGCTGAGGAGGCCGAGGAGGCCGGCGTCACCTTCGCCGATCTCGGCCTCAGCGGGCCGCTGCTCGAGAGCGTGACGGCGGTTGGCTTCCAGAAGCCGACGCCGATCCAGGAGCAGACGCTCCCGGTGCTGCTGGCCGGTCACGACGTGATCGCCCAGGCGCAGACCGGCTCCGGCAAGACGGCCGCCTTCGGCCTGCCGATCATCGAGTCGATCGACCCGAGTGACCGCCGCGTGCAGGCCCTCGTGCTGTGCCCGACGCGTGAGCTCGCGATCCAGGTCTCCGAGGCGCTGACGCTCTACGGGCGGCACAAGCGGATCGAGACGCTGCCGATCTACGGCGGCCAGCCGTACGAGCGGCAGTTCCG
>DATLHE010000166.1:0-17429 GCA_035540335.1 Thermomicrobiales bacterium | reverse complement strand
CGCTCGACGCAGGCGTGTGGCACCGTCCCGAGCGTGCGCTCCACGATGTCGAGGAGGGCCTGCCAGCGGGTGACATCGGCCGCGTCGTCGCCCGCCACGTAGCGGCGCAGGGCGGTGACGAGTCCGGCGATCTCCTCCCGGCCGACCTTCATCGACCGTCCGAATCCCTGGTGCGGCACGCCGCGCAGGGCGCCGTCGGCCAGCAGGGCCCGGCGCGACCAGCTTTCGGCGCGGACGTCCATGTCCTGGTGCTGGAGGGCGACGGAGGCGATGAGGTCGCGCCGGCCGGCGAGGATGCCGCTGGCCTGCGGGCCGCCGATCGCCTTGCCGCCGGAAAAGGCGACGAGGTCCGCGCCCTCGGCGATGAAGCGGCGCAAGTTGGCGCGGGGTGGAAGGGCCGCGGCGGCGTCGACGACCACCGGGATGCCGCGGGCGTGGGCGATCTCCGCGACCTCCGGCAGCGAGAGGGTGCCCGGCGTCGGCAGGATCGGGCAGGCGACGGCGGCGGTGCGCTCGGTGATCGCGTCGTCGAGCTGCCAGCCGAAGGTGCCGCCGGCGCCGGGGTAGCCGAGATAGCCGACCTCGACCAACGTCACGCCGACGGCGCGGATGGCGTGGTCGTAGGCGTTGCGGTGGCCGCGCTGGACGACGACCTCGTTCTTCATGCCGGTCGTGTCCGGCAGGCGGTCCATCTTCGCGACGTCCATGCCGGCGACGCAGGCGGCGATGCCGAGCGTGATCCCGGCCGCCGCGCCGGAGGTGACGTAGCCCGCCTCGGCGCCGGTGACCTCCGCGATGACGGCCCCGGCGGCGTCCTGGAGGTCCTCGATGCGCACGAAGCCGGCGGCGGCCTCCGTCATCGTCGCCAGCACCTCGGGCGCCATGCGGCTGCCGCCGAGGCGCGTCAGGGTGCCGGCGGCGTTGATCACGGTGCGAACGCCGAGGTCGGCATAGATGGTCATCTAGGGGCGCCGCCTTTCCGTGGGGTACATGAACGGATCGGATCGCGCCCTGCGGGCGCGGCGGGAGCCCACAAGGGGCTCCCCTACCGGTAGATGCGTGGTCACTAGGGCGTCATTCTCGCCAATGCCGGAAGGGGAGGCAAGCGGTCAGGCCCAGAGGGGGACGGAGGGCAGGCGGTCAGCACGCGAGGGGTCATGGCCGGGTACTACGAGGCGTTGCCGGTGGCTTCGATCACCCAGAGGTATTGGCGGGAGCGGGGACCCCAGGGCGCCTGGCGATAGTCGCCGTGACGCTCGCCGGCGGCGAGGCCTGCCTGGCGCAGCAGCATCTCCAGCTCATTGGGGAAGTACATGTGCCACGTGAGGTCGTCCGCCCAGCGCTGCTGGCGGCCGTCGTCGTGGTAGACCTCGTGGGTATAGGCGCTGGTCAGCGTCTGGGAGGCGGGATCGTAGCTGTCCGAGTAGGTGCGGCGCAGGCGGGCGATGCCTGGCTCCGGCGCGACCTCGTCGACGTCCATGCGCACGACCGGCACCGGCGAGGTGGCCTCCGCCAGGAAGTCGAAGTGCGGCATGACGAGATCGATCGCCAAGCGCCCGCCCGGCGCGAGGTGGCGGCGGACGTTCGCGAGGCAGGCAAGCTGGTCATCGATAGTGTGCAGGTAGGCGAGGCCGTTGAAGCCGCAGATGACCAGGTCGAACGCGCCGTCGACGTCGAACGTCCGCATGTCCGCCTCGCGGAAGGTGACGGCCTGCTGTATCCCCGGCTCAGCGGCGGCCAGCTTCTCGTCGGCACGCGTCAGGAGGTTCGGGCTGTAGTCGAAGGCGACGAGCTCGAAGGCAGGGTCCTGAGCGAGGCCGGTCTCGGCCAGCGGCAAGGTGATGCGGCCGGTGCCGCAGGCCATTTCCAGCACGCGCTTGGGTCGCGCTCGCTCGACGAGCCCCCGCCAGTACGGGATGTCCGCCGCGAACTGCCCGTCCTCGAGATCGTAGGCCCAGGCGTTCCGCCAGAGCGCGTCCACCTCGGTATGTTCCCCGGTCTGCATCGTTCCCCCATCCGAATCGGTGGCCAGTGATTCCGCGGCATCATACATGGTCGTCATTTGGGCACCAAATGGGAGCCCCGTCACGCGCCGCCGATGTTCTGAAGCAGGCCGCCGTCGGCGAAGAAGGTGCTACCTGTGACGTAGCTCGCCTCGTCCGAGGCGAGGAAGAGCGCGACGTTCGCCATCTCCTGCGGCTCGCCGGGGCGTCCGAGCGGGATGTTCTTCAGTGCCCGGTCGGACTGCTCCTTGTCGAGCAGCGTCGCGGTCGTCATCGGCGTGGCAATCATGCCGGGGGCGATGTTGTTGACGCGCACGCCCTTCGGCGCCAGCTCCTTGGCGAGCGTGCGCGTCACCATCCGCAGCCCGCCCTTGGCGGCGGCGTAGCCGGCGCCGCCGGGCGAGGGGATGGTCTCGTGCACCGACGTGATGTTGATGATCGAGCCGTGCCGCCGGGCCGCCATGTGCTTGGCTGCCTCCCGCGCCAGGATGAACGGGGCGATGAGGTCGACGTTGAGGACGTTGATGAAGGTGGCGGTGTCGATCTCCAGCGATGTCTCGGCGTTGTCACCCTAGCCGGCGTTGTTGACCAGGATGTCGATGGTGCCCATGCGCGCGAGGACGTCGGCGAAGAGGGCCTCGACCGCGGCGAGGTCGTCGAAGTCGGTCTGGACCACCTCGGCGCGGCGGCCGTGGTGGCGGATGGCGTCGGCGGTTTGCCCGGCACCGCGCTGGTCGACATGGTAGTGAATGGCGACGTCCGCGCCCTCGCGCGCGAACGTGAGGGCGATGGCGCGGCCGATGCCGCTGTCGGCGCCGGTGACAAAGGCGGTTCTTCCGTCGAGTCGCATGGCTGGGATCCTTCTCGCGTCGGGCGAAGCGGTCGTCACGCGTCGCTGCGCAAGAAGGCTGCCGGAGCGCGTCCTTAGCCGGCGCCGGAGGTCCGCCGCTGACGCTGGTCCAGGAGGTGATCGGCGACCTCGTCCAGCATGGCGATGCAGGCGCGGAGCTGGTCGATCTGCGCATCGCTGAGCGTGGCCATGCTATCGAGCATCTCCTGGGTGAAGAGGTCTTCGACGAACTCGCTGGTGCGGAGGCCCCGCTCGGTGATGCGGACGGTGGAGCGGCGGCCATCAGCGGGATCGGGAGTGCGGTCGACGAGGCCATGCCCTTCGAGGCGGGCGAGCACGCGCGTCATGACGCTTGGCTGGATGCCGAAGTGCTCGGCGATGCGCGAGGGGGTGGCGTCGTCGATCTCGTTGTGGCGCAGGGCCCAGAGCACCTCGATCTGGCGACGCCCGACATGGCCGTACGGCGTCTCGAACTCCTGCACGTTCGAGATCCAGTGGCCGAACCTGGGCAGCATCACCGCCATGTGGTTGGCGAGTCGCCGCCGGTCCGGGTCGGGCGTGGGGCGTTGTGCTGCTGCTCCTGGCATGTCGGGCGGCATGCGCGAAGCATAGCACCCGCCGTCCCACGCCTGGCTCGCTGGAGTCAGGCGCCCGCGCGGCGGCGGACCGGCTGCGCCGAATGCCAATTTTCCATTGCGTCGCTCGCGATGGCGCCGGCCGGCGCCTCGCGGTGGGTGACGTCGCCGCCCCAACCCGTCAGCGTGGCGGCGAGCCTCTCGCCGAAGAAAAGCGGCGATGGGCGCTCAATCGGCCCGATGAACCACTCTTCCTTGTTGAGATCGTTGCGACGGATCGAGAACACACCACGGGCGAACACTGGATTGCTCGACGCCAAGTCCCTCTTGTGGACGTCCCGGCGCGGCCAGCGCGCGGGCCCGGCATGACGGTCGCGGAGATGCTACACCAGGGCAAATAAATGAACAGGCCATTCGTCATGGGAGCAATGGTGCCGGGAATTCAGGGGTGGTCCGGGCCGGGTTTCCCGCCCCAACGGGCGGAATGGCCGGGTTCCGGCGGGCCATGCCCGTGATAGGATGAGATATCGCCATCTCACAGGCCGGGCGTGATGAACGTTCGGCACCAATCGGGTCGATGAAACGCGCGGGCGCGACGTGTCTTCGCGGCCGCCGGGCTGGAGGTCGTTGCGCCGTGCGTGGCTCCCTGGCGCAGGAGCCGCTGATCCACGTATCTGGGGGCGTGGACTGGCGAAGGGTTGGGGCGACACCGCGACAGGGCGGGGCGCAATGGGGACAGAAGGGATCAACGATGCAGGTGAAGGTGCTCCGGGCCGCGCTGGCGGCCTTCGCGGTTCTGGTGCTCGGGTTCGGCCCCGCCGCGGCGGTGACCGACGGCTACTACGACGATGGTGGCCATCCGTACGTCGGCCTGATGGTCGCCTTTAGTGGCGGTGAGCCGCAGTGGCGGTGCAGCGGCACGCTGATCGCGCCGACGCTCTTCCTGACGGCGGGGCATTGCACTGCAGGCGCGGATCACGTCGAGGTCTGGTTCGCGCCGGACGTCGAGGACGACCGCGCGGGGTACAACTACCCCTTTGGTGGCGATGGTTACAGCATCGGCGGGACGCCCTACGTGCATCCGCAGTACAACCCCGACGCCTTCTACCTCTACGATCTCGGGATGGTCGTGCTCGACGAGCCGTACGAGACGTGGGCATATGGTGAGCTCCCGGAGCAGGACCAGCTGGATGTCATGGCCACGCGGCGTGGCCAGCAGGACGTGACCTTTACCGCGGTCGGGTATGGCTTGCAGGCGAGCTTCCCGGACGCGGCGTCGTGGAAGAACTCCAGCCAGCTCTATCGCATGGTGTCCCACCCGCGGCTGATCCAGATCAACACCGGCTTCACGGGGACCGAATCGCTGCTGTTGTCGAACAATGCGAACACCGGCGGCACCTGCTTCGGTGACTCGGGCGGCCCGAACTTCATCGGGGGTTACGACTCCAATCTTATCGGCGGGGTAACCTCGTTCGGCATCAACGGCAACTGCGCCGGCACGGGCGGCGTCTACCGCATCGACCGGGCCGACGATCTGGAGTGGATCTGGTCGTTCTTCGAGTAGGCGACCTGCCGATCTAAGGGCCGCCGACGCACGAATCAGGGGCCGTGCCGGGATGGGCACGGCCTCTGTTTCATGTATATGTGCATCATTATTGATGTACCGAGCGACTTTGAAAGCGGCGTCCTGTCTACAGGCGCCCCTCATTCCGAGCAAATGCGAAGGACCCTACGCGAAGCGATCTCCGCATTTGGCCATCTCGTCTGCCGGACGCCGAGAGAGACCGGCGCTGCGGCGCCGGGGGATCCTTCGGCTGCGGCCTCAGGATGACGGGAGGTTGGGGAGCGCTGCGATAGGATTTCAACGGGCGGTTGGGAATCATCGCTTCGCATAGGGTCCTTCGCATTCGCTCAGGATGAAGGTGGGTGGGGGCGCCCACGCAGGCATCGTTGCGTCGTTGCAGCGAACGGACGCCGGCCACAGGTGCGGCACAAGACCCGGCGCTACCGGGGAAACAGGCCTTGCGACATCGAGGCGCCGTGGGGTCATGCCAGCTCGGCGGTGTGCTTCATGCCGCTGCCGGTCGCGAAGACGACGATCTCCTCGTCTCGGTCCAGCAGGCCGAGCTCGCAGAGCTTCGGCAGCGCGGCGAAGGCCGCGCCGGCCTCCGGCGAGACGAAGATGCCCTCGTCCCGCGCCGCCAGGCGGACCCCGTCCATCAGCTCAGCGTCCGAGACCGTGAGCGCGGTGCCGCCGCTGGCGCGGACGGCGTCGAGGATCAGGTAGTCACCGATCGCCGCCGGCACCCTCAGCCCGGCGGCGACCGTCGCAGCGTTCTCCCACATCTCGGCATGGCGCTCGCCGCGCTCAAAGGCGCGGACGATCGGCGCGCACGTCTCCGCCTGGACGACGACCATGCGCGGCCGCTTCGGGCCGATCAGGCCCATCGCCTCCAGCTCCGCGAAGGCCTTCCACATACCGACGATGCCCGTGCCGCCGCCCGTCGGGTAGACGATGACGTCCGGCACGCGCCAGCCGAGCTGCTCGGCGAGCTCGAGGCCCATCGTCTTCTTGCCCTCGGCGCGGTAGGGCTCGCGCAGCGTCGAGACATCGAACCAGTCGCCAGGGTTGGCCTCGCGCAGCGCGCGGCCGGCGTCGCTGATGAGTCCGTCGACGAGCGTGACGCGGGCGCCGTAGATGCGGCATTCGGCCTTGGTCACCTCCGGCGCGTCGGCGGGCATGAAGACGTGCGCGGGGATCCCCACCCGCGCCGCGTAGGCGGCCATCGCCGACGCCGCGTTGCCGGCCGAGGGGATGGCGACCGCCGAGGCGCCCAGCTCGCGCGCCCGCGCGACGGCGATGGCGAGCCCGCGCGCCTTGAAGCTGCCGGTCGGGTTCTGGCCCTCGTCCTTGACCAGCAGGCGGTCGAGCCCGAGGCGCGCACCCAGGCGCGGCGCCGGCAGCAGTGGCGTGCCGCCCTCGCCGAGAGTGACGGCGAAGCGCGCGTCCTGGACGGGGAGCAGCTCCTCGTAGCGCCACATCGTCCATGGGCGGGTCGCGAGCGCGTCCGGCGTCATGGTGTGGGCGGCGGCCTCCAGGTCGTACCGCGCGAAGAGCACCTTGCCGCAGGCCGGGCAGGTGGTCATCGGCGCATCGGCGGCGTGCGTCTGGCCGCAGAACGAGCATTCGAGATGGGTCAGGGTGCTGGGCACGGCATGGCTCCCGGGGTGAGGACTAGAGGCCGACGCCGCGCAGGTAGTCCCGGCTGATCGTCGCGCTCTCCAGCGCGGTCGGCTTCTGGGTGACGTCCGTCTCGACGATCAGCCAGCCGTCGAAGCCGCGTTGCTCCAGGTCAGCCAGAATCGCCGGGAAATCGACGCTGCCCTCGCCGATCTCGGCGAAGATGCCGCGACCGGTGAACGTGGCGTAGTCCCAGCCTGCCGTGGCGCCCTCGCGGCGGATTGCCTCGTCGACATCCTTGAGGTGCAGGGTCAGGATCCGGTCGGCATGGCGCCGGCAGACGGCCGCCGCATCCGCGCCCGCCCATGCGAGGTGGCCGGTATCGAGCCCGAGGAAGACGCTTTCCGGGTCGGCCAACGCGAGCAGACGCTCGAGCTCGTTCTCCGTCTCGATGACCGTGCCGACATGGTTGTGGAAGCAGCTTCGCACGCCCTCCGCGAGGGTTGTGCGCGCGAACGCGGAGAGTACCTTCGCGAACTGCCCGAATCCGGCATCGGACATGGCGTCGCCGGGTTTGACGTGGCCGGCGATCGCGCGACGCTCGGGGGTGCCGCTGGCGGCGACGTAGAGCTCGGTGCAGCCGAGGGCGCGGACGTAGCGCGCCACGTCGCGGGCTTTCCCGAGGATGGCCTCCTCGGCGGCGGTGTAATGAAAAATGGCGCTGAAGTAGGGTGGCGCCGGCCGCAGGCCAAATCGTGCGAAGCGGTCGATGACGTCCGCGGCGGGGACGTCCGGCGTGAGCGGGCCCGGCGCGCCGGCGTACCCGGCGGCGGCGATGTCGCGCAGGATCTCTTCTTCGGTCACGTTGCGCCAGGTGATCTGCCCGCAGCCGATGATCGGTTTCCCCACGTCTCTCCCCTTCCGGCGACCCCACCGGGCCGCGACTGTCGTGTGGCACGAGACAGTAGCACGGAAGTGATGAGCGCGGGTACGGTCCTCAGGTCTTTGTGCGGATCCTTGCCGGCCACAGCGCGAGGACCGCGGCGGCGAGAGCGAAGACGGGCAGGCCGAGCGCCATGGCCTTGTACCCGCCGAGGGCGATCAGCACCCCGCCCAGCGCGGCGCCGGCGGCAGCGCCGGCGTTGAGAAGCGAGGCGTTGAGGGCCATCGTCGTGCCCGCCTGCGCCGGGCTCTCGACCGCGAGCAGCGAGGCGACGCCCACCGACGCGATGGAGGACATCGCCGCCGCCAGCGGCAGCAGCACGAGCACCAGCGCCGGCGATGACCAGAGGACCGCGCCGGCCAGGAGGCCACCGAGGAGGTTCGCGAGCGCGATCGCCCGCCGCGGCGAGCCGCCGATCAGCCGCGTGCCGGCCGCGAAGCCGCCGGCGGTCGCGCCGGTGCCGCCGATCATGTAGTAGACGCCGATCTGCTCCGTCGTCAGCCCACGCTCGTCGCCCAGGTAGGCGCCTATGTAGGTGATCAGCCCGAGCGCCCAGATCGAGCGCAGCACCGTGATCGACAGCAATCGCAGCGCGGCGGGGTGCGCCAGTAGCGGCGCGTAGGCCTGGTGCAGCTCCCGGGCGCGGAGTGGCGTGGCGGGCCGGCGCCGGTCGGCGGGGAACGCGCGGATGACCAGCCACGTCACCGCCAGCGCGCCGAGCCCGCCCGTGGCGAGCGCTGCGCGCCAGCCGAGCGCGCCACCGATGGTCGTCAGCATCGGCACGCCGAGGATGGCGCCGACGCTGAGCGAGGCGATCGTCCAGCTGATCGCCCGGCGTTGGGCGCTGCCGTCGAAGAGTGTACTGGCCAGCGCGATCGAGAGCCCGAAGACGAGGGCATCCCCGAGCGCGCCGACGAGCGCGAGCGCGAGCAGGACGGAATAGGACGGCGCCAGCGCCGTGCCGAGCAGGTTGGCCGCGATCGCGAGCACCCCGGCGACGAGCAGCCGCCGGTAGCCTGAGCGGTCGGCCAGCGGTCCGACGACCAGGCCGAGGACCGCGCTGACGAGCAGCATCAGCGTCGCCGCCTGGCCGAGCAGCGGCACGGTGGTGTCGAGGTCGTCGGCCATGTCGGGGTAGAACGGACTCGTCGCGAAGAAGTTGAGGGCGGCGAGGAAGGCGGCGACGCACAGCGCGGCCAGCGCGAGCAGCGCGCCGCTCGCGGCCGTCGCGGGGGCGTCTGTGCCGGAGGAGGTCATCGGGATGCGGGGGAAGCCATCGGCGGGCCTCCGGCGGGGTTGGGACGCGAACGGCGAACGAGGATCCGGGGGGACGGTGCTGGCCCGAGTCTAGCAGCGCCGATCCCGCATGAATATCACCCGTTTCGGCCGGCAACCGCCGGTGGTATGGTCGGTCGGACCGATCGACACGGGAGAGCAGGCGCACCATGGACGAGTACAGTCGAACCAGCAAGCCGGATCACCTCGCGCCGGAGTACGGCGCGCAGTTCGCCGACCCGAGCGTCGCCGACCACTACCACCTGCGCCCTCAGTATCCCGACGAGACGTTCGACATCCTCGACCGGCTGATCGTCGATCGGTCGCGGGTGGTGCTCGACGTGGGAGCAGGCACGGGCGCGATCGCCCGTGGCCTCGTCGCTCGCGTCGACCGGGTCGACGCGGTCGATCCGTCGCTGCCGATGATCGAGCGGGGACGCCGCTTGCCGGGTGGCGATGCGCCGAACCTGCGCTGGATCCACGCGCCGGCGGAGAACGCTCCGCTCGATCCGCCCTACGCGCTGATTACCGCCGGGGCAAGCCTGCACTGGATGGAATGGAGCGTGGTCCTGCCGCGATTCCGCGACGCGCTCGCCCCGAGCGGGATGCTGGCCATCGTCTCCGATATCACGGATGCGGTGCCGTGGCGGGAGCCCCTGCAGGCGCTCATCGACCGCTACTCGACGAACCGGAAGTTCCGCCCGTACAACGTCATTGACGAGGTCGAACGGCGGGGCCTGTTCCGGCCGCTCGGCCATCACCGGACCGCGGCGATCCCATTCACCCAGACTATCGAGGACTACGTCGGCTCGTTCCACGCCCGCAACGGGTTCTCGCGCGATCGGATGGCGCCGGCGGACGCGGCCGCGTTCGGCCGTGACGCAGCGGCGCTGGTGCGCGAGTACGCGCCGGACGGCACGGTGACGTTACGCGTCACGGGCGAGATCGTGTGGGGATTGCCGTCCGCGCCATAGCCATTGGCGGCGATGGGACGAGGCCTCACGGTCGTGGCGAGGACCGACGCCGGCACCATGCGGCTCTGATACAATCAGAACGGATGACCTACAGGTGCCCGTCCGACATGGCGGGTTGACGGCTTCCCTGTCGTGTCACCGGTTGACGTCAGGCAACTCGATTGGAGAGGCTGTTCCATGACCGTCGAGTCAATTCCAGAGCGCGAACAGCTGGCGGAAGAGATCGAGCAGTTCCTTGTTGAGCGCGACCAGGCCTACTATCCGGTCGATGTGGTCTCCGAATTCGAAAAACGGGGCCGCGACGAGTCCGTCATTCTGTCGGCAATCTGGCGACTGATCGACGAGCACCGGATTCGGCTGGACAACCGCCTGAAGGTTGTTGCTCTTGCCCCATCTCATTGATGAGCGTTGACCCTGGACGTGACCAGCGGCGACATCCGGAGAAGAGCCAAGGTGCGCGGGAGGGAGATCACCGCACTCCCGCCGAGCATGATCGCGACCGTAACCTGTACAGTCCCGAGTTCCGCCGGCTCAGTGGCATCACTCAGGTCATCTCTCCCTCTGGCAATCACCCCACCCACAATCGGCTAACGCACACGCTGGAAGTGGCGCAAATCGCCAAGGCCATGGCAATCAACGTCCTGCGTGTTTATATCCGTTACATAGCAGTTGGATCACGAATTCTTGACAGGATGACCTCTCCTGTCCGTTGGTTCCGTTCCCAAAAGTTCGTTTCGTTGCGGATCAGGTGCTGAAGAGCTTGTTAGCCCTAAGCCTTGTAGTTCTGCGGGATCAATGGAGCGAACTGTGCAGAATGTAGTTCTCTTTGGTGCGGGAGCAAGTGCCTTTAGCAAGAATGTCTTGCCGAAGGCGCCTCCATTGGGAAGGAGCCTTTACTCTGAGTTGGTCGAACAGTACCCAGTAGAATGGGGCGTGCTTTCGCATGAGTTGAAGAGTGCTTTTGAATGTGACTTTGAAGCCGGTATGGTCGCCCTCATGAATTGTGGAGACCTCGATACGTTTTACTCTTGCATGCGTACTCTGAGCGTTTACTTCTCACAGTTTCGGGTGGACGCAGGTGCTAATGATCTCTACAGCATGTTCCTTCGAGCAATCGGAGAGCGCGGACTGCTCAGCCATACTCTGTTCTCCACTCTGAACTATGAGTGCATTCTTGAATCTGCAGCTGAAGGACTCGCGATTCAGGTGCGTCATCCTGATCAGCCGCCCTCGCCTCATCAAGCAGCGGTCTGGAAGCTCCATGGTGCATGCAACATACTGCCACCTCCGGTAGAGATGCAGTTCGAGGACGTGAAGGTTGACGGAATACCGCTAAATCGATTCCTACTTGTAGATGGGCCTTTGACTGCGGTCCCACGAGACTCGGTTCAATATCATCTTGAGGAATTTACGACTTTGTTCTCGGTGATGGCCATGTACGCTCCAGGGAAAGAAGCGTCATTCGCCCCAAGCGTGTTTGCTGGGCTTCAGCATCATTGGAGCAGAATGGTGTTGACGGCGCGACTCGTTTTGGTTATTGGTGTGAAATTCACTCCAGAAGACCACCACATCTGGGAACCGTTAACCTCAACTCCCGCGACGGTGCTTTTTGTAGGAAGTGAGGCATCGTTCCGAGACTGGACCTCTTCCGACAACGGTGGTGATCGCCGCTTTATTTGTCGACAGTTCAGTGATGCCATTGAACCACTTGCAAACGCGATGGCCCTTTCTACATTCGGACTGTTGAGACATAGGCGTCGACTCCCGGCTCTGTTAGCACGTTCGCGAGGACTAAGCCGGGATTGAAAGTCCGTATCAGTGTGCGGACTTAACGCTCTTGGCGTCTGTGATCGTCCCTTATGTGCAACGCGTTGCATGCTAGACGGCGCGCAATCTGCTCCCTGTCTCGTTTCTACCCCAGGATCCCCGGCAGCGTGAGCTGGTGCTCCTTCGCGCAGGCGATGGCCTCCGCGTAGCCGGCGTCGGCGTGGCGCATGACGCCGGTCGCGGGGTCGTTCCAGAGGACGCGACCGATGCGTGCCGCCGCCTCGGGCGTGCCGTCGCAGACGATCACCATTCCGGCGTGCTGCGAGAAGCCCATCCCCACTCCGCCGCCGTGGTGGAGCGAGACCCACGTCGCGCCGGAGGCCGTGTTCAGCAAGGCGTTGAGCAGCGGCCAGTCCGACACCGCGTCCGAGCCGTCGCGCATCCCCTCCGTCTCCCGGTTCGGGCTGGCGACGGAGCCGGAGTCGAGGTGGTCGCGGCCGATGACGATCGGCGCCTTCAGCTCGCCGCTCGCCACCATCTCGTTGAAGGCCAGCCCGAGGCGGTCGCGGTCGCCGAGGCCCACCCAGCAGATGCGCGCCGGCAGCCCCTGGAAGTGGATGCGCTCGCGCGCCATGTCCAGCCACTGGTGCAGGTGCGGATCGTCCGGGATCAGCTCCTTGACCTTCGCGTCGGTCTTGTAGATGTCCTCCGGGTCGCCGGAGAGCGCGACCCAGCGGAAGGGGCCGACGCCGCGGCAGAAGAGCGGCCGGATATAGGCGGGGACGAAGCCGGGGAAATCGAACGCGTCCTTCACACCCTCCTCGAAGGCCATCTGGCGGATGTTGTTGCCGTAGTCGACGGTCGGGATGCCCTGGTGGGCGAAGGCGAGCATCGCGCGAACGTGGTTCGCCATCGCGGCCCGGGCGGCCCTGGCGACGGCGTCCGGGTCGCGCTCCTGCGTCTCGCGCCACTGCTCGACCGTCCAGCCGATCGGCAGGTAGCCATGGGCGGGATCGTGGGCGGAGGTTTGGTCGGTGACGCCGTCCGGGCGCACGCCGCGACGAACCAACTCCGGCAGCACCTCGGCGGCGTTGCCGAGCAGCGCGACGGAGACGGCCTTCCGGGTCTGCTTCGCGTCGTCGAGGATCGAGAGGGCATGGTCGAGGTCGCGGGCCTGGACGTCGACGTAGCCAGTGCGCAGGCGCATGTCGATGCGGCTCTGCTGGCACTCGATGGCGAGCATCGACGCGCCGGCCATCGTCGCCGCCAGTGGCTGGGCGCCGCCCATGCCGCCGAGGCCGGCGGTGAGGATCCAGCGACCCGTCCAGTCGCCGTCATAGTGCTGCTTGCCCATCTCGACGAAGGTCTCGTAGGTGCCCTGGACGATCCCCTGGCTGCCGATGTAGATCCACGAGCCGGCCGTCATCTGGCCGTACATCATGAGGCCCCTGCGATCGAGCTCGTTGAAGTGCGCCCATGTCGCCCAGTGCGGCACGAGGTTGGAGTTCGCGAGCAGCACGCGCGGGGCGTTCTCGTGCGTGCGGAAGACGCCCACGGGCTTGCCGGACTGGACGAGGAGCGTCTCGTCGGCGTCAAGATCCTTCAGCGAGGCGATGATCTGGTGGAAGCACTCCCAGTTGCGGGCGGCGCGGCCGATGCCGCCGTAGACGACGAGGTCTTCCGGCCGCTCGGCGACATCGGGGTCGAGGTTGTTCATCAGCATCCGCAGGGGTGCCTCGGTGAGCCAGCTCTTCGCCGAGAGCGCCGTGCCGCGCGGCGCGCGGACGACGGATGTCTTGGTGGTGGAGGTCGATGCGGTCATGGGTGTGCTCTTTTCCTTGAGGGAGGGCACAAGGCCCTCCCATACGGGCCGCCCTGCCCCTGCGGGCCGTGGTGGCCCCGGGCGACCACGCTGGGTCGCCGCTACAGAACGCCCGTCACGCCCGGCAGATCCATCCCGGCGGCCTCGATGACGGCTCCGCTCCGGATCAACGCCACCGCCTGCGCGATGTCCGGATGGAAGTGGCGGTCATTCTCCAGATGCGGCACATGGGCGCGCGTCAGGCGGCGGACCGCCTCCAGCGCGTCGCTGGACGTCAGCGGCGCGTGGAAATCGCACCCCTGCGCGGCGGCCAGCAGCTCGATCGCGACGACGGCCGTCGCGTTCTCGACCATCGGCAGCAGGCGGCGCGACCCGTGCGCGGCCATCGAGACGTGATCCTCCTGGTTCGCCGAGGTCGGGATCGTGTCGACGCTGGCCGGGGTCGCGCGCTGCTTGTTCTCCGACACCAGCGCGGCGGCGGTGACTTGCGGGATCATGAAGCCCGAGTTGAGGCCGGGCTTCGGCGTCAGGAAAGCCGGCAGGCCGGAGAGTGACGGGTCGATGAGCAGCGCGATCCGGCGCTCGGCGAGCGAGCCGATCTCGCAGATGGCGAGCGCGAGCATGTCGGCGGCGAAGGCGACCGGCTCGGCGTGGAAGTTGCCGCCGGAGAGCGCCTCCTCGCCGTCGACGAAGACGAGCGGGTTGTCGGAGACGCCGTTCGCCTCCGTCGCGAGGGTGTCGGCCACCTGCCGCAGCATGGTTAGCACGGCGCCCATCACCTGCGGCTGGCAGCGGATGCAGTAGGGGTCCTGGATGCGCGGGTCGTCCATCAGATGCGAGGCGCGGATCGCGCTGCCGGCCATCAGCGCGCGCAGGGTCGCCGCCGCCTCGATCTGGCCCTCGTGTTTCCGTAATCGCTGAATGCGCGGGTCGAAGGGCGTGTCGGAGCCGCGCGCCGCCTCGGTCGCGAGCGCGCCGGTGACGAGCGCCGAGCGGAAGAGCGTCTCCGTCTCGAACAGGGCGGCCAGCGCGTAGGCGGTGGAGAACTGCGTGCCGTTGAGCAGCGCCAGCCCCTCCTTGGGACCGAGCGTCACCGGCGAAAGCCCCACGGCGTCGAGCGCGGCGTCGGCGGCCATGCGTCCGCCGCTGCCATCCGGGGCAAAGACCTCGCCGACGCCGATCATCGCCGCCGCCATGTGGGCCAGCGGCGCGAGATCGCCCGAGGCGGCGACCGAGCCCTGCGCCGGGACGACCGGGATGACGTTGCGCGCCAGCATCGCCTCCAGCAGCCGGAGGGTCTCCGGCCGGATGCCGGAGGCGCCCTGCGCGAGGCTCGCCAGCTTGAGCGCCATCATCAGCCGCGCGACCGGCGCCGGCATCGGCTGCCCCACCCCGGCGGCGTGGGAGAGGACGATGTTGCGCTGGAGCGTCTCCAGATCGTCGGCGCCGATGCGGACGCTGGCCAGCTTGCCGAAGCCGGTATTGATGCCGTAGACCGGCTCGCCGCGGGCGACGATGCGGGCGACCGTCGCCGCGCTCGCCTCCACCGCCGGCATGCAGGCCGGGTCGAGCGCCGGCACGGCTCCCTGAAAGATCGCCCGCCAGGCGCGCAGGTCGACCGCGCCCGGCGTCAGCGTCAGCTCCGTCATGCGTCTTGCCCCCGCCACACCCGTCGCCACAGCGGGTTGAACCCGATCCGGTAGACCAGCTCGGCGGGCCGCTCGATATCCCAGATCGCCAGGTCGGCCCATCTGCCCGGCTCCAGCGTACCGGTCTCGCCGGCGAGGCCGAGCGCCCGGGCCGCGATGCGGGTGACCCCGGCGAGGCACTCGTCGACGGTGAGGCCGAAGAGTGTGGCCGCCATGTTCATCGTCAGCAGCAGGGACGTCAACGGCGAGGTGCCGGGGTTGGAATCGGTGGCGATCGCGATCGGCACGCCGTGCCGCCGGAAGGCGTCGACGGGCGGCTTGCGCGTCTCGCGCAGGAAGTAGAACGCGCCCGGCAGCAGGACCGCGACCGTGCCGGACGCCGCCATCGCCGCCGCACCCGCCTCGCCCGTGTACTCGAGGTGGTCCGCCGAAAGCGCGCCGAAGCGGGCAGCCAGCGCTGCCCCGCCGAGGTCGGAGAGCTGGTCGGCGTGGAGTTTGACAGGCAGCGCCAGCTCGCGGGCCTTCTCGAAGACGCGGGCGATCTCGCCCGGCGAGAAGGCGACCCCCTCGCAGAAGCCGTCGACGGCGTCCGCCAGCCCCTCGGCGGCGATCGGGGGGAGCATCTCGTTCACGACCGCGTCGATGTAGGTTGCTTTGTCGCCGTTGGCCTCCGGCGGCAGCGCGTGGGCGCCGAGGAAAGTGGTTCTTACGCCCACCGGTCGCCGCTCGCCGAGCTGGCGGGCGACGCGGAGCGACTTGCGCTCGTTGGGGAGATCCAGCCCGTAGCCGGACTTGACCTCGACGGTCGTGACACCCTCGGCGATCAGCGCGTCGAGCCGGCGGAGGGTCTGGGCCAGCAGGTCGTCCTCGCTGGCATGGCGAACCTGCGTCACGGACGAGACGATGCCGCCGCCGGCGCGGGCGATCTCCTCGTAGGTCGCCCCGGCGAGGCGCAGCTCGAACTCGTGGGCGCGGTTGCCCGTGTAGACGAGGTGGGTGTGGCAGTCGATCAGCCCGGGGGTGATCCAGCGGCCGTCGCAGCCGACCGTCTCGGCGCCCGCGATGTCTTGCGGGAGGTCAGCTTCCGCCCCGGCGAAGACGATCCGGCCGGCCTGCGTCACGACGGCTCCGCGCTCGACGATCCCGAGACCCGGCTGCCCGGAAGCCATCGTCGCCAGCCGCGCGTTGCGCCAGATGCGAGTCTGCTCCGGTGCGCTTCCCAATGAAGACACAGCGTCGTGCCACCTCCACGTCTGTGTTCGATGTCGATGGGCACATCATACGACGCGATCGATGACGTCACACCAATCCGGGACTGTATGAGCGCAGCCTGTAATTGCAAATAGAGCGGATGACTTCGACGTCGAACTCCTACGTGATGAATACGCATTATTGCGGATGGGCAATTTGATGGTGAGAG
Source organism: Thermomicrobiales bacterium (assembly GCA_035540335.1). GTDB lineage: Bacteria > Chloroflexota > Chloroflexia > Thermomicrobiales > UBA6265 > UBA6265. The sequence continues at coordinate 970 of DATLHE010000166.1, read as the reverse complement.
GTCATGCTTATTTTGGGAGACACCAATGACGATTCAATGATGACCAGCGCGAGAATTCCTCATCGGGGTGGGAGAAAAGAATGGCCCGGAATCCAGCGTGGACGTGCGAAGAGATCATTCTGGCAACGGAACTCTATGTGGACGTTGAAGGAAAGTGGCTCGGGCCGCGACATCCCAAGGCAATCGAACTCAGCAAGGTGCTGAACAAGCTGCCCATACATGCGAAGGAACGGCGAGCCGAACGCTTCAGAAGCCCGGAGTCAGTGGGCTTGAAACTGGTGAATATCCGGGCCGTCGATCCCAGTCGGCAAGGTGGTCAGCCACACGGTTCGAGGCTTGACGGCTTGTTCTGGGACAAGTTCGGAGGTGATGCCACCGAATTGCGGAAAGCGGCGTCGCTGATCCGGCGGAAGTATGGCATCTAGCGTCCCGGTTCAATACGGATCGCTGCCTCCTCTTCTGGCGTGTAATAGGGCTCCTCCTGCTTGAGTCCGTCCAGCGGCCCTCCTTCGAGCAGCACGATCTCATCCTGATAGTCCTGCCAGGCGGCAGGATCGGCCCTCAGACGGGCAAGATCCTCGTGTACGCCTCTCCGGAACTTCCCACGCTGGTACTACCGTACGGCATCTTCGATGACCTTACAGATAGGTCGGTGCTCGGCCTCGGCGATCTCGCGAAGCGTAGCGTAGAGCTTGGCGTTGACACGGACCTGGCTGCTCATCCGTGTCCTTCCGACGAGAGGGAGTGCCACGCCGCTGCGTCCATTGTCTCGAGGAAGCGGGCGAGGAGCTGGGTGGTATGTGCGATGTCGTCGCGGTGGGCCATCTCGTTGACGGTGTGGAGGTAGCGCGCGGGGATGGAGAGCGTGATGACGGCGACGCCGCCCCGCGTGCGCTGGATCAGCGAGGCGTCGGTGCCGCCGTGATTCAGCACCTCCAGCTGGTAGGGGATGCCGTGCGCCTCAGCGACG
>DATLHE010000165.1:0-5693 GCA_035540335.1 Thermomicrobiales bacterium | reverse complement strand
GGCCACAATCACCCCTGTAAGCGAAGCGCCAGTGCCCAGAGACTGACGCAGCCCTCAGAGGAAGGTGTTGAAGTGACGATAGAGTTATGCCTTCCCTTTGATACGCGCTGACCAAATCGTTCACTGAGCATCTGAATGGTGAGTTGCGCTCAATGTGACCTGACGCGGCCTTCGGCAGAGACTTTCCATCATGTGCACCGTGCCGCGCTCGCTCTTTTGTTGCGGTCAGGCCTCTCTTGCCTGGAAGCCCACAGGCAGCCTTTTCTTCCTCAAGGTCGGAGATCCACAATGGTCGTCCCATTGTGGCAGGAAACGCCGCTTCCAGCATGACGACGGGCCGGTTCCAGGATGACGACCCCCCGGCGTCGAGCCGGGTGCCTGGCGGCGGCACGAGGGCAATCCCACATCGCGACTCTCACGGCGTTATTCAGTTCGAGACACCGGACGCGTCCAACACGCCGTGCATCGGGGAAGAACGTCGTGACAGAATCCCGGACCTGGACGCTCATCGGCGCCGACGGTCGTCCCTATGCCAGCGACGTTCCGGGCACGCTCGGCGGCCACCGGCGCAGCCGTATCTACGGCCGCCTCGACTGCCCTGGAGCGCTTCGCTGGATCGCGAAGGGCTACTACGTCCGTCATCGCGTCTTCTTCCGCGACGAGGCGACCGCGATCTCGGCCGGCTACCGGCCGTGCGCCGTCTGCCTGCCCGATCGCTACGTGCGCTGGAAGGCGGATCCTGACGAGTTTCGATGGCGCGGAACGACATAACGACAACGACACGAGAGGAAAACGCACGTATGGGAGCGGACGAGCAGATGGCAGCGGCGGGACCGGTGCACGAGAACGGCGTTGCGGCGACGCGCGGCGTCGCCATCGGCGACGATGGCCTCGCGCGCTGTCCCTGGGCGACCTCGCCGCCGCTCTACGTCGACTACCACGATACGGAGTGGGGGATGCCGGTGCGCGGCGAGCAGCCGATCTTCGAGCGCATCATGCTGGAGGCGTTCCAGGCCGGCCTGAGCTGGTTGACGATCCTCACCCGTCGACCGGCGTTCCGCGCCGCCTTCGCCGACTTCGACCCGGACATCGTCGCCCGCTTCTCGGACGCCGACATCGAGCGGCTGATGCAGGATGCCTCGATCATTCGCAACCGCCAAAAGATCCTTGCCGCGCGCACCAACGCCCGGGCGGTTGTCGCCCTCCGCGAGCAGGGCGGGCTGGACGAGCTCATCTGGTCGCGCCAGCCGCCCGTCACCCCCATTCCCCGCACGCTCGCCGACGTGCCGGCACAGACGCCGGCGTCGAAGGCACTGTCGAAGGAGCTGAAGGCGCATGGCTTCGTCTTCGTCGGCCCGACGACGGTTCATGCGCTGATGGAGGCGATCGGCATGGTCGATACGCACCTCGTCGACTGCCACCGCCGCGGCTGCTCGGGATTGTTCGCGGAGGACGGCGTCACCGCCCGGTAGGGGCGGCGCCGGATTACCGAGCTGCTCATGTGGCCCTGCGGGCCACCGGGCCGACACCCTACGGGGTACGGCCCCTACGACGACGGAAGCCGACCTACAACTGCAGCCGCGCACCACGGAGAGTGTGCGCATTTGTTGTTCGCAGGAGCGACACATGATCACGGAGCAGAACACGCGCGTGGACAAACTGATCGCCAAGGTCGACGCGGCCTGGGCGGACTTCCACGCCGCCTACGCCGGCCTGCCGGTCGAGGATTTGATGATTCCCGGCGTCTGCGGCGACTGGTCGATCCGCGACCTCATCGCCCACGTCACCTGGTGGGATGGCGAGGCGCTGACCCACCTGCCGCTGGTGCTGGAGGGCGGGACCCCACCGCGCTACTCCGTCACCTATGGCGGCATCGACGCCTTCAACGCGATGAAGACCGGGGAGAAGCAGGGGCTCACGCTGGAGGAGGTCCGCGCGGAGGCCGCGGCGACGCACGACCGGCTGTTGGCCTATCTCCGGAGCGTCGACCCCGGGCGGCTGAAGGGGAACTCGCGGTTCACGCACCGCCTGCGCCTCGACACATACGGGCACTACCCGATCCACGCCGCGCAGATCCGCGCCTGGCGGGAGCGGCGGTCGCGCCCGTAACCGCAGGCCACAACGCGCTTCGCTGGCGTCAAAGTTGCTATCCATCACAGCATGGATCGGACCGGGATTCGGCCCGCAGAGGTGTGGTGGGCGGGAGGCGTCCCGCGAGGCATCGCCGGCATGGCGATCACCCGACGGGAGGTGCGCGCCACCGCGCGACGTCGTGGAGTAGTATCGTGCGCGAACCGATGTATCAGGCGACCACCCCGGAGCTGCATTCCTGGCGCAAGGAGCTGGCGCCGGACCAGCATGAGGCGTTCCGGAACTTCAGCCGGGCAGTCTTTGCCGACGGCGCGTTGCCGGAGAAGACCAAGCAGCTGATCGCCGTGGCGGTCGCGCATGTCACGCAGTGCCCCTATTGCATCACGGGGCACACCAAACGGGCCCGGCGCATGGGCGCGAGCCCGGAAGAGATCATGGAGGCCATCTGGGTCGCGGCGGAGATGCGGGCGGGCGGCGCCTATGCCCATGCGACGCTTGCGCTCCGCGCGCTCAGCGAGGAGGAGGCCACGGTCGAGGCACCGTAGGTCGCCGGGACGATGTTCAGCGGACTGGGTCAGGCGGGACGACGTCGTTGCGCGCCTCGACCGCTAGTTTGCCGGCGTCGACACCACCGTCGGGGAGGCGGTGGGAGTGGCTGGCGGGATCGGCTCGGCGAAGCCGCCCTCGTAGACGGCCCAGGCGAACCCGACGACGATCAGGGGCACGACCAGCCAAGCCACGATGGCGAGCTCACGCTTGCCCTGGTCCTTGGGCAGGAACTTGTCGACGAACGATTGCAGCATGTCCATGAATCCGAGGATCTCCCGCATGTGGTGAGTGGAACGTGGTTGCGACGGTGCACATTGCCACTCGTTATATACACGATCCCGGCCGCCAGATCGTGGCAGCGGTTCACCGTGCGTCCTCGTCCATGATCTCGCGCAGCAGCGGCCAGGTGATGTTCCGCCCGGTGATGATCCCCGCCAGGTGACCCTCGTCCGCGCCGGCCAGCCCGGACCGGATCGCGGCGATCGTCGCCGCGGCGGAGCCCTCCGCCACGAGTCCGTGCTCCGTCATCAGCCAGCGGACGCCGGCGCGGATCGCTGCCTCCTCCGCGGCGACGAACCGCACCCCGCGCTCGCGCAGGATGTCGACCGTCACCGAGCCGGCCTCGACGTTGCCCGCCAGCCCGTCGGCGATCGTCTCCCCGACCGGGATCTCGACCGTCCGGCCGGCCGCGACGCCGCTCGACACCGCCCTCGACTCCGCCGCCTCGACGCCGATCAGCCGGATGTCGCGGTCCTGGATCCCGGCCGCGCGCAGCGCGATGCCGGCGAGCAGCCCGCCGCCGCCGACCGGCACGACGAGCGTGAGCGGCGCGCCGTCGTCCGGCAGCTGGCCGAGGAGCTCATCGAGCACCGTCGCCTGCCCGGCGATGACGTGCGTGTCGTTGTAGGGCGAGAGGTAGTGCCCGCCCGCCGCCGCGAGCGCCAGCGCGTGCGCCTCGGCCTCGTCGTACGAATCCCCATGCAGCACCAGGTCGGCGCCGAGCGCGCGGAGCTTCTCGATCTTGACCGGGGAGGCGGTCTCCGCGACGACGATCGTCGCCGGGACACCCAGCCGCCGCGACGCCCATGCCACCCCGAGCGCGTGGTTGCCGGCCGAGGCGGTGACGATGTGGCCGGCATCCCGCACGGTGGTCAGCCCGGCGAGCGCGCCGCGCACCTTGAAGGCGCCGGTCGGCTGGAAGGTCTCCAGCTTCAGCCAGGCGTCCCGCCCCTCGACGCTCGCGCGCAGCAGTGGCGTCGGGGCCAGGTGCTGGCGCACGATCTCGCGAGCGGTGGCGAGGTCGGCGGGCGATGGTGCGGACACGGTGCGCGGCATGGGGCTCTCCCGGAGAGGGTTGACACGAGGACGGTCGCTCGAACACGATCGCGGGTATCATCGCACGGGACTGAAGGAAGGCGCTGCGCGCCGTTTGATGGACCGGCTTCGCCGGGGGCCCTCCCCTTCGACTGCGCTCAGGGTCAGAAAGACGTTTCAGGGGTAAGTTGGACCGGACCGCCACATCGTGACTTCCCACACGCGCGGGCGGGTCGCCGTCGCCGCGTTCCTCGTCGGCAACGGCGTCTCGCTCATCGGCAACGTGATGGCGCTCGTCGCCCTGCCCTGGTTCGTCCTCCAGACGACCGGCAGCGCCAGCCAGACGGGCCTCACCGGCATGGCCGCGGCGCTCCCCGCGTTCATGTCCGGGGTGCTTGGCGGCATCCTCGTCGACCGCCTCGGCGGCCGGCGAATGAGCGTCATCTCGGACGTCGTCAGCGGTCTCGCGGTCGTCGCCATCCCGCTGCTCCACGCGACCGTCGGCCTCGCGTTCTGGCAGCTGCTGGTCCTCGTCTTCGCCGGCGCGTTTCTCGACATCCCGGGCCTGACCGCACGCCGTCTCCTGCTGCCCGAGCTCTCCGCGAGCAGTGGGCTGCGGCCGGAGGCGATGAACTCCTCGTTCGAGGTCATGCAGGGCGCCTCCGCGATCGTCGGCCCTGCGCTTGCCGGCTTGCTGATCGGCCCGCTCGGCGCGGTCAACCTGCTCTGGATCACCGCGGCGACCTTCGTCGTCTCCGCGCTGCTGATCGGCATCTTCGCGCCGGAGGGGAAGGCGCATCACGAGCCCGCCGCATCCCCCGGCCCGATCGTGAAGGAGATCTTCGCCGGCCTCGGCTACCTGCGGCGCGACCGGCTGCTGTTCGTGCTCGCGATCTCGCTGACGATCACGAACTTCCTCTCCGGCGCGTTCGGCAGCGTCGCGATCCCCGTCGCGATCCAGGACCGCTTCGGCTCGGCCTCGAAGTTCGGCCTGCTCCTGACCGCGATGGGCGTCGGCACCCTCGTCGGCGGCATGGCCTACGGCACGTTCGGCCATCGCCTCCGCTCGAAGCGGCGGCTCATCTGGCTCGTCGGCTTCGCGAGCGAGTCGATCCTGATGTGGGCGTTCGTCGCGCAGGCATCGTACCCGGCGCTCATCGCCGCGGCGGTGCTGGTCGGCCTGCTGGTCGGCCCGGTGAACCCGATGCTGGTGACGATCCGCTTCGAGCGCATCCCGGTCGCCCTCCGTGGGCGCGTCTTCGCGACCTTCTCGGCGCTCGCCGGCGCCGCCGCGCCGATCGGGATGGTGGGGATGGGGTGGGTGCTGGACACGTTCGGCATCCAGGAGGGGCTGGTCGCGATCGCGACGCTCGGCACGGTCATCGGGATCGGCGCGATCTTCGTCCCGGTGCTGCGGGAGATGGACCGGCCGCCGGTGTCGTCACCGGAGGTCCAGGCGCGCGAGACCGTCGCACGGACGTGACGGTCCCACACATCGCCATTCCAGGAGCGATCCAGGGCCAATCGCGCAAGGGGTGGTGGGGCGACCACGCTGGATCGCCCCTACAAGATTGGCAGCAATCATTCCGAATAGCCGTTCAGGCGGCTGCCTTCACGTCCCCGACGCGGGCGGTGTCGTTGACGCGGACGATCGTGCCGAACGGCGTGCGGTAGAACGGCTGGGAGTTCGCATCCCCGAGCTTGAGGATCAGCCAGTCGACGTCGAACTCCTGCCCCTG
>DATLHE010000164.1:0-2910 GCA_035540335.1 Thermomicrobiales bacterium | reverse complement strand
ATCGGAGCGTCGGCGCTGTAGTCGGCGAACTTCACCATCCCGAGGTCGTCGCCGAAGAATTCACGCGCGTTGTCGATGGTGCCAAAGCCACCCGAGATGATCGCCGACTCCTCGTTCGCGAAGAGCTGGAGCGCCTCCGCGCCTTCCATCGTCTCGGCGCCTGGAATGGTGTAATCGGCAAGGCGCTGCCAGTTCGAGACGATGTCGACCAGCTCGGGGTCGCTGAAGTTCCGCGTGCCGGTCGCGAGCTCATTGATGCCCGTGGAACCGCCAACGGTCTGCGCGATCCAATACAGCAGGACCTGCCAGACGATGGAGTTCGTGTCCAGGACCAGCGGCGTCACGTCGGTGGCCTGGATGGCGTCGAGCGCCTCGAAGAACTCGTTGACGTTGGTGGGCCACTTCTCGTCGGGATTGATGCCGGCCTCCTGCAGGAGCGGCCGATTATAGAAATAGACGGTGACGCCATCCGAGCCCGCCGGCACCCCGTAGATGTCCTTGGCATCGGGATCGAACTGTTCGTTGACCGCCTCCCACCCCGTGAGCTGCGCCCGTTCCTCCGCGGTGAAATAGGGACCCATCGGTTCCAGGAACTCTTTGAGGTTCAACATGTAGGTCCCAGACCACATGCCCATCACGCAGGGACCGTTCTTCGCCACGCTCGCGGTGCGGTATTTGGTGAAGAGGTCTGGCCCGCCCGGGAACGTTTCCATCTTGACGGTGACGTTGGGGTTCGCCGCCTGGAACCGCTCGATCGCCTGGTAGACGTAGAAGTCCTCGAGCTTCTTCGTCTTGTCGGCAGGATCCTCCACGGGCAACGTGCTGTTCCAGAACGTGATTTCGACCTGATCTTGGGCTCGCACACTGGCGGCAGCCGGGAACACTGTGAGCGTTGCCGTTGCCGCTCCTGCCTTGACGACCGTCCGTCGCGTAACCTCGTGCCGTAGCATGAAGCGCCTCCCGCTGCTGGTTTGCAGCAACCTGTCCATAACACCCACGCGTATACGTGTATGCAGGCTCCGGAAATCGACCGTCGCGGACGATGTGATGTGGCGTGATTGGATACACGGTAGAAGAGGGATGAGGCGCTGTCAAGCCTTCCATTGCAGTCCCCTGCCGTCAAAGAGCGCCCGGTGATCCCAGGAAGTCGGAGCGCATCGGAAAACGGCCCGCTCTTGGCCAACGGCGCAGATCGGTGTCTGTATACTGGTATACAGCAAAGCATTATTGGGAATTGAAGCGTCGGTGTCAGTGAGGCGAGCGCGTACGCCGTGTTCCGTACCCTGAGCCGATACGCAGGTGGTGACTGTGAACGACGTTTTCAATGTGGTCACTCTTCAGCGGAGCCCACGCTACCGGGAAGTGGCCTTTTCAGCGATCAAGGAAGCGATTCTGGAGGGAAAAATCGCGGCAGGTGAACCACTTGTCGAGGTCAGGATCGCGGGGGCTCTGGGGATGAGCCGTACTCCCGTACGGGAAGCCCTCGCGCTCCTCGAACATGAGGGGCTTATCGAGCACCAACCGGGAACCGGGTTGGTGATCCGGGAGCTCAGCCGCGAGGAATTCAAGGACATGTTCGTCGCGAATGAGCTCGTCGAACCACAATTGGTTCGACGAGCTGCCGTCTATGCCACGCAGCAGCACCTCGGGGAGCTTCAGGGCGCCATCGATCTTGGCAAACATGCCGCGATCGACGGTGACATCCTCGCCTCACTGCGTTCCGGACGGGAGTTCCACCGCTGGGTAGGCATTGCGGCGGGCAACCCTCCGTTGGCTCGATTTGTCCTGCGAAACGAGGAGCAGACCGATCTCTTCCTGCTCAGTCTCGGCAATCATCCAATCCTCACCGCCGAGGAGCTTGCGATCTCCAACCACGAGCATCAGGACATCCTGGACGCCCTGCGACGGCGTGATCCGGAAGACGCCAGCCGACTGGTGATCTACCACGCGCAGTCGCTGCGTCGGCGCCATGCCCATCTCTTCCGAAGTTCGCACCAGCCCACAGCCGTTGGGCCGAATGAATAGACGAATGACCGGATCCGGGGCAACGGGATGACGGCCGCGCTCCTACCCGATGTACACGTCCGTCAGCAGGACGACGACGCCGAAGACCACCATCAGCCCGGCGAGCAGGTGCGCTCGCATCCGCACGGTGGCCTCGCGGCCGGCGGTGACCTCCCGCGCGGCGCGCCAGTAGACCCACGCGCCAGCGATGAGCAGGAGCAGCTCGACGATCGCCGCCAGCCACGGCACATCCCATAGTCCGAGGCCGAAGCGGGGCAGGTCGCCCGCGTTGCCGGGCATGAAGGGCAAGTCGGCGTGGTGGACGATGAGGTCCAGCACCCAGTGCGAGAAGGCGACGCCGATCAGGATGAATCCGGCCCGGCCGCCCCACCAGCGGGCGGCAACGACCCCGAAGGCGATCGAGAGCAGGATCGCGCCGATGAACGAGTGCGTGTAGTCGGCGTGGATGATGACGTTTCCGTAGCCACCATCCGTGCCCGGCAGGTCGTCGATCTCCTCGATGCCGAGCAGGAGCAGCGGCAGGAAGACGACGTCCAGCCAGAGCGTCGCCAGCATCAGCACCCAGAGCGGGATCTCCCGCGCCGGCGATTTCGCCGCCGCGGCGACGCCGAGATGCCCGGTGATCATCGGCCCCGGCCCCCGTTCCCGGCCGACGGCCACGGCAGCGCGCGGTCCAGCACGCCGAGCACGACAACAAACAACAACAGAGCCAACACGAACGCCATCGATTCCCTTTCCCCACGGTCGCGAGCACACATGGTCATCATTGTAGGCGCCACGGCGCGTTGCGCCGCCGGGGATCGCTCGCTAGGATGGGCGAATGATGCATGCCCCCACTATCTCCCCCGCCCGCCAGCCCGACACCGCCCGCGCCGACGTCCCGAT
>DATLHE010000163.1:0-2308 GCA_035540335.1 Thermomicrobiales bacterium | reverse complement strand
GTTCTTGACCGTATCGCGGGCGACGCCCAACTGCCGGGCGATCTCGGGGTTCGTCAGATCGGCCGCGACCAGGAGCAAGATTTGCCGTTCTCGCGTGCTGAGCGGATAGGACGGATCCGTGACCGGCTGGGCCACGAGGGTCAGCAGCGCGTTGGTCAGGAGTTCGTGGTCGGTGGTGCTCATGCTGTCCTCGCTTGCAGGCTGACCACGACTTCCCGGAAGCCGATGATGCGCTCCACCAGGGTCTCCAGATCGTCGATCGGGATCGCCACGTCATTGCCACCGGCGCAATCGGCGTGGCTGCAGTTCTCGTTCACGCATGCGAACCGCACGACGCGGGGGTTTCTGCCATCGCCGTCCGCCATGAGGGCGACGCGCTCCCGGCGTGGGTATTCGGGCGTCAGGTTGACGTGAATCGGGGTGCTCATGCCTGTGTCTCCTGAATGACGAATCTCGTAAACCCGTTGCCATCGACCGCCTTCTCCTGCGTGACCCGCAGGTCGACCACGAGGCGGTCGTCGATCAGGATGTGGGCGTCGACCAGTCCATCCAGCGCCGCCTTGGCCCCGCTGCCGGCCGCGTCGAGGTCGATCCGCCGCCGGCGGCGTCCCCAGCCGATGTGGATGTGCAGCGCCACCGGGCCGGCGAACGGCTGCCAGCGGCGCGGGCGGGCGTTGAGCGCGGCGTACTTCGCGCACTCCCGGTATTCCTGCGTCGCCTGGTTGATGCGCGCCCAATGAGCGTTGCGCTTGGCGTTGGGGAGCAGGATGGCCGGCGGATCCATCGGCACGTCGATCGTCAGCTCGCTCATGCCGCGTTCTCCGTCCACAGCGGGCCATGCACCCGCTCCCACTCCGGCGTCGCCAGGATGCGGACCCGGAACCCCTGCAGCGCGTTGACCGCCACGCACCGGAGCGCCTCGCCCACGTCGTAGCAGGTAAAGACGTGATCCTCCTCCGTGGACGCATACGGCAGCGCCTCCTCCTTCCCGGTACACAGCAGGAATGTCTTGGACCGCGGATACGTTCGTCGCTCCATCAGGACGCCTTTCGCTGGATGATGGTTGGCTCGTCGAGGTCGGTGAACCGCATGCTCGTCTCATCGAACCGGAGACTGACCTTGCCGTTTTGCCCGTTGCGCTGCTTGCTGATGTAGAGGTCGGCGACGCCGATCTTGTCGGCCTCCATCGCCACCTGGCCCTGACCCACGTAGTAGTCGTGGCGGTACATCAGGATCACGATGTCGGCGGCCGCCTCGATCGCCCCCGACTGCCGGATGTCCGACATCCGCGGCGTCGGCGGCGTCCGGTTCTCGACGTTGCGCGAGAGTTGGGAGAGGGCCACGAACGGCACATCGACCGTCCGCGCGATGTGCTTGAGCTGCCGGCCGATCTCGGAGACGCGGTGCTGCTCGCCCTGCGTGCCCTGGTCGCCGGCCAACTCGAGGTAGTCGAAGACGATCAGGCCGAGTCCGTGCTGCCGTTGGAAGCGTTGGGCGCGGGTCATCATCTGCGCCGTCGTGATGCCGGAGGTGTCGTCGATGGCGACCGGCATCTTCGCCATCCGCTCACTCGCCCGCATCAGCGCGTCGAACCGCTCTTGCGAGATCTGCCGCCGGCGCAGCTCGTGCATGGCGATGCCGGTCATCTCCGACATCCCGCGCTCGACCATCGACGGCATCGACATCTCGGCGCTGAACATCAGGATCGGCTGCTTGTGGCGGGCGATGTTGTGCATCAACTGCATCGCCAGCGCCGTCTTGCCCATGCCCGGCCGGGCGCCGAGGATGATCAGCTCGCCGGGCCGGAAGCCGCCGCCGAGATGTGTGTCCAGCGCGTGCAGCCGCGTCGGCGTGACGCGCTCCTCCCAGGCGCCGGCCACCTGCATGGCGAGCCGCTCCTGGAAGGCGTCGATCACCTCGGCGTAGAGTTGCGGCCCGCCATCCGTGGCCGTGAGGTCGGCGATGCCCATCAGCGCCGTGTGCGCCAGGTCGCCGGGGTCGGCGTCGGGATCGTCGTGGAGCGCCCGCACCAGCGACGTCGCCGCGGCGAGAACGGCCCGCCGGCGGGCATGGTGCCGGACTCGCGCCGCGTAGTCGTTGACGTAGACCGGCGCCCCGCCCGGCTCGGCGAGCACCAGCGCCGCCTCGACGCCGAGATGCTCCCGGCCGGCGCCCGTCAGTTCCTCCGAGACGGCGATGAGGTCCGGGCGCTGGCCGCGCTTGCGGCAGGCCAGCATCGCGGCGTAGATGTGGCGGTAGTCGAGGACGCCGAAGGCATCCGGGGTCAGGACGTCGGCGACATCGCCGA
>DATLHE010000162.1:0-5596 GCA_035540335.1 Thermomicrobiales bacterium | reverse complement strand
GGGCATGTCGAGACGGTGCGGATCCTCATCGACGCCGGTGTCGACGTCAACCATGTCAACAACCTCGGCTGGACCGGGCTGTTGGAGGCGATCATCCTCAGCGACGGTGGCCCCGCGCACGTGGAGATCGTGCGGATGCTGGTCGCGGCCGGCGCGGACGTGAACCTCGCCGATTTCGAGGGCGTCACCCCACTCCAGCACGCGCAGATGCGCGGCTACTGGGAGATCGCCGCATTGCTGGAAGCGGCGGGAGCCCACTAGCGCCATGAGAAACGATAGCCACATGCACCATGACCCCGCGAATGCCTCGCTGCCGCTGGTCGACGATGCGATCGCGTTCGATCACCTGACGATGCCTCCGTCATGGCGTGGATGGATCCATACCGCCACCTTCCCCATCGCGATCGTCCTCGGCGTCGTGCTGATCGTGTTCGCCGATGGCGCGGCGGCGATCACCGGGTCGGCCATCTTCTTCGCGTCCTCACTGCTCCTGTTTGGCATCAGCGCGCTCTATCACCGGATCGCGTGGGAACAGAACGTGAAGACCATCTTCCGGCGCATCGACCACGCCAACATCTTCCTCCTGATCGCGGGGACCTACACGCCCCTGAGCCTGCTCCTGCTCCCGCACCCCAAGGCGACCGTGCTGCTCGCGTTGGTCTGGACCGGCGCGATCCTCGGCATCGGCTTCCGCGTCTTTTGGCTCCATGCCCCGCGCACGCTCTACATCGCGCTCTACATGCTGCTCGGTTGGGCGGCGGTCCTGTTCATCGCGGACTTCTTCCGCGCAAGCTGGCTGACGATGACGCTGGTGCTGCTGGGCGGGGCCTTCTACACTGCCGGCGCGGTCATCTATGGCCTGAAGCGACCAAACCCCTTCCCGCGGACGTTCGGGTTCCACGAGATATTCCACGCGCTGACGGTGGTCGCCTTCGTCTGCCAATGGACCGGCGTGTTCCTCGTCATCATTAACCCGCCGCTGAACTAGCCTGAGCGGGCAGGAGGCGTCGCACAGCCGCCTGCGGAACCCCTCCGCCGTCAGATCGACGGGATCGCCGTTTTCGCATACCATCTGGCAGTGGGAGCCCTCATCCGAGGCCACCCTGCCCGCGATGGCGTGACAGCGAGAGACACGTCCGCTCCCCCTCCCCGATGCGACCGTCTGCATCGGGGTCTTTGCATGTGCGGGGAGGATGAGGTTGTCGCGAGTGGAACGGGTGAAGCCGACGTCGAAGCTGGAAACGGCCGCAGGGCCACGAGCAGGGGCGGGCCCCGCCCGGGCGCTCGAGTCGCTGCGGCGAAGTCCCGGCTTCCGCTATCTGTGGGTGTCCAACCTCTTCTTCTTCGGCGGTGCATGGACGCAGACGCTCATCCTCGGCTGGCTCGTGTTCGAGACCACCCGGTCGGAGTTCCTTCTGGCGGTCTTCACTGCGTTCCGCCTCGCCCCATTGCTGCTGGGCCCCGTCGCGGGCGTGCTCACCGACCGCTACGACCGCGTGCGCATGCTCATGATCGCGGGACTTTGGGCGTTCGGCGTCGTGGTCGTCGTGGCCACCATGGCAACGACGGGCCACGCGCCGTACGGGGTCCTCGTGACGGGTGGCCTGGCGATCGGATTGGCCCAATCACCATCGCAACCGGCACGGATGTCGCTGGTCCTCGAGCTGGTCGGCCGCGAAAACCTGAGCAACGCGAACGCCCTGAACTCGATGGCGATGAACATGACGCAGGTCGTCGGGCCGGCCATCGGCGGAGCCATGATCAGCACGCTTGGGGCGCCAACGGCCCTCTGGATCTCCAGTGGCTGGTTCGCGGTGTCGGTCGCCCTGCTCTGGCCGCTGCGTCATGTGGGCCGTACAACGCGACGCCACCACGAGCCACTGGTCGATATGCTCACCGGCGGCCTGCGGGCGGTGCTCTCCAGCCGCCTCACGTCGGCCGTGCTCCTGGTCACCCTCGCGGCGAACATCCTGATCTGGCCCGTCTACCAGTCGTTCATGCCCGTCTTCGCCAAGGATGTTCTGGGGCTGGATGCCGTTGGGCTGGGTTGGCTTCTCACCTGCGCCGGCCTGGGCGGATTGACCGGCTCACTCACCATCGCAACGCTGGGCGACTTTAGGTTCAAGGGTGGACTCTTCGTTCTCGGCACGGCCACATGGGGCGCGCTGTGGGCGCTCTTCGGCCTCTCGCACTCGGTCCCGGTCTCGTTTGCGTTGATGGGCTGCATCGGCCTGATGAGCGCCTCGTTCGGCGTGCTCCAAACGACCCTGCTGCTGATGACCACCGAGCCATCGATGCAGGGCAGAGCACTTGGCATCCAGGAGCTCGCCATCGGATCGATGCCGCTGGCATCGCTCGGGCTTGGCGCAATTGCCCAGTCAGTGGGCGTCGGGCCGACGACCTTTTTCAGCGGGCTCGTGCTTGTGGTGATCCTGCTCACCCTTGCGGTAAGGGTGCCTGAGCTTCTTCGCTATAGTGGCAGGGATTCACTTGTCCGGACCTAGAAACCCGACCGGCGACTCACCGTCCGGCGATCGATTGAGCATAGAGGGGACGACATGCACACGGTAACTGACGAGGATCGCGCGTTCCTTCGGCGCTGCGTCGAGCTCGCCCGCGAGGCGGTGGAGAACGGCGACGAGCCCTTCGGCTCGCTCCTTGTCGACGAAACCGGCACGATCCGCTTCGAGGACCGCAACCGGGTCAAGGACGGCGACGCCACCCGCCACCCGGAGTTCGAGATTGCCCGTTGGGCGGCCGCCAACCTCTCGCCTGAGGAGCGCAGGAGCTGCGTCGTCTACACATCCGGCGAGCACTGCCCGATGTGCAGCACCGCCCACGCGCTGGTCGGTCTCGGCCGCATCGTCTACGCGACGAGCGGCGATCAACTCCGCACCTGGCGTCGTGAATGGGGCGCGCAAAAGGGCAGGATCGCGCCGCTGCCGATCAACGCCATCGCCCCGGACATCCCGGCGGCCGGCCCGGAGCCGTCGCTGGCCGACGAGGTCCGCGCGCTCCACGCGAAGATGCTGGGCGTGGACATCGAGCCGTAGAGCGCACGTCCGTGGGTCGGTAGGGGAGGAGCCCGGCCGAGCCGCAGGCAAGGGCCTGCTCCGCTTCTCGCGCTCCGCGCTCGGCCGGGAAGCGGAGCGAGCCCTTGTCTCCTCCTGACGCCGGGAGCACAAGGTGCTCCCCTACCAGATCGACTCGCAACAAAAAGGCGCCCATTGCTGGGCGCCTTCGCTGGGTGGAGATGGGGGGAATCGAACCCCCGTCCAGAACCGTCAACCGGACATCTACTACACGTTTAGTCGGCGTTTTATGTGCCGCCCCGGGCTCCCACCGACAGGATCCCGTGACGGTGAGCTGGACTGCCTTTGACGACTGCGCACCAGCGGACTAGATCGTCGCACCCCGTCTTAGGTGGCGCCCGAACCCGGCCCCGACAGGGGGAAGACCGGCGGACGCGCTACTTAGAGGTCAGTGACTTAAGCAGCGAAAGCGAGGGTGTTGTCCTCAGCTATTGGTTTGCCCGTTTTTTACGAGGCCTCGGGCGACCTCGACGTGCAATGGCCTAGCATTCGACCCTGTCGAAACCAGACATCCCCATTTCTGGGCGCGGATTCCTCCGCAACACGGCAATTCTACCACATCCCGGGCCATATGCGAACAGGTGTGCGAGGCAGGTGACGATCCGTAGCCCCGACCCGGAGTGGTCGGGAACGCGACCACCTATCGCATCGAGGCGGTGACGCCCCGGGCATTCCAGCCCGGGGCTACTGGATATCCAACGCCGCTACACCCGCTCGCGCATCGCGCGGTCGATCTGCCGCTTCGCGTCGCGGGCCGCCTCGCTCTGGCGCTTGTCCCACAGCTTCTTGCCGCGCGCCACGCCGACGTCGACCTTGGCGCGGCCGCGCTTGAGCACGATCCGCAGCGGCACGAGCGTCATCCCCTTCTGCTCGATGGCCTCGCGCAGTCGCTCGATCTCGCGCTTGTGCGCCAGCAGCTTGCGCGGCCGGTCGGGATCGTGGTTCAGATAGCTGCCGTGCGAATAGGGCGTGATGTGGCTGCCGATGAGCCAGAGCTCGCCGTTGTCGATCCGTACATACGCCTCGGCGATGGTGATCTTCCCCTCGCGCACGGACTTGATCTCGGTTCCCGTCAAGACCATGCCGGCCTCGATCTGGTCCTCGATGAAATACTCGTGAAATGCGCGCCGGTTCTGCGTCACCACGCGGTCGCCGCTCGGTGCCTCTTTGGTTGATCCCTTACCCTTCTTTGCCATGCGATGCACTATAGGTGTCGCGTTGTTCCACCGTCAACGAAACGATGAGAAAGCGTTCATGATGACCGAGACTCCCGCGAACGATCCCTACCGCGACATCGCCGAGCTCTACGACCTAGAGCATGCGAGCTTCGACGCCGACATCGAGCTCCTGCTCAACTTCGCGGATGCCGTCGGCGACCCGATCCTCGAGCTCGGCTGCGGCTCCGGCCGCGTGCTGGTGCCGCTCGCGGAGGCTGGCTTCACCGTCGTCGGGCTCGACTCCTCCCGGCCCATGCTCGACCGCGCGGAGGAAGCGATTGCCGCCGCGGGCGTGGCGGACCGCGTCACGCTCGTCGAGGGCGACATGCGGGCCTCCGACCAGGCGCCGGGCGGGCCGTTCGGCCTCGTCATCTTCTCGCTGAACAGCCTGATGCACCTGACGACCGTCTCCGATCAGCGCCGGGCGCTGGCGTCGGCCCGCCGGGCGCTCGATCCACGCGGCCAGCTCGTCATCGACTCGATGAACCCCTCGCCCGACCAGCTGCGCCACCTCATGGACGGCCCCCATCTGGAAGGCGGCTGGCGGCTGGCGGACGGCTCGTCCGTCGACAAATGGTCGCACCGGCGCCTCTCACCGGCGACGCAGATCATCGACACGCTGCTCTGGTACGACCGCACCGCGCCGGACGGCACGTTTACCCGGCTTCGCAGCGAGTTTCTCCTGCGCTACGTCCACGCCGCCGAGCTGGGCCTGATGCTGGAACTCGCCGGCTTCACCGACCCGATGTACTACGGCAGCTACGACCTCGACCCGTACGAGAACGAATCCGACCGCCTGCTGGTCACGGCGGAAGTTACCCATACCCCGGCGCCGTGATGCCCGGTTGCGGTCGCGGACACAAAGCGGGTAGCATGGGGGCTCTGAACCGGCTCGCCCGGCAACACCTCCGAGGGATGCTCCATGAGGCACCTGCAACTCACCTCCTACTCCATGACGCTTCTCGGTGTGCTGCTGGCGGTCGTCGCCTCCGTGGCCGACCTGGGCGCGGCGTGGGTGCTGGCAGGCATCCTGCTGACCTGGGCCGGAATCGTGAAGATCGCCGTCGTGTTGATCTGGACGCGGCTCGCGCACCTTGGGACCGACCAGCATTCCCCCGAGCGCAGCGTCTGACGACGACCTCATTTCCCTTGTCGCCAGTAATCCGGAAGGTCACGCATGAGCGAACAACGCACGCCAAAACGGGACGACCGCATCCGCCAGGCCCGCCAGGTGCTGGCCGGTGACTCCGTCCGCCCCTCGCCCGACCCCTGGGCGATGGCCGAGGG
>DATLHE010000161.1:0-3390 GCA_035540335.1 Thermomicrobiales bacterium | reverse complement strand
CGCCTCAGTCGCGCCGTGGGCCATCGCGCCCATGATCGCGTCCTGGCTGGCCGTTGCGCGGGGCAGCTCGGCGACGGTGCGGCCGTCGCGGAGGACGACGACGCGATCGCTCCCCTCGGCGAGTTCCTCGATCTCGGAGGAGATCATCAGCACACCGAGGCCATTATCGGCGAACTCGTTGATGAGCGCCTGGATCTCGGCCTTGGCGCCGACGTCGATGCCGCGCGTCGGCTCATCGAGGATCAGCAGCTTCGGATTGAGGCAGAGCCAGCGTGCCAGCAGGACCTTTTGCTGGTTGCCGCCAGAGAGCTCGCGGATGCGCTGATCCGGACCAGACGTGCGGATGCCCAGCCGCTGGATAAAGCGGTCGACGAGTGCTCGCTGCTGGTCGCGGGCGACGATGCCATGGCGCGAAAGCATCGGCAGGGCGGCGAGGGTGAGGTTCTCCTGGACCGAGAGGTAGGGGATGATGCCTTCGGCCTTGCGGTCCTCCGAACAGAACCCGAGACCGGCGTCGATCGCGTCGGCGGGCGCGCGGAAGTGCGCCGGCACACCCTCGAACCGGATCTCGCCGGATTCGACCGCGTCCGCGCCGAAGATCGCCCGCGCGACCTCGGTCCGCCCGGACCCGAGTAGGCCGGCGAGGCCGACGATCTCGCCGGCGTTGACGTTGACGCTGGCGCCCTGCAGCGCCCGGCCGCGTTTCAGCCCGTGGGCCTCGAGGAGGACGTGCTCCGCGGGGGCCTTGCCCCCGGTGAACGCCGTCTGGCCCTCGCGGCGGACCTCGCCGAGCTCCTTGCCGAGCATCTTCGCGACGAGGTCGAGCTTGGTGATCTCGGCCATGGGCCGCTCGTCGACCGTGTGGCCGTCGCGCATGATCGTGACGCGGTCGCAGACCTCATAGAGCTCGTCGAGTCGGTGGGTGATGAAGATGACGGCGACGCCGCTCTGGCGGAGATGGCTGATGACGTCGAAGAGCGTCGCGACCTCGCGATCGTCGAGCGACGAGGTCGGCTCGTCCATGATGACGAGCTTGCTCTGGAAGGAGACGGCGCGGGCGATGGCGACCATCTGCTGGGTGGCGACGTTGAGGTTCATTAGCGGCTGATTGACCGTGACGTGGATGCCCATGCGAGCAAGGATCTCCGTCGCCTCGCGGTTCATGGCGCGCCAGTCGATGAGACCGAAGCGGCGCGGTTCCCGGCCCATGAAGACGTTTTCGGCGACGGAGCGATAGGGGACGAGGTTCAGCTCCTGATGGATCGTGCTGACGCCGCTGGCCTGCGCCTGGTGGGGGGTGCGGAACTCGACCGGCTGGCCGTCGAAGAGGATAGTGCCGCTGTCCTTGCGATAGGCGCCGGCGAGAATCTTCATCAGCGTGGATTTGCCGGCGCCGTTCTGGCCGACGAGGGCGTGGACCTCGCCGGGGCGCACGGTGAGCTGTGCGCCGGCGAGCGCGACGACGCCGGGAAAGGCCTTGTCGATGTCCTGCATCCGCAGGAGTGGTGCTGGCTCGGTCCGGGACTCCATGGTCGCGCGCTCCGTTCGACCGGAGATGGAACTGACGATTGGCGAACGCCCCGCGACGGGAGTGGGGCGACCACGCAGGGTCGCCCCTACTGACGCCGACGTTGGGAGGGGAGCGCGCTAATACGCGTTGGCGATCTCGTCCGGCGCGTTGCTGCTGTCGAAGAACTTGTCCGGGTTGATGATCTTGATCGGGATCTGCTCGCCGCCGGCGTAGGCGTCCAGCGTCTCGAAGGCCTTCGGCCCGAACCGCGGGTTGCACTCCACCGTCGCGCCGAGCTTGCCGTCGATGATCGCCTGCAGGGCGTCGCGCGAGCCGTCGACGGAGACGATGATCAAGTCCTTGCCCGGTACCTTGCCGGCCGCCTCGATCGCGGCGATCGCTCCGAGGGCCATCTCGTCGTTGTGGGCGTAGACGGCGTTGGCGGTTGGGTTGGCCTGGTAGAGCGTCTCGAAGACCTGGCGGCCCTTGTCGCGGGCGAAGTCGCCGGTCTGCGAGGCGACGACCTTCATGTCCGGGAAGCCGCCGGAGACGGGCGCGGCCGGGGTGCCGGAGTTCTCCTCGGCGTTGTAGGTACCGCCGATGTAATCGTGGAAGCCTTTCTTGCGGTCCATGGCGGGGGACGAGCCGGTCGTGCCCTCGAGCTCGATGATCGTCGCGGTGCCGCCCATCGTGTTGGTGAGCCACTCGGCGGCGCGGGCGCCCTCCTGGATGAAGTTTGAGCCGATGAAGCAGACGAAGTCCTCGCCCGGCTTGGCGATGGTCTGGTCGACGTTGCGGTCGAGCAGGATGACCGGGATGCCGGCCGCCTTGGCCTTGAGCACGGCCTGGGCGAGCGGTTTCTCGGAGCGGGGCGCGAGGAAGATGAGGTCGACCTGCTGCGCGATCATCGAGTCGACGTCGGCGATCTGCTTGGCCTCGGAGCCGCCGGCGTCGGTGTAGACCAGCTCGTCGCCGCGCTTCTTGGCCTCGTCCTGCATGCTGGCCGTCTGTGCCGTGCGCCAAGGGTTGTTCATCTCGACCTGCGAGAACCCGACCTTGTACTTGTCCTTCTTCTCGAGGCCCGGAGGCGCCGCAAGGGCCGTGCGGAGCAGCGTTGGTGAGAGCGCCAGGGCGCCTACGCCTGCCGCCGAAACCTGAATGAGCCGTCGTCGTGTGATCACCCGGTCCATCAGCGAGATCTCCTATCGGGGTCTGCAACCGTCAGCGGGCGCCAACGTCCCGCCGAGTCCCACAGCCTTGTTGGGGCTCACATCAGTGCGTGATCGTGGTCCGGCGTGTCCACGGCGAACCACACGTGTGACGTCAATCGCGACCCAGGGGTCCCGAGCTCATGGATTGTCAGTTGAGCTGCTGCCAAGATTGTAGCGTCTGGTTGGGGGGTGTCAATCGGGTGGTAGTTGCGCTCCCACCGGCCCTCCGGTACATTCCCGTTGCAACGTTCTCAGACCATTTCCAGTCGTTTGGGGCCCTTCGTCGACGCTCCTGTCTCCTCGGTGGGGAGGGCTCGATGCAGATCACCGACGTCACGACGATCAAGCTCCGGTACGAGATGCCGGTTCCCATGGCTGACGCCGTCCACTACATGCCGGACCGGCCGACGCTGCTCGTGCAGGTACATACGGATAGCGGGATCGTCGGCCTGGGCGAGGCAGCGGCCTACGGCGGCTACCTGGAGAGCACCGAGGCGATCATCCTCGGCGAGCTGCGGCAGACGATCGTCGGTGGCGATCCATTCCGTGTGGAACGCCTTTGGAGCATGATGGCCTCGCGCGCACACCAGCGGGGCCGCCGCGGCATGCTGATGATGGCGATCAGCGGCATCGACATCGCCCTCTGGGACATCATCGGCCAAGCCACCC
>DATLHE010000160.1:0-11455 GCA_035540335.1 Thermomicrobiales bacterium | reverse complement strand
ATCGGTGGCGGGCGTTCCGGGTATGATGCGGGTGCGGGCAGCGCTGCCCGCAGTCTCGTGAAGGAGCGACCTGTCATGACCATCCCCGTCCCCGGAGCGCCGGAATCCGAGCCTGCCGCGCCGCACGCGCCGGCGATCGCGGTCTACAGCCGCGATCTCTTCTTCGGCATGCGCATCCGCACCGTCGTCCGCCAGCTCGGCTATGCCGCGACCATCTCGCAGGAGGTCGCCAGTCTCAGCGACCACGTGGCGCGGGAGGACGAGCCGCCGATCCTGGTGCTCGTCGACTTCAACCAGCCGGTGGAGTGGACGGAGCTCGCGCCGGTGCTGGCGTCCGGGGTGCCGGTGGTGGCGTTCGGGGCCCACACGGACGTCGAGGGCTTCCGGGCGGCGAAGGCGGCCGGCGTGGCGCGTGTGGTGTCCAACGGCGAGTTCAGTCGCAACCTCGCCGGGCTGGTCGCGAAGTACGCGCGGGACTGAACGGCCGCGCCAGTGGTCCGCAATGCGTATAATGTGAACGTACATGCATTGCAAGCGACTGGAGGGTCCGCGCCGTGTCTACCCCGACCAACCCGTCATCACCGCTGACGATCGAGGCCGCCGTCGAGGTCTTCTTCGGCGATCTCCGGCTCGCGCCGCGCTCGAAGAAGACCTACCGGCAGGGCGTGCGGAAGTTCGTCGACCATTTGGCGACGCACGAGGGCATCGACCCGGCCGTGGCGCCGGTGACGGTCATCACCGCCGAGCACGTCACCGCCTTTGCGTCGCTGCTGGTGCCGGCGGACATCCGGACGCCGGAAGAGGTGTCGCAGATGCGGACCGCGCAGAACAACCTGGCGGCGGTCCGCAAGTTCTGCTCGTGGCTGTCGGCATACGACCACCACCCCACCCTTTCCACCGATCGGCTGCGGGTGCGGATCGCGGCGATGATGCCGCGCTTCACGCCGCCGCCGCCGGATGTGAAGATGGCGGATCTCGACCGGATCGTCGCGCATGTCCTCTCCGGGCCGCGCGAGGAGAAACCGCATCTGGAGCTGCGGCGTCTGAAGGTGCGGGCGATGATCCTGTTCATGTACCGGACGGGGGTGCGCGTCTCCGAGCTCTGTGCGCTGCGGCGGCGGGATATCGACCTGCAAGGCGGGACGGCGAGCATCTACCGCGCCAAGGGCGGCAAGAGCCGCACCGTGCACTTCGACGTGGAGACGGCCTCCATGTTGGTGGCATATTGGAAGGCGCGCGGCGACGAGGTCCGCGGCGCGGGCGCGCTGCCCGCGTTCAGCGGGCGGGATCGCCCGGGAGTGCCTGGCAACAGCATCAGCCCGCGCACGGTCGAGCATATCGTCGCCGAGCTCTGTACGCTGCTCGGCATCGAGAGCGACGTTACGCCACACTCGTTCCGGCATGGGCTGGCGACCGAGCTGGTGCGCCGGCGCGTGCGGGAGTCGACGGTGCAGACGATCCTGGGCCACGCATCGCCGCAGACAACTCGCATTTATGTCCACAAGTCCGCGCTGGACGTGGCGGAAGAGTATCAGGATGCCTTTGGAGCCTACCGACCACCGCGCACGACGCACGAAGCCGATTAGCCGGCGCCGCCTGGTGCTCGGCTCGCTGCTGGCGACGAGCCTGCTCGCCGGCTGCGCCGAGGGCACGCGTACCGACGCCGAGCGGGGCAAGCTGGAAGACAAGAAGCGGGAGTCGGTCGTCGACAGCTTGCAGGCGACGGAGACGTATCGCATCGTCAACAGCACCGGTGGCACCCCGACCCCGACGCCGGGGGAGTAGCCCGCCGGACATGAGAGCGCCCGGGGACCACATCGGTCCCCGGGCGCTCTCGCTTCTGGTCAGATGTCATGGGGCCGTAGCGAAGGGCTCGCTCCGGGCTGCCCTTACCCGGCGAAGACGTCCGGCAGCTCCGGCAGCTCGCAGGAATCGCCGCCCTCGCAGCCGAGCTGGGCCGTCGCCAGCGCGGTCGCGGCCTCGGCTGCCGCGGCGGCGGTGGGCGTGCCCTGGACGTCGATCACCGTCACCGTCTTGCCGACCGCGAAGATGATCCGGTAGCTGTCGATGTCGGTGCCTTCCTTGCCCGGGCTGGTGAAGTGATAGGCACGCACGGCGTCCGCGCCGTCGAGCTTCACTTCATTGATGGCCTTCTGGTTGGAAAGCGGGGCCACGAGCTCCGCGGAGTGCTCGACGACGGCCTTGGCGTCGGCCTCCTTGCCGAAGGTCGTGACGCCGATCGTGACGCGCACGCCAGGGGCGGCGTCGTTCTGCTGCTCGACCGATTCGACCCACGAGGCCTGGACGCTGTCGAGCACCGAGCCCTGCAGGCCGTAGATGCGCTCGACCTCCACTGGACCGAGGAAGCCGACCTGGATTTCCTGCCCGAGCGGCTGGAGCGAGAGCACCTTGGCCGGGAGCGCGAGGTCGGTGTTGGCCGGGGAGTCGCCCTTCTGGACCGCCTGCACGCGGGCGTCCATTCGCTTGGCGAGGTCGCCGGCTGTCTTGGCGTCGACCTCGCTGCCGTCGAGCTTCTCGAGCGCGACACCGGCGAGGAGGTTGTCGCGCCGGAAGGTGACGTCGACGGTGCGGATCGTGGAGCCGTCGGGGGCCGGGTAGGTGCCGGAGGTCGTCTCGCGCGGCTCTTCGCCGACGTCCGCGCCGCCGTCACTGAGCTCGGCGCCGGGGGTCGTCATGGCCTCGTCCTCGAGGATCGCGAACCCGGCCTCGGCGGCCGCGGCGTCGGTCCATGAGGAGACGTAGGAGCGGACCCGCAGCTTCGCCTGTGGGTTCTCGTAGACGCTGACGTATTGGGTCGCGAAGCCGGCGTCGGTGAGCGCGTTCGGATCGAGCGTCTCCCCCGCCACCTGCTCGGCGGTGAGGAACGTCTCGCCGACGAAGGAGAAGCCCGTCGGCAGGTCGCTGGCGGCCAGGGTCGCGGCCGCCAGCTCGGCGCGGACCGCGGGTTCGGTCGCGGCCTGCAGGCTGGACCCCAGGGTGAGTGCCGGCGTGCCGGAGGCGGCTATCGCCGCGCCCAGCGCGAGCCCAGCCAATGTACGACGCAATCGCTTCATTCAAGCTCCTCTCAGGACCTTCGTGCTTCGCGCGGGCCACCCGCCGAAGCATTGACCGGCGATGATGTTTGCCTGATCCTACTCTATACAAGCGTTTGATCGTCAACGCCGGTTTCGCGCATTCCCGTTTGGAGAGGGTGCTGCCCATGCGAGCGACCCGGCCCACGACATTGTCCACCAACGGCATGGTGGCCACGCCGCATTATCTCGCCACCGGCATCGGGCTCAAGGTCCTGCAGGACGGCGGCTCGGCGATGGACGCGGCGATCGCCGCGAACGCCGCGCTGACCGTCCTCTATCCGGACCAGACATCCGTCGGCGGCGACTGCTTCTTCCTCTACCACGACGCCGGCAGCGGCGAGATCGCGGGCTACAACGGGTCCGGCGCGGCGCCGATGGACGCGGACGCGGCCACGCTGCGGGCCCAGGGCTACACCTCGATGCCGCGCTACGGGCCGCTGGCGGTCACCGTGCCCGGCACGGTCGACGCCTGGGTCGCGGGGCACGAGCGCTTCGGGGTGTTGGACCTGGCCGAGGTGCTTGCGCCGGCGATCGCGTTGGCGGCGAACGGGTTTCCCGTGTCGCCCCGGCTGGCGGCGGTGCTCGCGGCAGAGGCGGAGGGCATCTCGCAGGCACCGGCGATGGCGGAGATCCTCTTCCCGAACGGCGTCGTCCCGGCGGCGGGCGAGACCCTGCCCTTCCCCCGGCTCGCCGCGTCGCTGCGGGCGATCGCGGACGGCGGGCGGGAGGTCTTCTACGAGGGCGCGATCGCCGAGGCGATCGTCGGCGCGCTCGACGGCTGGATGACGCCTGGCGACCTGGCGGGGCATCGGGGCGAGTGGGTCGCGCCGCTGTCCAGCACCTACCGGGGGATGACCGTCCTCGGCATGCCGCCCAACTCACAGGGTCTGACGTCGCTGCTCGGGATGCGGATGGTCGAGCGCGAGGATGTTGGGGCGACCTGGGGCGCGCCGTTGCACGTCCATCCCATGATCGAGGCGAAGAAGCGGGCGTTCGCGATTCGCGACGCGCACCTGGGCGACCCGCGCTTCATCGACATCGACACCGACGCGCTGCTCGGGGATGCGCTGGTGGACGAGCTGTGGTCGACGTACGCGCCGGACGCGGCGTCGGCCGGGCGGGCGTCGCGCGCCGGTGACACGGTCTACCTCTGCGCCGTCGACCGCGACGGCAATGCCGTGTCGCTGATCCAGAGCATGTACCAGAGCTTCGGCTCGTGGGTGGTGGCGGGCGATACGGGCATCATCCTCCACAACCGGGGAACCTATTTCTCGCTCGATGCGGCGAGCCCCAACGTCATCGCGGCCGGCAAGCGACCGCTGCACACGCTGATGCCGGCGATGCTGGTGGAGGACGGCGCGTTCCGGGGGGCCCTCGGCACGCAGGGCGGCGATGCGCAGGCGCAGGTGCACATGCAATTACTCTCGGACCTTGCCGATTTCGGGATGCACCCGCAGCAGGCGATCGAGGCGCCGCGCTGGATCTCCGGTGGGCCGCGGCAGGTGCTGATGGAGCTGGGGTTTCCGGAGGGAACGGTGCAGGGGTTGGCGGCGCGCGGGCACGAGATCACGCTCATCGACCCGTGGAATCCGGATGCCGGGCACGCGCAGATGATCCTCGTCGACCACGCGCGGGGCGTGTTGATGGGTGGCGCCGATCCGCGGGCGGACGGGTCGGCGGCGGGATATTAGCCGGCGTCTCCGGGCGTGGCCGGCGGGTTCAGCAGCCAGTCCTCGAACTGCGCGGTGAGCGGCTCCCGCTGGTCGCGCCAGTAGCTCCAGTTCTCGAAGAACTGGAGCGAGAGGTTGCCCGGGGAGTTCGGCAGGGTCGCCGCCACATCCGGTCGCAGAAGCGGGAGCGCGTCCTTGTTGACCGGGCCGAAAGGCTGCAGGCGCGAGAAGTTGGCCGCCGGCACGGCCCGCGTGGCGAAGTTGATGAAGCTCATCGCGACGTCGGTGTTCGGGGCACCGCGCGGGATCACCCAGGAATCGGCGGAGATCATCCCCTCGTTCCAGTGCGGCCGCACGAGCGAGGCGACATCGGCGAGCGTGACACGGGCGCTCCAGGCGCTGGCGAGGCCGACCTGGCCAGTGCGGACGAGCTCGACCGGCTGCTTGCTGTCCTCGTAGAAGCGGGTCGCGGCGCGGATGCGCTCGAGCGAGATGAAGGCGCGTTCGACGTCGAGCGGGTAGAGATCGTCGATGGTGACGCCATCGGCCAACAGGGCGAACTCGAGCGTGCCGACGGGGCTGCGACGGAGCGCCCGGGTGCCGTCGAACAGCGACAGGTCCCAGAAGTCGGCCCAGCCGCGCGGCGCCGAGGCCGCGGTGGACGCGTAGACGATGATCGTCGAGTAGAGCGCGGCGCCGACACCATGCTGCATCGTCAGCTCGCTGTAGAGGGCGCCGGGGTCGACGACGTTGTAGTCGATCGCGGTGAGGTAGCCCTGCGAGAGGCCGAGGACGTCGGCGGTCGGGATCAGCATGACATCCCAGACGATCTCGCTGGACTCGACCTGGCTCGTGAGGCTCGAGATGCTGTCGCGTCCGAACTGCTCGTGGCGGACGGTGGCGCCCGTCGCGGCCTCGAAGGCGTCGAAGAAGGCGGTCGTGAGGGCATCGAGATAGTCGCCGACGCCGGCCGAGGCGACGGTGACGGAGCGGCCGCTCCAGCGCTGCGGGTCGAGGTAGCCGGCAACGGGCGAGGCGATCGGCGGCTGCGTCGGGGTGGGCGGCGCTTGCGTCGGCTCCTCGGTGGGACCGGTCTGGGGTGCCTCGGGCGTCGGGTTGGGCTCCTCGTCGTTGCCGCAGGCGGACAGGCCGAGCGTGGCCGCCGCGGCACCGCCCAGCAGGGCGCGTCGGGTGGCCCGGCGGCGGGACTTGGGGGGGTGAAGGTCGTGGGGTGTGCTCATCGCCAGTGGAACGCCTGCCCTCGTGGTGGTGTGGCCGCGGCGGCGATGAGGAACATCGATCGCCGGCCCGGTTGCTGATGGGCACAGCATAAACGAAATGTTGCGTCGCCGGCCGGGCCGTGCTCCGCGATCGTACGTGCAGGTTTTGTGAGTTCCGGATATGCTAGGACATAGCTCTGGGGCTGGGAGCAGGGGTTCATTTGCCCATCTGCTCGTCCAGAGGCGGACGAGTCGCACTGGCGAGGACGGAGGCGGAAGCGTGGACACCTACAACATCTACATGGATGAGCTCCCTACCGGAGAAGAGTTCGACGGCGAGGAGATGGTCGAGGTCGAGTTCCGCGTCGTGCCCGGCCCCGACGATGATGGTGATCCGGAGAACAACGCGGTGATCGCCGGTCTGGACCTGGTGGACCTCATCAACCTGCGCGACGCGCTGCAGCAGGAGATCGACAACTACGCGCTGACCGCGCTGGAAGCCCAGGCGGGCAGCCTCGCGGAGTAGATTGCGCGGTGCGAATCAGTCTGCTATCGTGACGAGCGGGGTGAGTCAGAGGCTCACCCCGCTTTTCTGTGAGTCGTTCCGGTCTCCCGTGGTGCGAGCGGTCGAGACCCAGCCAGGAGCAGGCAGGTTTGACGGATTAGGCACTCCCGTGAGCGGTCGCACGACCGTGTCGCGGCACCAATGTCTCTTCGGGCGCGGCGCCCGCGGTCCATCACAGGCTCGTTTCAGCGCGTGATGGCCGGGCTCCGGGCGAGGCGACGGAAGGAGTGCGCATGTTTTCCGTCAACGACCTGTCCAAACGCTTCGGCGACACCCTGCTCTTCGAGCACGTTACCTTCTCCATCAACACCGGCGATCGCATCGGCCTGGTTGGCCCCAACGGGTCCGGCAAGTCGACGCTGCTCCGCATGCTCGTCGGTGATGAGCCGCGCGACGGCGGCGCGATCACCCAGGCGCCCGGCACGGCGGTCGGCTACCTGCGGCAGGGCTTCGCCGACGCGCCCGACGGCACGCTGGGCGGCCTGCTCGACATCCCGACGCACGGCCTGATCGCCGCGCAGGCGGCGCTGGATGCTGCCACGACCGGCTTCAGCGATCCCGACCGCGACCCGGACGAGGTCGCCGGCGCCTTCGAGCGGGCGACCGACCGGTTCGAGGCACTGGGCGGCTACGCCACGATGGCCGAGCTCGAGGGGCTGCTCGACCGCTTCGGGTTGGGCGACATGGCCATGAACCGTCCGCTGGCGACGCTCTCCGGCGGCCAGAAGACGCGCGCCGGGCTCGCCGCGCTGCTGGCGTCGCATCCCGACCTGCTCGTGCTCGACGAGCCGACCAACCACCTCGACTCCTCCGCGCTGGCGTGGCTGGAGGCGTTTCTCACGGGCTACCAGGGGGCGATCCTGATCGTCTCGCACGACCGGGGATTCCTCGACGCCGTGGTGACGAGGATCTTCGAGCTCGACCCGGTGACGCGGACGCTGAAGACCTACGCCGGCAATTACACCGCGTTCGTCGCTGCCAAGCGGCACGAGGAGGAAGAGGCCGAGGCGGCGTGGCAGCGGCAGCAGGCCGAGGTCGCCCGCATCAAGCGCGACATCCAGGCGATCGAGAGCAAGGCGCGGACGATCGAGGCCAGCACCATCGACTATGCGATCCGCAAGAAGGCGGCGAAGATCGCCCGCCCGGGTGTCGTGCGCAAGAAGAAGCTGGAGCGGATGCTGGACGCGGACGACGCGGCCACACGGCCGGAGCGGCGTTGGGGGATGTCGCTCGACTTCGCCGGGAGCGCCGACGGTGCGCGGGACGTCATCCGGCTAACGAACGTGCATGTCGCGCTCGGCGGCCACGAGGTGTTGTCCGGCGTCGACCTGCTCGTCCGCCATGGCGACAGGGTC
The DNA here is from genome assembly GCA_035540335.1 of Thermomicrobiales bacterium. GTDB lineage: Bacteria > Chloroflexota > Chloroflexia > Thermomicrobiales > UBA6265 > UBA6265. The sequence continues at coordinate 3,550 of DATLHE010000160.1, read as the reverse complement.
GCGCTGGTCGGGCCGAACGGCAGCGGCAAGACGACGCTGATGCGCGTCATCACCGGCGACCTCGCCCCGGACGCCGGCGAGGTGCGGATCGGTGCCGGGGTGAAGGTGGGCTACTTCGCGCAGGAGCAGCAGACGCTCGATCGCGAGCGAACGGTGCTCGAGCAGGCCCGCGCCGCGGCGGCGATGTCGGAGAGCGACCTGCGGACTTTTCTCCACAAGTTCCTCTTCGGCGGCGACACCGTCCACCGCCGTGTGGGCGACCTCTCCTACGGCGAGCGGGCGCGGCTGATGCTGGCGCTGCTGGTGCTGCGCGGGAACACCGTGCTGCTGCTCGACGAGCCGCTGAACCATCTCGACATCGAGGCGCGCGAGGAGTTCGAGCAGGCACTGGAGCAGTTCCAGGGCACGACGATGATGGTGCTGCACGACCGCTACACCGTGCAGCGCCTCGCCAACCGGGTGATCGAGCTTCGCGACGGCGTGCCGGTCGAGGCCGATCTGGAGGTGGCGGTGTGACGCGGGCCCCATTGATACCCGACGAGGAGGTCTTCACCGACGGCAACATGGCGCAGGTCGTGCGGCGCGGAACGTCCGTGTTCCGGGCGCCCGCGCCGTGGGCGGAGGCGTCGCGCCAGGTCCTGCGGCACCTGGAGGGGGCTGACTTTCCATGGTCGCCGCGACTGCTCGGGACGTCGGACGTGGAGGACGAGCTGAGCTTCGTGCCGGGCCGCTCGATCCCGGCCGATCTTGCCGGGCACGAAGAGGAGTCGATGCTCGTCCAGGTCGGCACGGCGATCCGCGCGCTGCACGATGCGCTGGCGGGCTTCCGGCTCGGGCCGGGGACGGCGTACGTCGTCATGGACCATGCGCCCCGGGCGGCGACGATCGTCTGTCACAACGACCTCGCGCCGTGGAACACCGTGATTGATGGCGGTGCGCTCGCGGGGTTCATCGACTGGGATCTCGTCGCGCCCGGCGCGCCGGCGTGGGACCTCGCCTACGCCGCGTGGCGCTTCGCGCCGATCTACCCGGCGGGGCGGACCGGCTTCACGCCCGCCGGGCAGGCAGCGCGCGTCGTGGTGTTGCTGGACGCCTACGGGCTGCCGGCGGGTGACCGGGCGGGCTTCGTCGACCTCGTCCTGCTGCGGCAGTGGTCGGCCGTCACGACCGTCGAGCGGCTGGGCCGGGAGCGCGTGCCGGGGTTCGTGCGTCTCTACGATGGCGGGCTGCATCTGAGCGGCATCGACGATCGCGAATGGCTGGAGTCCCACCGTGGCGAGTTCGTCCGTATCATCGAGCGGGCACGCCGTTGACGGGTGCGGCGTCGAATCGTTCCTGAACGACACGTTCGAGCACGAAGCCGGTCCGAGAGTTCCGCACGCTAACGGATGTCGAGAATGTGGCGCTGGCTCCGTCCCAGAGATACCGGCGGCCACGACGGTCCGCGCGACGGAGACAACGACACGTTTGGAGGGATACCAGTGCAACAGAATGAAATCACCGAGGTTCTGAACAGACCGCTCAGCCAGGAACTGTTGGCCCGCGACCTGACCCGCCTGGCGTACGTCGCCAAGGACGGCACACCCCGCAATGTCCCGATCGGGTTCACCTGGAACGGCTCGGAAATCGTCATGTGCACCGCGAAGAACGCCGCGAAGCTCCCGGCCCTGCGCAAGAATCCGATGGTTGCGCTGACGATCGACACCGAGGTGCACCCGCCCAAGATCTTGCTCATCCGCGGTCGGGCCGAGCTGGACGTCGTCGATGGCATTCCGGACGAGTATCTCCAGGCGAACGGCAGCTACGAGATGACGCCCGAGCAACGGGTCGAATGGGAGGCCGGGGTCCGGTCGCTCTACGACGGCATGGTACGGATCGTCGTGACCCCGACCTGGGCGAAGCTGATCGACTTCGAGACGACGCTGCCGAGCGCGGTCGAGGAGCTCATCCGGCGGCGGGACGAGCGTCAGCGCGCCTGAGCGCCGCGGGGGTATTTGGACGCCCGCAAGGCAATGTCGCGGTGGTATGTCGAGATCCCGCGCGCGGCTTCGTCCCCGGAGTTGACACGGCCACAATGGGCCGTACCGCACTCACCAGGGAGATCACGATGACCAAGTACCTGCTTCTCAAGCACTACCGGGGCGCGCCGGCAGCGGTCAACGACGTGCCGATGGACCAGTGGACGCCGGAGGAGTTTTCGGACCACATGCAGTACATGCAGGACTTCGCCGCCCGGCTGGAGAGCACCGGCGAGTTTGTCGAAAGCCAGGCGCTCTCCCCGGAGGGCACGTTCGTCCGCTACGACGGCGAGGGGCGGCCGCCGGTCACCGACGGCCCCTTCGCGGAGACCAAGGACTTGATCGCCGGCTGGATGGTGATCGACGTCGACACTCACGAGCGGGCGCTCGAGCTGGCCGGCGAGTTGTCCGCGGCTCCGGGTGCGGGTGGGAAGCCGATCCACGAGTGGCTCGAGGTGCGCCCGTTCCTGGCCGAAACCCCCACCACCACCACGGAGTGACGCACGGTGGACGAGGCTCTGTTACGGACCCTTACCCCCACCGTGATTGGCATCCTCGGCCGTCGCGGAGCTGACTTCGCGGCGGCCGAGGATGCCGTGCAGGACGCCTTGGTCGAGGCCGTGCGCGTGTGGCCGGAAGCCCCGCCGCGGGACCCCAAGGGCTGGCTGGTCACCGTGGCCTGGCGGAAGTTCCTCGACGCCGTCCGCGCCGATACCTCCCGACGGAATCGCGAGGTACGTGATGAGGCGGAGCCCAAGCCCGGCCAGGGCGAGATGGTGGACGACACGCTCCAACTGTACTTCCTGTGCGCGCACCCGTCCCTGACCCCTGCTTCGGCCGTCGCGCTCACGCTGCGCGCGGTCGGTGGCCTGACCACGCGTCAGATCGCGCAGGCGTACCTCGTGCCGGAGGCGACGATGGCCCAGCGCATCAGCAGGGCCAAGCGGATTGTCTCGGGCGCCCGGTTCAACCAGCCCGGTGACGTCGCAACGGTGCTGCGCGTGCTCTACCTCGTCTTCAACGAAGGATACTCCGGCGACGTCGACCTCGCCGGCGAGGCGATCCGGCTCACTCGCCAGCTGGCGGTCAGAATCGACCATGAGGAGGTCGCGGGCCTGCTCGCGCTCATGCTGCTCCACCATGCGCGGCGCCCGGCACGGACCGGAACTGACGGCAGGCTCGTGCCACTTGCCGAGCAGGACCGCAGCCTGTGGAACAGCCGCCTGATCGCCGAGGGCGTCGACGTGCTCCAGACCGCCCTCGCCCGCGACCGCCTGGGCGAGTTCCAGGCCCAAGCCGCCATCGCCGCGCTCCACGCCGACGCCCGGACGGCCGAGGAGACCGACTGGGTGCAGATCGTCGAGTGGTACGACGAGCTGGTGCGGCTCACCGACAGCCCGGTGGCCCGCCTCAACCGGGCCGTCGCGGTCGGCGAGGCCGACGGCCCGCGGGCTGGTCTGGCCGCCCTGGCGGAGCTCGACCCAGCGCTACCCCGCTATTCCGCGGTCGCGGCCTACCTGCACGAGCGTGAC
>DATLHE010000159.1:0-4788 GCA_035540335.1 Thermomicrobiales bacterium | reverse complement strand
CCGCCGAGCGAGATGATGGCGACCTCGGTCGTGCCACCGCCGATGTCGACGATCATGCTGCCGATCGGCTCGTTGATCGGCAGGCCGGCGCCGATCGCGGCGGCCATCGGCTCCTCGATCGTGTACGCCTCGCGGGCGCCGGCGGAGAGCGCGGCGTCCTTGGCGGCCCGCTTCTCGACCTCGGTGACGCCGCTCGGGATGCCGATCACGACGCGCGGGTGGGGCGCCATCAGGCGCTGGAGGTGCACCTTGCGGATGAAGTGGTGGAGCATCATCTCGACCGTGTCGAAGTCGGCGATGACGCCGTCCTTCAGCGGCCGCACGGCGACGATCGACTCCGGTGTCTTGCCGACCATGGCCTTCGCCTCCATGCCGACCCAGAGCGCGCGCTTGGTCTTCGTGTCGATCGCGACCACGGAGGGTTCAGAGATGACGATGCCCTTGCCCCGCACGTAGACGAGGGTGTTGGCTGTTCCGAGATCGATGCCGAGGTCCCGGCTGAAGAAGCCGAACAGGGTGGAGAGGGGGCGGAACAAGGGCAGGGACCTCCGGAGTGGCTGCCGTCCGGGATCAGGTCACCGGCCGGCGCATCGGGAACGACGGAATGCAGGCTTGGTGTGTTGCACGCTCACGGGGCTGCGCGACCGGTCGGGATGGTGCCGGAACGTATTCGTCAACGACGTCGAGGGCGGCGCGAGGCTCCGCGCAGCGCCTTCCGGGAACCAACATGACGCGTTCATCGGCCGGTCATCAGTGGTGCGGAGCATGCCCCAGAGACGGCGGGAGTATAGCATAGGCACCCCTCCTCACCGCGCTGCCCGGCCCGCTGCCACGCGGCCCGTTTCCCCATACAATGCAGCGGCAAACGACCATTCGTGAGAAACGGAAAGGTTACTCCTCCTCATGACCACGTCACATCCCGCCGGGCCCGCCTGGGACGCCCTCCGGGAGCTCGCCGCCGGCATCCCGGAGCAGACACGAGTCGGCATCTCGCTCCGGCATCTCGACACGGGCGCGACGCTCTCGCTCAACGGCGACGGCAACTTCCCCTCGGCCAGCACGATCAAGATCCTGATCATGGCCGCGCTCGCCAACGCGTTCGACGATGGGCGGCTCTGCCCCGGCGACACGGCACCGGTGCGCGAGGAGCTCAAGGTGCCCGGCAGCGGCGTGCTGAACTGGCTGGCGACGGGGCTGGAACTCTCGCTGCGGGACCACGCCTGGCTGATGATCGCCATCTCCGACAACACGGCGTCGAACGTCCTGATCGACGCGGTCGGGCTGGAGCAGATCCGGGCGACGGGCGAGGCGATCGGCATCGGCGAGACGGCGCTGGGCCGGATGTTCATGGGGTCCGCCCCTCCGGGCCCGCCGAAGAACCGGGCGACCGCCGACGGCCTCGTCGCGATCCTGACCGCGATCGAGAACGACACGGCCGCCTCACCGGAGCAGTGCGCATGGATGCGGCAGCTGATGGACGACCAGCAGCACGTCGACCGGCTGCCACGGCACCTGCCGGAGGGCATCGCCTACCGCGGCAAGACCGGCTCCATCTCCGGCATCGTGCATGACTGCGGGGTGCTGACCGGGCCAGGGGGACGCGTGGCGATCGCGGTGCTCACGGAAGGGTTCGAGAACCCCTACGACGCCGAACGGTTGATCGGCCGCATCGGCACCGCGGCGGCGGAATTGGTTTCCTAGACGGGTAGGGGCGCCCCTTTGTGGTCGCCCCTGCCGCCATGCCCGCCATCGTGGCATCCCAAGGGGTCGCTCCGCTTTTCATCCTCGTCGAGGACTCACCCGGGCCGATGAGCCGGCGCAGCAGGTGGGGCACGGTTGGTCGCCAAACCATCTGCGCTTCGCGCAGCGGCTTCGCCTGGGGGGTCCTTCGCATTCGCTCAGGATGACGGTGTGGTAGGCGCGGGGCTTCACGTAGCCTCGGCCCAGGGTGGCCGAGGGACGCCGGCCTGAAGGGTCGCCGCAGGTGCGGCACCGACCGCAGCTGCGAGACCCGGCGCTACCGGGGCGGAGATGGGTGCCGGCGCCGAGCCCTGGTGGTCGTCCACATCCCCGGGCACCCGGGCCCGGGGCTACCGCCGTCAGGGCCGTTTCTCTATCGTAAAGCGGAAGTCGCGAAGAACCCCGCACACTAGGTGCGGGGCGACGAAGGCGGGGCATCTGTTTCTCATCGAAAAGGGAGGGCCGCGACGAACCCCGGCCGCAGGTGCGACACAAGGTGCGGGGCGACGAGGTCGTGAACCTACCGGGCGGACATGCCGCGGAGCCAGGGCGTCAGGGGCGCCGGGGCCGGGGTGACGGCGATGTCGCGGCGCGCGAGCGCGTCGAGGAAGGCGCCGAGATCATCGTCGTTGGCGAAGACGAAGGGCAGCTCGAACTGGTGCCCGAGGCCGTCGCTCGTCGCGACGAGCACCGTCGCGGTCGGGCCGACGCGGACGCCGGCGATCTCTGACAGGCAGAGGCGGTTGACACCCTGCCCCTCGCGGCAGCACCAGAAGAGCGACGCGTCCGTGAGCCAGACGCGGCAGGCGTTGCGCCGGCCGCCGAACCAGCCGCCGACCGCGGCCGTGGCCGCGCCGGTCCAGAGGACAGGCTCATCGCCGCGGGCGCGGGCGTCGTCCCACGACATCGCCAGGCGCGACGGGCCGGCGACGCGGCGCTCGTCGCTCACCGGCACGCCCTGCGCGGCGAGGGCACGGAGCGCCTCCTCGGCCCGCCAGGCGCCGGCGAGCGTCCGCGAGACGCCACGGAACCGCACACCGAAGATGCGCACGGCGTCGCCCTCGCGATAGCGGACGACGAGACCTGGCGTGGCCTGCGCGGCGGAGCGGATGAGCCCGGCGCCGAGCACATCCGCGAGCGGGAGCGCGAAGCCGTGGGACGTACCCTCGCCGACGACGAGGTAGTGGTCGGAGATGATCATCTCGGCGCGGGTGAGCATGCTGGCGGCGCGGACGGCGCCGGGGAAGCCGCCGACGACGTCGACCGCGGCGGTCGCGCGGGTCGGACCGCGCTCGATGAGCCAACGGGAGGGCACCGCGGGGGTGTGCGAGCGATGAGCCTTGGGGCGGGCCATCAGGCTCGCCGCCGTCGCCATCAGGCGGTCGACGCCGCGAAGCCGGTGCCCCGCGGTCTTGCCAATGCTCATCGCCATGTTGCCCGTTCCCTCCACCACGCGCGTTCGTACGGCCCAGAATGAGCGGACCCCGCCCCAGCCAAACGGTGTCCCCTCGCCGTCGAGCATCTGTTTCGTTCGCCGCCTCATTGTGCCAGACAGACACCGGATCGCACCAGACCCCGAGCCAGTGGAGTCGGTCCATCGATGAAGCCGCGTTCACGATTTCCCCGTTTTCCGGCGTATATTCCGGATCGCATATGACCTGAATGGTGCATGACGTCACGATCACCGTCGGGCGCCCTGTGCGCGGTGGTCACCGGGCGCCGCGCCGTCTTGTGCCGCGCGCCCGGTTCGGCGATGCTGACGGCCACGAATCCCACCCACAGGAGGCATCCGTCATGAAGATCACGCGCGCGACCACGTATATCGTCGGCAACCCGTGGAAGAACTGGCTCTTCGTCCGCCTCGACACCGACCAGGATGGCGTCTACGGCATCGGCGAGGGCACGATCAACGGCTTCGCGAAGACGACCGAGGCGGCGATCCACGAGCTGACGCCGCGCTTCCAGGGATTCGACCCCTTCCAGGTCGAGACGATCCTGCAGCGCATGGCGCGCGACCTCTATACGGAAGGCGGGCAGGTCCACATGACCGCGATCGGCGCGATCGAGGTCGCCTGCTGGGACATCATCGGCAAGGTGACCGGGCGCCCGATCTACGACCTCATCGGCGGCCGCTATCACGAATCGCTGCCGACGTATGCGAACGGCTGGTACGCCGGGCCGCGGACGCCGGAATCGTTCGCCGAGCGGGCGCAGGCGGTGATCGCCAAGGGGTACCGGGCGCTGAAGTTCGACCCCTTCGGCGCGGCGTGGCGGACGATGTCGCCAGAGGACCGGCACCTGAGCCTCGACATCATCCGCGCCGTGCGGGAGACGGTCGGGCCGGATGTGCAGATCATGATCGAGGGGCACAGCCGGTTCAGCGTGAGCGAGGCGGTCTGGATCGGGGAGCGGATCGCCGAGTTCGAGCCGACGTGGTTCGAGGAACCGACGGCGCACCAGAACATCGACGCCACGGTCGAGGTCGCGCGCAAGATCGCGGTGCCGGTGGCGACCGGCGAGAGTTACTCGAGCGTCCACCAGCACGCGGAGTTGCTCTCGCGCAACGCCGTGCACATCATCCAGCCGGAGCCGGGCAGCTTGGGAGGCATCTGGCGCACGCGGCAGGTCTGCGCGATGGCGGACGCCTTCTACGCGTCCGTCGCGCCGCACAACGCGCAGGGGCCGATCTCGACGGCGACGTGCATCCAGATCAGCGCGTCGTGCCCGAACCTGCTGACGCAGGAGCTCTTCGACGAGTTCAACGTGCCGTGGGAGCGGGAGCTGGTCGACCGCCACGCCGAGGTCGTCGATGGGCGGCTGCAGATCCCGGACGGGCCGGGGCTGGGGGTGGACCTGAACTGGGCAGAGCTGGAGAAGCACCCGTACGAGGTGACGAACTTCCTGCCGCTGTTCGCACCGGGGTGGGAGCGCCGCGAGGGGGAGCGGGCGCCGCGGGCGGAGCCGTCGGTGCGCAAGACCGGGGCTTGACGATTGTAGCTACACTTGTAACTACACTGGGATGGCGGAATGGATCTGGAGTTCGAGTGG
>DATLHE010000158.1:0-2812 GCA_035540335.1 Thermomicrobiales bacterium | reverse complement strand
TTCGCCCTCCCACTCGACCATCATCTTGCCGCAGACGCTGGTGTAGCGGTTGTCGAGCTCGGCGAGCTGCTGCTTGAGCGGGGTGTTCCCGGGCCGGAAGAGATCGCGCCGGGTGCGGAAGCGGCGCAGCGTCGTCTCCAGGACAGGCCGGGTGTAGCCGGTGTCGAGCAGCTTCGCGGCGAGCGTGGAGACGATCTCCGCGTGCCGCGGCATGATGTCCGACGCGAAGCGGAGGTGGGTGGCCTCCTTCTCCGCGTCGTTGGCGTCGGCGGAGGACGCGAAGAAGGCGAGGGTGGACGCCTCCGTGAGCGCGCTGTCTAGCGCGCTCCACTCCGCCAGCCACTGTTCGATCCTGGCTGGATCGGCGACATCCAGTGGGCGGTCGAGGAGCGGCTGGTAGAGGCGGGCGACGTCGTCCCACGTCGCGGTGCTCAGGTCATCGGGGGCCACGGTCGACATGCGCGATCCTTTCGGAGGACGTGGGCATGCCGGATAGACCGGCATGCCCACGGCGTCAAGGACGCGAAGTGTACGCGAACGGATCAGGCGGAGATCGCCTCGAGCGATGCCAGTTCGCCCTCGATCAGCGTGACCAGCTCGGCCATGCCCTCGCCGTCGAAGATGAGCCGCGCGCCGGCGGCGCCGAAGAGCTCCGGCAGCGGTTGGGAGCCGCCGAGCGCGAGCGCGGCGCGGTAGTCGGCGACGGCCTTGCGGTGGTCGTGCAGGCTGTTGCGCCAGACCTGCAGGGCGCCGAGCTGGGCGATGGCGTACTCGATGTAATAGAAGGGGTAGAGGAAGATGTGGAGCTGCTTGTGCCAGCGCGCGGTGCGTTCCGGCGTGAGGCCGCTCCAGTCGGTGTTGGGATCGAAGCGCGCCCACGTCTCCAGCCACTTCGCGTCGCGGGCGTCGCGGTCGCTGGCGGCGGGGTCGGTGTAGAGCCACTGCTGGAACGAATCGACGGTGGCGACCCAGGCGAGCAGGGCGAGGATGCCCTCCAGATGCTCGATGCGGGCGCGGGTGTAGTCGCCGTCCACGTAGTAGCCGCCCTCGGAGGCCCGCAGGTAGGGCGCGGAGAGCAGCTCCATCGACATCGAGGCGACCTCGGCCATCTCGCTGCCGTACATGCGCTGGTAGATGAACGGCAGGTCGGACGAGGCAAAGCCGTGGAAGGCGTGCCCGGCCTCGTGCATCAGCGTGCGCACGTCGGAGCCGACCCCGGAGGCGTTCATGAAGATGAACGGCCGCTTGCGGTAGGGGAAGCTGGTGCAGAAGCCGCCGGGACGCTTGCCCTTGCGGCTGTCGAGGTCGAGGAGCTCCTCCTGGCGCATGATGCCGAACTGCTCGCCGAGGTCGGGGTCGACCCGGGCGAAGATCTGCTCGGCCTTCGCGTTCATCTCGTCGATCGTGTCGTAGGGGCGCAGCGCGGGCCGGCCGAAGGGGTCGGTCGCCGTGTCCCAGGGGCGCAGGGTGTCGAGTCCCATCTGCTGCTTGCGCACCTCATGGCGTCGCGCGATCGCCGGCACGAAGGTCTGCTCGACGGCGTCGTGGAAGGAGAAGCAGTCCTCCGGCGTGTAGTCGTAGCGGTACTTGTCGGCGAAGACGTAGTCGCGATAGTTCGCGAAGCCGGCGTTGCGGGCGACCTGCTGCCGTTTCTCGAGCTGCTGGTCGAAGATGTCCGCCAGCGTCTCGCGGTTTTCGATGTAGGGCTGGAACTGGAGGCGGAACGCCCGCTCGCGCGTGTCGCGGTCGGGGTCGAGCATGAACGGGTTGAGCCGTGGCAGGGGAATCTCCTCGCCGTTCCATCGCACCGTCATGCCGCCGCTGAGCTTGTTGTACTGGCTGTTGAGCTTCTGGAGCTCCTGCTGGAGCGGGACGTTCTCCTCGCGGAAGATGTCGCGGTCGGTGCGGAAGCGGCGCAGCGTGGTCTCCAGATCGGGCCGGGTGTAGCCGCTGTCGAGGAGCTTGTTGGCGAGGCGGACGACCTGCTCGGCGCGTTTCGGCCCGATGTCGCCGGAGAAGCGGAGGTAGGCCTCTTCCTTGACCGGATCCTCGGTGTCGCGGGAAGCCTCGACGTTGGCGACGCTGCTGGCCTCGGCGATGGCGGTGTCGAGGTCGTTCCAGTCGTTGAGCCAGGCCTCGATCGCCACCGTGTTGCCGGGATCGAGCGGGCGATTGACGAGCTCCTGGTAGAGCGGAAGGATGTCGTCCCACGTGGCGTCGGTGAACTGGTCCGGCGTCGGTTTCTGGGCACCTTGGGTCATGTGCTGCCTCTCCCTGGGTAATGGCGTGTGCGTGTGCGGCCTCTCGGGCCGTTTCTCATGCTACCCGGAATTCGCGTGGTATGTGGTAGGGGAGGATCCTGTGTCCTCCCGTCTCATGGGCCGCTTCGCGGCATCGAACGCGCACCTTTCGGGGTGCGCGGCGACGACGGCGGGACGAGGGCCGTATGGCGCGGGCGACACCGGCGCAGCGGGAGAGCATTGAACGCGCATTCGCGGGGTCGACCCTTTGGGTGCTGAGCGCGTTCAATCCCCGGGCCTTTTCCTACGATGCCAAACACGTCGCCCCTACGGTGTCTTGCGTGTCCAACATCAGCGCCATGTGGATCTCGTCGTCGAAGCGGTCGGGGAGGGCGATGGCGCGGGGCTCGCGACCCCACGCGACGAATCCTGCCGCCTTGTAGACGTGCAGTGCGGCGGCGTTGTCCGCGTTCACCGAGATGTGCGCCTGCCGGACGCCCGGCGCGGCGCGGCAGTGATCGAGCGCGGCGGCGATGAGGCGCGTCGCGATCCCCCGGCCCCGGGCCTCGGGC
>DATLHE010000157.1:0-39012 GCA_035540335.1 Thermomicrobiales bacterium | reverse complement strand
GGCCTGACCCTGGCGGGCGTCGCCGTCGACCGCAAGATCCTCGCGGACCTCGTGGTGCGTGGTCAAGCGAATGTGTCCGGTTCGCCTAGGCGGCCGGCAGCGCGTTCTTCGCAACCTGGGCGATTGCGGCGAACGCCTCTTCGTCACGCACCGCGAGGTCCGCGAGGATCTTGCGGTCGACGGCGACGCCCGCCAGGGTCAGGCCGTGGACGAGTGTGCTGTAGGGCATGCCGTTGAGGCGGCTGGCGGCGTTGATGCGCTGGATCCACAGCCGGCGCATGGCGCGCTTGCGGTTGCGGCGGTCGCGGTAGGCATACTGCAGGGCATGCATCAGCGACTCGTTGGCGCGCTTGTAGAGACGATTGCGGGTGCCGCGGTGTCCCTTCACCTGCTGCAGCACGTTGCGATGACGGCGGTGCGCGGCCACACCACGCTTCACTCGGGCCATTGGTCTGTCTTCCTCAGTACACGAAACCTGATAGTCGATTAGGCGCCGTAGGGCAGCAGACGCTTGACCCGCTTGACGCTGGCGTCGTTCATGACCAGCATGCGGTCGAACTGCCGCTTGACGCGCGCAGACTTCTTGCGGCGGTTGTGGCTCTTCATGCCCTTGGCGTGCATGATCTTGCCGGTCGCCGTCACCTTGAAGCGGCGCTGGGCACCCTTATGCGTCTTGAGTTTAACCTTCTTGACCTTGCTCACCTTGTTGCTGATCCTCTCTATCCGACGACTCGGCTCTCTGGCGGAGCGGCGCAAGGTGCATCGTCATGGTTCGTCCTTCCATGCGGGCACCCTGCTCGATCACCCCGTGATCTCGCAGCTGCACAGCCAAACGCTCGAGGAGTTCTTTCCCCAGTTCCGGATGGGTAATGGAACGGCCACGGAAGAGGACCGTCAGCTTCACCTTATCCCCGGCATCCAAAAACCGGGCCGCGGCGCGACCCTTGGTTTCGAGGTCGTGATCGCCAATCTTCGGTTCGATCCGGACCTCTTTGAGCTTAATGACGTGCTGATTGCGACGGGAATCGCGCTCTTTCCGGCTCTGTTCGTACCGGAATTTTCCATAGTCCATCAATCGACAAACGGGCGGGGACGCGTTCGGGGCAACCTCAACGAGGTCGAGCCCGCGCTCCCGGGCCATCTCGAGTGCCTCCCGCGTGGGGATGATCCCGATCTGGCGACCTTCGTCGTCGATGAGCCGCACCTCGCGGATCCGAATCCGCTCGTTGACGCGCGTTTGAACTGGTCTGGAAATAGCTTGCCTCCTGAACTGTCAGTACCGTGTGCGGGGCATACAAAAAAGTCGGCACCAGAGTCCGACGCTACGCCACCGGCGACACTGGTCAAAATTACCACGAAATGACGCGGTTTTCAACGCGCCAGGCCCGTTGACACCCGCTCTTGCAGGACCGGTGCCAGCACGGTCCGGGCCATCTCCTCGTCCCGCCCAAGCTGCTCCACGAGCGCCTCGACACTCGGGAAGTTGGCGTCCGGCCGCAGGTGCTGCACGAACTCGGTGACCAGCGTCCTGCCGTACAGATCGCCATCGAAGTCGAAGAGATGGGTCTCGATCGCCCGCTGGCCGGTGTTGAGCGCGGGCCGCGTGCCGATGTAGGTCATCGCCGGGTACACCGTGTGCTCCCCCGCGACCCAGGCGAGCGTGGCGTAGATGCCGTCCGGCAGCGCCACGAGGCCGACGGGCGGGGTCACGTTGGCCGTCGGAAAGCCGATCTGACGGCCGATCTGCGCTCCGTGCTCGACGGTGCCCTCGACGCGGAAGCGATGCCCCAGCCGCCGCGCCGCAACGTCGGCCTGCCCGGCGGCGATCGCCCGCCGGATGGCGGTGCTGCTGAGGTCCTCGCCCCCGAGATCGACGCGGGGGACGGCCCGCACGTCGATACCCAGCGGCTCGCCGATCTCCGCCAGCCGGCTCGCCGTGCCGAGCCGCTTGTGTCCGAGGGCGAAATCGCTGCCGATCCAGAGCTCGCGCACCGGCCCGATCCCGGCCAGCTCCGCCATGAACTCCTCGGCGGTCTCCTTCGCCATCTCGAGCGAGAACGGCAGCTCGACGATCACGTCGGCGCCCCGTGCCTCCAGCAGCTCGCGCCGCCGGGCATTGGTCACCACGCGGCCGGGAAAGCGGTCCGGCGCGAACACCTGCCCCGGCAGGGGCTCGAAGGTCACCACGACCAGCCGCGCGCCGAGCGCCGTCGCCCGATCACGCGCCAGCCGCAGGATGTGCTGATGGCCGCGATGGACGCCATCGAACGCGCCGATCGTCACGACCGACGCCTCGGCGTGCACCGCCCCCATGCTCGTAAAGACTCGCTCAGCCACGCTGCCGCTCTCTCATTCTTCCGCCACGACCTTCACCGGTTGCACGAGTGTTCCATCGTCGTCCGCGCGGCCGACGCCGAGCCATTCGCCCGAGGCATCGTACACCCTGACGTGCCCCCGGGCACCCGCGCCCGGTATCGGCTTGCCTTGTCGCCAGAAGACGGCGTGTTGGGCATCGACCACGATCGCCGGCCAGTCGTGCAGGACGGCATCGGGATGATAGGCGATCCTCTCCCAGGTCTCCTGCGCGAGCAGGTCCGGAAGCTCGTCCACCCGCACGGCGTCCTCCAGGGTGAAGGGGCCGGTCTGCACGCGCACGAGGTTCGACATGTAGGCGCCGGTCCCGACCGCATCGCCGAGATCGCGGGCCAGCGACCGGATGTACGTCCCCTTCGAGCACGCCACGAAGATGGTCGCGACCGGCGGCGCCCAGTCCCGCAGCTCGATGCGATGGATGGTGACCGGCCGCGGCGCGACCTCGAGCGCCTCGCCGCGGCGCGCGAGCTGGTAGAGACGCTCGCCGCCGACCTTGATCGCGGAGTGCATGGGCGGCACCTGCATCTGGTCGCCCTCGAAGCCCCGCAGCGCCGTGGCGACGGCCTCGCCGGTCAGGTGATCGGCCGGGGCAACGCCGGTCACGACGCCATCGATGTCGGCGGAGTCCGTCGTCACCCCGAACGTCACGTCGGCCACGTACGCCTTGCGAGATTCGGAGAGGTACTCAACCGTTCGCGTCGCCAACCCGACCGCGATCGGGAGCACGCCCACCGCCGCGGGATCGAGCGTGCCGGCGTGGCCCACGCGGCGCTCGCCGAGCAGGCGACGGACGCGGCCCACCACGTCGTGGCTCGTCCAGCCGGCCGCTTTGTCGATCACGAGGTAGCCGTGGTAGAGCCCTCGCGTTGCACGTTTGGTCATGACAGGGCCATCAAGAGATGAGAATCAGGACGCAACCGCGCCTTCGGGTCGCTCGGCGATCAACTCGGCCACCCGTTCGAGGAATGCCATCTTCTCCGCCTCGCCGCCCTCGATCTGGAGACCGGCCGCGCGCGGGTGACCGCCGCCACCGAACTCCGCGGCAATCGCGGCGACATCGACATCGACCGGCAGGCTGCGCATGCTGACGCGCCAGCCGTTCTCGTTGGCATAGAGCATCGCCGCCGCGCGGGAGCCCTCCGTGCCGGCCAGGAAGTTGACCATGCCCTCGGCCTCGCTCGGCTGGGCGCCGCATTCGGCGAACGTCGCCTCCGTCAGCTCGGTCCAGATCAACGCTCCAGTCCATTGGACGTTGCTGAGCGCCCGCTGCCACAGACAGACCGACGAGGCCGGCTTGAGCCGGAAGAGCGCGTCGACGATCGGCACGGGGTTCGCGCCGGCGTCGACGAGGTCGGCCGCCGTCCGCATAGTGCGGGAGGTGGTCGACTCCGTGCGCAGGCCGAGCGTGTCGCCGTAGATGCCGGCGAGCAGGCACTGTGCGATGTCGACGGTGAGGACCGTGCCCCACACCGCGAGGATGTCGGTCACGATCTCGCAGGCCGCGGCGGCGGCGGGCTCGACGATGTTGACGACGCCGAACCGGTCGTTGGTGATGTGGTGGTCGATGTTGACCATCGGCACGCTGCCGTCGACGCGGGTCGGATCGTCACGGTAGAACGTGCCCAGGCGGTAGCGGTCGGAGCAGTCGACGAGGAGCAGCAGGTCATACGCCGGCACCTCGTCACGGCCATAGAGCAGGACGTTGTCGATCCCGGGCAGGAACTCCAGGGAATGCGGCAGGACGCCGTCGCTGATCATGGGACGAGCCTCGATGCCGTGCTGGCGCAGCGCGTGCATCATCGCCAGCACGGAGGCCAGCGAATCGGCATCGACATTCTGGTGCGTGGGCATGAGGATCGATGTGGCCTGTTTGAGGACCGTCAACGCCTCGTTGGCCGCCTTCACGTCCAGCTTCCACCCAGCGGTCATTCCGTCTCCTTCACCTCGGCAGACGCGTCGTCCGTGGCTTGGGGATGGCTACGCCGGAAGGCCTCGTCTCTCTCCCGCAGCTCTCGGAGCGTTTCGGAGATATGCTGGGCATACTCCATCGAGCGATCATCCCGAAATTCGAGCTCAGGTATCTGCCGCATGCGAAGGCGCGGCTTCAGGTGAAACCGAATGAACTTCGACGCGGAGCGAAGGGCGGAGAGTGTGTCCTCGCGCTCCGCGTCGGTCCCGAGCACGCTGATGTACACCCGCGCCGACCGGATGTCGGGCGTGACATCCACGTTGGTGACGCTCATGAATCCGATCCGCGGGTCCTTGACCTCGCGGCGGATGATGTCGGTGAGCTCCTCGCGGAGAAGCTCGCCGACCTGTCGTGTTCGTCGTGTCACGATTGTACTCGTATCTGTCTGTCAGCCACAGCCGGGGTGCCGGACGCTAGGTCCGGGCAACCTCTTCGCGGTGCAGGAACTCGATCTGGTCGCCGACCTGGAGGTCGTTGAACCCGTCGAGCCCCATGCCGCACTCGTAGCCGGCCGCGACCTCGCGGACATCGTCCTTGAATCGCTTCAGTGACTTGATCCCACCCTCGAACATCACGGTACCACTGCGGAGCACGCGTGCGCGAGAGTTGCGGAAGATCTTGCCATCGAGCACATACAGACCGGCGACGACGTCGTTGCTCGGGAGCTTGAAGGTCTCCCGCACCTCGGCGTAGCCATCGGTGACGTCCTCGAACACCGGAGCGAGGAGGCCGGTCATCGCCTTCTTCACTTCGTCGATCAGCTCGTAGATGATCGTGTAGAAGCGAACGTCGATGCCCGCAGCGTCCGCGGCGCGCTTGGCGGCCACGTCGGGCCGGACGTTGAAGCCAATGACGATGCTCTGCGTCGTCGCGGCGAGGTTGATGTCCGATTCGGAGATCGCGCCCGTCGCCGCGAGCTGGATCGAGAGCTGCACGCCCTGCTCGGTCGTCTCATTGAGCTTGAGCAGCGCGTTCTGGATCGCGCCGAGCGTGCCCTGGACGTCAGCCTTGAGAATCACGCGGAGCTCGGCCGTCTTGCCTTCCTGCACCTGGTCGTAGAGGTCGGTCAGCTTGAGTGGCCGGTTCTCGCTGAGCTGCTCGATCCGCCGCTGGGCGGTTCGCTGCTCGGAGAGCTGGCGTGCGGCCTTCTCGTCCTCGAAGGTGATGAAGCTGTCGCCGGCCTCCGGCACCTCCATGAGGCCCATGATCTCGACCGGCGTGCTCGGCCCGGCCCGGCGAATCCGCTTGCCGCGGTCGTCGAACATGGCCTTGATGCGGCCCCACGTGGTGCCCGCGACGACGACGTCGCGCAGGTTCAGTGTGCCGCTCTGGACAAGGAGCGTCGCCACCGGGCCACGACTGCCATCGACCTTCGCCTCGATCACCGCGCCCTGCGCGGCCTTCAGCGGGTTGGCCTTGAGCTCATTGACGTCGGCGACGAGGAGGAGGACCTCCAGCAGGTCGTCGATGCCGAGCCGTTCCTTCGCCGAAACCTCGACGAACGGGACGTCGCCGCCCCACTCCTCCGGCATCACCTCGAGCTCGGAGAGCTGCTGCTTGATGCGATCGGGGTTGGCGGTCGGCAGGTCGATCTTGTTGACGGCCACGACCATCGGCACGTTGGCCGACTTGATGTGGGCGATCGCCTCGCGCGTCGTGGGCATCACGCCGTCATCGGCGGCGACGACGAGCACCGCGATGTCGGTGACCTGAGCGCCGCGGGCGCGCATGGCGGTGAACGCCTCGTGGCCGGGAGTGTCGAGGAAGGTGAGCTTGCGGCCCTGCGTCTCGATCTGGTAGGCGCCGATGTGCTGGGTGATGCCGCCGGCCTCACCGGCCGCCACGTTCGTGGACCGGATGGAGTCGAGCAGGCGGGTCTTGCCATGGTCGACGTGGCCCATGATCGTGATCACGGGCGGGCGCGGGCGAGAGTCCGGATCGGCGTCGTTCTCAAGCCGCCGGCTCTCGAAGTCCGCGACCTTGGACTTGACCTCGGAATCGGCCTCGCTGGTCTCCCAACCGAGCGACGTGGCGACCTGCGCCGCGGTGTCGTAGTCGACCTGCTGGTTGAGGTTGGCCATAATCCCGAGCTTCATCAGCTCGCGGATGATCTCGATCCCGGAGGTCTCGAGGTGCTCGGCGAGCTCCGAAACCGAGAGCACGGCCGGGAGGGTGATCGGCTCGCGAACGACCGGAGCAGCCCGCTTGACGGCGACCGTACGAGCGCCGCCTCCGCCACCCCGTCGTCCACGTTTGCTTCCGCCGCCCCGGCGGGTACCGCGTCCTAGTGTGTCGGTCATATTGCTGGCTCCTTCGAATCTACCGTTGGTTCGTCGACTCCTGCACTCAGATGCAAGCCAGCGGCATATTCCTTCAAAGATGTGATCACGTCGGGCGTCATGTCCGCCTTCAGTGCGCGTGCCAAGACGGGAGTCGTCGTTGCGCGCTCCCAGCACGCCTGCTTGTCGCAAAGATAAGCGCCTCGCCCATTCTTGCGGCCGGAAGGATCGACCTCGATCGACCCTTCCGGGGTGCGGACGATACGTGTCAGCGTCCGCTTGGCGTCCTGCTCACGGCAGACGACGCAGGTCCGGTGGGGAACGTGTTTCGGACGCGGCCCGGACCGGGACCGCTTCCGCGACTGCTGTGCAGGTGTGGGTGCGAGTCCTGAGTGAGGCATCTCTGGATCTACGCCTCCTTTCAGGTCGTGAGCTCACCCGCCGCGGAGACATTCCCAAACCGGGCGTCTTCCGCCTCGTCCAGCGGCAGGCGCTCGCCCGTTTGCTGGTCGAACCGCGCGCGGAGCTCGCGGTCGTAGTAGACCTCGACGACATCGTTCTGGATGTCAACATCGACCTGGCGGCGAATGAGGTCCTCGGATAGCGGCCCGTAGGACTTGCCGCTGATGGACACCATGCCGTCCGCCTGCACGGCGCGCGGCTGGCGACCCTGCCAGGAGAAGTCGGGCATCATGCCGGCGGCCGATTCGCGCGCCTGGCGGAAGAAGTCCTCGCCCGCCTCCAGCAGCGACTCGGGGCCCTTGATGTCGATGCGCCAGCCCGTCAGCTTGTAGGCGAGGCGGGCGTTCTGCCCCTCCTTGCCGATCGCCAGCGACATTTGGTCGCTCGGGACGATCACCGTCGCCACGCGCTGGTCGCCCGACTCATCGAGCGACACGTTCGTCGGCTTGGCGGGGCTCAGCGCGTTCGAGATGAACGTCGCCACGTCCGGCGACCATTCGATCACGTCGATCTTCTCGCCGTAAAGCTCGTTGACGATGTTCTGGATGCGGACGCCGCGGACGCCCACGCAGGAGCCGACGGGGTCGACCTTCTCCTGGCGGGCGGCGACGGCGACCTTGGAGCGCAGGCCCGGCTCGCGGGCGATCTCCATGATCTCGACGGCGCCGCTTTGAATCTCCGGCACCTCCTGCTCGAAGAGACGGCGGATCAGCCGGGCGTCCGAGCGGGAGACGATGAGCTGCGGGCCGCGCGCATGGGCGTTGACCTCGGTCAGCAGCACCTTGAGCCGCTGATTGGGCCGGTAGCGCTCGGTCGGGACCTGCTCGCGGGCGGGCATCACGGCCTCGGCCTTGCCGAGCTCGATGATCACCGCGCGATTGTCCGCGCGCTGGACGACGCCGCTGAGGACCTCGCCCTCCTTGTCCTGGTATTCCTTGTAGACGGTCTCGCGCTCGAAGTCGCGGATGCGTGTGTGGACCACCTGCTTGACCGTCTGCGCCGCGATGCGGCCGAAATTCTCCGGCGTGCGGACGATCTTGATCTCGTCGCCCAGGATCGGCGCCGGCGAGTATGTCCGCGCGTCCTCGACGCTGATCTCGAGGTCCGGATCGGACACCTCCTCGACCACCGTCTTGACCACGACGACCTGCATCTCGCCGGTCGCCTGATCGAGCTCGACGCGCACATCCTCTTCGGAACCGACCGTCTTCTTGTAGACGGACGTCAACGCCTGCTGCACGGAGCTCAGAACGGCCTCCCGAGGGATGCCGCGCTCGGCTGCAATCTGGGCGATCGCGGTGTAGAGATCACTCTTCATCGCGCGCACCTCCTGCTCTGCTATACACAATCAACACATGAAAAGGAACGGAGTGGGCTGAGGGGCGGCGGCTCGTCCGCCGAACAACAAGAAACGCGGGCGTGGGCCCACGTTTGATCCCACCGAGTTCGGTTACACCCTTACTATACCATTAGTTGCGCCGAAATTCAACGATCGGGGAACCGTCCGACCGTCCCAAGCGTGCTATAAATTGGTGGTTCTTGCGCCGGGCGTGCCGCCCACGCGGACACCATCCGACTTCCGTGAACCCACAGCGCTTTTGCTTGTCCATTTCCCACCGGGCGTTTCCAAAAGTGCCGAGAAAGGGCCCATGACCGATCCCGGACTGAATCACCGGCTGCGACAGCGCTCGCGCAGGGCCGGCATCATGATTGGCATCTCGATGGCGTTGACGATCGCCGTCTGCGTCGGCAGCTTCTCCGTCATCTATGCCTCGCTTGACGACTTCTTCGGCGACTTCGTCGCACGGGGCGAGACGATCCCGCCGCCGCCGACACATGCGGCAGAGCCCACGGCGGCGGCGCAGGCGGCGGCGCAGGCGAAGCCGACCGAGGCCGCCAAGCCGACCGTCGCGCCGACCCCGAAGCCCACCGTGGCGACCACCCCGACGCCGGCGAGCGATGCGTTCAAGCCCGACTACCAGCTGAACAGCTCCGGCAGCGTGAATTTCCGCTCCGGACCGGGGCGCGAGTTCGAGCCGGTCGGCGTGATCACGCCCGAGCAACCCCTCCAATATCTCGATGAGGACGCGCCGACGGAGGATCCGGCGGAGGATGGCGATCGCTGGATGAAGTTCCGCACCGAGGACGGTGAGGAAGGCTGGATCCGCGAGATCGACGTCACCGAGTACGTGCCGTAGGCCGTACACGACCAGTAGCGGGTGAGGAGCACCATTCCATGCAGCACATCACGATTGTCGGCCTCGGGTTGATCGGCGGATCGATCGGCATGGCCCTGCGACGCTGGTCGGCCGGGAACGGCAACGCGCTGCGGGTGACCGGCTTCGACCAGGACATCGACAAGCAGAACCTGGCGAAGCGGCTGGGCGCGGTCGACGACAGTTCGTGGTCGCTGACCGATGCGGTCAAGGACGCCGACGTGGTGATCATCGCGACGCCCGTCGGCGCCATGAAGCAGGTGTTCGAGGACATTGGCCCGAACCTCAAGGATGGCGCGATCGTCACCGACACGGGGTCGACGAAGAGCGATGTGCTGGAGTGGGCCAAATCGCTGCCGCCGCATATCTCCTTCGTCGGCGGCCATCCGATGGCCGGGAAGTCGGAAAGCCTGGAGGGGGCGTCGGCCGACCTCTTCCAGGGCGCCACGTGGGTGGTCAGCCCCGGGGTGACGGCGAGCGAGCCGGCGATCCGCAACGTGCTGGGCCTGATCGCGGCGGTCGACGCCGAGGCGTTCTTCGCCGATCCGGCCGAGCACGACAGTTACGTGGCGGGCATCAGCCACCTGCCGATGGTGGTCGCGGCGGCGCTGGTGCGCACGGCGACCGCGGACCAGTCGTGGCGCGACATGCGGACGCTGGCCTCCACCGGCTTCAGGGACACGACGCGCCTGGCGCTCGGGAGCCCGGAGATGCACCGCGACATCTCGATGACCAACCGCGCGGCCCTCTCCCGCTGGATCGGGCAGATGATCGACACCCTGGAGGCGTTCCGCGCCGACCTCGCCGATCCCGACGAGGAGGCCGCCCGCGAGCGCATCCACACCTTCTTCACCGAGGCGCAGGACCAGCGGGCGCGCGCCGAGTCGGTGCCGAAGCGCTCCGCCGAGCAGGGGCTGGACAGCAACGAGAGCCTGCAGAAGGAGAACATCGGCGAATCGATGAGCCGCATGTTCCTCGGTGGTCTCGGCAAGCGGCGCCAGCAGGACGGTCGCCGCCGCCGTGGCTGAGCACGCTCGCGAGGGGGACGGGTACGAACCGGACCTTGCCGGAATCGATAACGAGCGGGTGCATCGGGCACTGGCGGGCGCGGCCTCGCCGAGCCGCTTCTTCGCGCTGTTCGCCATCGTCGGAACGGCGCTGTCGGCGGCGGCAATCTACCTCTACGGGCTGGTGATGGTGCTGATCTCGATCTGGGAGGCCATCACCTACGGCCGACCGGACGAGGACGGGCTGAAGCATCTGACGCTGCTGCTGGTTGAGACCACCGACGCGTTCCTGCTGGCGACGGTGCTGTACATCGTCTCGATCGGGTTCTTCCAGCTCTTCGTCGATTCCGACGTGAGGCTGCCCGACTGGCTCCGCATCACGGACCTCGACCAACTCAAGTCGAAGCTGATCGGCGTCGTGGTGGTGCTGCTCGGCGTGACGTTCCTGGGGAAGGTCGTGGACTGGCAGGGCGACCGGAACATCCTCTACCTGGGCGGCGCGATCGCGCTGGTGATAGCCGGACTCGGTCTCTTCGGCTTCCGGGCGCACGAGAGCAAGCACTAGCCGGTCTTGCCATGGTGGACGTGTGGCAGGTTCGGGGCGGGAGGGCGTCGTGCCCTCCCGTTTTGTTCGTTATTGTCAGGTTGCCAACGCAATCAACGTGGCCGGTGGCAGCCTTGGCCGTTTTCGTTGAGATGGCGGGGAAATGAAGGCTGCCACGGTGGTTCTGAAACCTGGCAGCCTTCGCAGCGTTATGGAAGGCTGCCAGGTGGCCACGTAATGGGTGTATAGGGTCGGATACGCCCTTCGGGCGTCGGGCGGACACAAGCTCCGCCCCTACCAGTTGGGATGTGCGTCGCACGGGATTCTTCGCGTTCGGTCGGAATGACGGGATGTTGGGTAGAAGGCGAATGGTTGTGACCAAGGCGGTCACTAAAGACGCTTCGCGCAGGATTCCTCCGCCGTACGCCCGCCCCTGGTGGGTGAGCGGCCGGCGCTGCGACGGAAGGGATTGAACGCGCCACAGGAGCCCGACCTTTTGGGTGGGTGAGCGCGTTCAATCCCTCCCCTACCGCCACGAACCACCACAGTGACGCGTTATTTGACGTGTTGTCTACGGGACGAGCGCCCAGTCGGCGGGGAGCTCGTAGTAGAAGAGCTTGTCGGTGGGGCGGCCGTCGGCGCGAATGCGACCACGGCCCCTGCGATCCAGATCGTCGTAGTTGTTGTGGATCTGGATGATGCGGTGCTCCTTGAAGTTGAATACCACCAGTCCCAGGCGGGCGGGCTCCATGCTGTGTCGCCGGGTCACGCCGTCGATTACGCGGAAGGCGCGGTGGCTGCGCTCCTCATCGACTTGGACGGCGGCCTCGAACGACGCGCCGACGCTGTCGACATTGTGCTCATCGAAAATGTGCAGTTCCCGGCGGACGCCGTCCGCCCAGGCCGCATCGAAGGTGCGCGCCACCCGCAGGAGCTGCTGGACGTCGTCGGCGCCATGGGCGAGCGCCGCGGCGATGACCTTCAGCCCATGCGCGGGCGCAAGGAAGCTGACGGTGCCCCGGTGGTCGATGACGTTACAGCGAAACTGGTTGCGCGGCATGGCCCAAATCTTGTGGACGCCGGTGAGCGTCGGAAGTTCGAACAGGAAGGCGACGCAACAGCGTCGCTCGCAGGTATGTAGGGTACCATTGGAGCTACCACGCACCGGGCGTGGAGACGCGATCGGTCTCGTACCCAGCATACGCCCAAAGCCCATGCCCACATCCACCAATGACGCCGACAACAACAAGCAGCCGCCGCGTCAGTCGCGCCTGGAGGCAGAGATCGAGGAGATCCTGACGCGGGCGCAGGCAGAGAAGCCGCTGCCCCCGCCGACGCCCTTCCGCCGGCCTCGCCGCCCGCGCGGGACCGGCCTCGGCAAGCGGCTGCCGGGCACATCGATCGGGGCGACCGCGGAGCGCTGGCTGACGGCCGCACCCCTGCTTACGGCGGTGGTGCTGGCGATCGTCGCCGTCCTCATCAGCGATCTCTCCCCGCTCCTGACGCGCGCCGTCGTCATCCTGGCGATGGTGGCCCTATTCTGGCCGTACATCAGCCGGTGGCGCCGGCCGGACGCGCCGGGCTCGCAGATGTGGCGGGGCCGGACGATCGAGATCGACCGCAGCGGCCCCTCGCCCCTGGACGAGGTCCGCCGCTGGTTCCGCAATCGCCGCTGAGCCGCTCCAGGCGCGCTCACACCACGCTGGCGGGCGCGGGACGCCTTCCGCAGCCGGTCACTGCCCCACGGGAGACGCTCACGCATGCCGCAGGTCGTTTCGGATATCGTCGATGTGTATGTCTTTCGGCGTCTGAACGCGCGCGTACAGTTCCTGCTGCTCCAGCGCCGCGCGGACGTCGCGATGCCGCACACCTGGCAGGCGTTCCACTCGCAGATCGGGACACAGGAGACGACGTTCGACGCGATTCGACGCACCGTCAAGGAGCTGGCCGGGCTCAACGTCAGCGCGGTCTATTCCGCGGATTACGTCAACCAGTTCTACGACGAATCGCGTGACGTGCTCGTGCTGGCGCCGGTCTTCGCGGTAAACGTCAGCCCGCAGGCGCCCGTCTCTCTGGGCGACGACTTCCGCGACTGCGCGTGGTTCGACCGCGACGAGGCGACGTCGCGGCTCCCCTTCTCCGGGCAGCGCTGGGCGACCCGCCACATCGACGAGATCATGAGCCTCGGGGAGGCGGAGTCCGAGATCTACCGGCTGGAGCTGCCGGAGCCGCCGCTGACCGCCGCGGTTGCCCCCGCCGAGCCCGTCGCCGTCGTCGAGGAGCCGGCGGACATCGCGCCGGCCGACGTGGCCGAGGCGGACGCGGAACCCGTCGAACCGGCTGAGGACGATGTCCGCGATGAGGAGCCGGAAACGACGGACGAGGAGACCACTCCGAACGAGCCAGAATCCGCCATCAGGGCCGCCCAGGAGCGCTAACACATGGGCGTGGGGCGCTTTTTTGACGTGCTCTCGCTTCGCTGCGCTCCGAATGTCGGGTTCGCATCTGGCCGGCCAGAACCCGGTATACTAGAACACTTGAGTTGATTTGCGTTCCCACGGAGGCACCATGCCAAAGTTCGAGATCGTTTCCGACCTCCGTCCCACGGGAGACCAGCCCAAAGCCATCGCCGAGTTGACCGAAGGCATCAAGGCGGGAGACCGCTTCCAGACGCTCCTCGGCGTCACCGGCTCCGGCAAGACGTTCACGATGGCGAACGTCATCCAGGAGATCGACCGCCCGACGCTCGTCCTCGCCCACAACAAGACCCTCGCCGCACAGCTCTACGCCGAGTTCAAGGAGTTTTTTCCCAAGAACGCCGTCGAGTACTTCGTGTCCTACTACGACTACTACCAGCCGGAGGCGTATGTCGCGCGGACCGACACCTTCATCGAGAAGGACGCCGACATCAACGAGGAGATCGACAAGCTGCGGCACGCCGCGACGCGGTCGCTGCTGACCAGGAGAGACACGCTGATCGTCGCCTCGGTCTCCTGCATCTTCGGCCTCGGCACGCCGGAGGAGTACGCCAAGACGCTCGTCTCGCTGCGGCGGGGCGAGCAGGTGCGGCGCGACAAGGTGCTGCGGCATCTGGTCGACATCCAGTACGACCGCAACGACATGACGCTGGTGCGCGGCTCGTTCCGCGTGCGGGGCGACACGCTGGAGGTCTTCCCGGCCTACGAGGAGATCGCCGTCCGCATCGAGTTCTTCGGCGACGAGGTCGAGCGCATCGTCGAGGTCGACCCGCTGACCGGTGAGCTGCTGACCGAGCGCGAGGAGATCGCAATCTACCCCGCGAAGCACTTCGTGACCACCAACGACATGATGAAGGTGGCGATCAAGGACATCGAGCAGGAGCTGGAGGACCGGCTCAAGGAACTCGATGGGCAGGGCAAGGTGCTGGAGGCGGCGCGGCTGAAACAGCGAACGATGTACGACATCGAGATGATTCAGGAGGCCGGCTACTGCGCCGGCATCGAGAACTACTCGATGCACCTTTCGCGCCGGAAGTTCGGGGACCAGCCGTCGACGCTGCTCGACTATTTCCCCGACGACTACATGATGATCATCGACGAGTCGCACATTACGCTGCCACAGGTGCGGGGCATGTTCGGCGGCGACCGCTCGCGCAAGGACGTGCTCGTCGAGTATGGCTTCCGGCTGCCGTCGGCGAAGGAGAACCGGCCGCTCACATTCCCCGAGTTCGAGAAGATGATCGACCAGGCGGTCTTCGTCTCCGCGACGCCGGGGCCGTATGAGTTCGAGCACTCGTCGCGCGTCGTCGAACAGGTGATCCGCCCGACCGGCCTGCTGGACCCGGCGATCTCGGTGCGGCCGACGAAGGGCCAGATCGACGACCTGATGGCCGAGGTGAACACGCGCGTGAGTCGCGGCGAGCGCGCGCTGATCACGACGCTGACCAAGCGCATGGCGGAGGACCTCGCCGACTACCTGAAGGAGATGGGCATCCGCACGCACTATCTCCACAGCGAGATCGACACGTTCGAGCGGATCGAGATCCTGCGGGACCTCCGGCTGGGCGTGCATGACGTCGTCGTCGGCATCAACCTCCTGCGCGAGGGCCTCGACTTGCCGGAAGTGTCGCTGGTTGCGATTCTTGACGCGGACAAGGAGGGTTTCCTCCGGTCCGAGGGATCGCTGGTCCAGACGATCGGCCGGGCCGCGCGGCACGTCGATGGCCTGGTCATCATGTATGCGGATACCATGACCCGGTCGATGCAGGCTGCGATCGACGAGACGTACCGCCGGCGCGAGATCCAGGTCCAGTACAACGAGCAGCACGGCATCCAGCCGCGCGGCATCGTCAAGCAGATCAAGGACCTCACCGACCGCGTTCGCGCCGTCGCCGAGGAGAGCGCGCAGTACCAGGCCGCCGACAACGGCGCGCCGGGCGTGATCGCGCAGATTCCGCGCAATGAGCTGACACGCATGATCAAGGATCTCGAGTCGCAGATGAAGACGGCGGCCCGGGATCTCGAGTTCGAGAAGGCGGCGTTGCTGCGCGACCAGATCGTCGAGCTGCGCCGCATCATCGAAGTCGACCCGGTTCAAGTCTGAGCAGACCCGGAACCGGGTCGTCACCCGACACGGAAAGGACATATTGCATGACCTTGGGCCTCAAGCGTCATTCCAGCCGGTTGCCCGCGCTCGCGCTGAGCGCGGCGCTCGCGCTCGGCGTCGCGTCGCCGGTGTTCGCGCAGGACACCCCCGAGAGCACCCCGGCCGCGGGCGGATCGTCGGAGGTCGCGGCGGAGTTGCCGCCCGCCGACCTGCCGACGATGAACCAGCAGGGGTTCGTCTTCGAGCTGGAGTCGACGTTCTCCGGCGCGCTCGACCGCGTGCCGAAGGAAGCACCGGTGTACGCGATGACCTACCCGACGCTGGACGCCGACCAGGCCAAGGAGATCGTGGCCAAACTGGGCGTGGAGGGCGACATCGAGGACCAGGGCGGCGGTACGTACTCCGCGTCGGGCGAGGGCGGCGATGTCTTCATCACGCCCGGTCTGACCCAGTTCATCTCGTCACAGGAGATCCCGGAGGGAGACCTGCCCGCGGACGACGAGGCCATCGCCTTCGCCCGCGAGTGGCTGCGCCAGGTGGGGATGCTGCCGGCGAACGTCGGGGACGGCAAGGTGGTGACGCGCGTCGAGAACCCGGCGCGGATCATTGTCACCTTCAAGCCGGTGCAGCCGGCGCCGATTCTCTCGGCGGACCCGAACATCACCGTGACGCTCGGCCCGCAGGGCTCCATCCTGGAGTCGTCGATCCGGTGGGCGCAGCTCGCCGAGGGCGACATGTACCAGCTACGCGGCGGGGAGGCCGCCTGGGCGGAGGTCCAGGGGCAGCGCTCCTACCTGGAGGTCTCGCTGCCGGGCGACCTCTTCGATCCTGGGTCGACGGTCACGGGCACAGCGGCGTATGACTCGGTCTCGATCGCGTATACGTCGTCGGGTATCCCGGGCCAGACGCAATACCTGCAGCCGGTCTACGTCTTCACGGGCAAGATCACGCCCGAGGGCGCCGACAAGGCCTACCCGATCACCTCCTACGTGCCGGCGCTGGTCAACAGCAATCAGCCGGTAGGGTAGGCGAACGGTGACCACACAGCATCCCGTCATCCTGGTCGTCAACGGACCGAACCTGAACATGCTCGGCGTGCGCCAGCCGGAGATCTATGGCCGGCGCACGCTCGAGGACATGATGCGCGACCTGGCGCAGATCGCGGCGGAGGGCACACCGGCGATTGACGTCGTCCACGTCCAGTCCAACCACGAGGGCGTCCTGCTCGACGCCATCCATGAGCAGGGGCGGGCCGCCGCGGGAATCATCATCAACGCCGGGGCGCTCACGCACTACAGCATCGCCGTGCGCGACGCGCTGGCGTCGATCACCACGCCGGCGATCGAGGTGCACATCTCCAACGTGCATGCCCGGGAAGAATTCCGGCACACGTCCGTCATCTCCGACGTCGTCCGGGGCCAGATCGTCGGACTCGGCGAAGACGGTTACCGGCTCGCGCTGGAATGGTTCCGGCGGCGCATCGGCACCGAGCAAGGGAGCATCTCCTGATGGACAACCTCCGCCTCGACCGCGCGCGGGCGATCCTGCGGGAGCGCGACCTCGACGCGCTGCTCGTGACGAGCGGCACGAACCGCCGATACCTGACCGGCTTCACCGCCGAGGACCATGCGCCGGACGAGCTTTCGGCGGTCGCGCTGGTCGCCCACGACCGCGCGCTGCTCTTCGCCTCGGCCACGAACCTGCCCTGGGCAGCCGCCGAGGCATTGCCGGGGATCGAGGCACGCGAATCGGCCCGCCCGTGGACGACCACGATCGCCGATACGATCAATGGCGAGGGCTGGCGGCACGTCGGCATCGAAGACGAGACGACGACCGTCGCCGTCTATAACCGGCTGCGCGAGCGGCTCGGCGACGGCGTCGCGCTCGTGCCGGTCGGCGGCGCGGTCGACGCGCTACGGGCGGCCAAGGGCGTGGACGAGGTCGCGCTGGTCGAGGAGGCGCTGCGGCTCACCGACCGCGCGTTCGTCGCGGCGGAGGGGCGGATCGCCGCCGGGATGACCGAGCGGCAGGCCGCCAACATCGTCCGCGAGGAGCTGCGCGCGTGCGGCAGCGAGGGCGAGGCATTCCCGACGATCGTCGCCTCCGGCCCGAACGCGGCGAAGCCGCACCACGCGCCGGGCGACCGCGTCATCCAGGAGGGCGAGCCGGTCATCATCGACATGGGCGCGGTGTACCAGGGGTATTGTGGGGACCTGACGCGAACAGTCTGGTTTGGGCAGCCGTCCGAGCAACTTGTTACCATTTACGAGACAGTCGCCGCCGCGCAAGCGATTGCGCTGGCGAAGGCAGCACCGGGCGTCACGGGGCGCGAGCTCGATGACTCCGTGCGCGCGTTTTTTGCTGCCCGCGAACTGGACCGCTTCTTCGTGCATTCGCTCGGTCACGGACTGGGCCTGCGCATCCACGAAGCGCCATCGGCGGGCCCGGCCTCGAGCGACACGCTGGAGCCTGGCCATGTGGTCACGATCGAGCCTGGGCTGTACATCCCCGATTGGGGTGGTGTCCGCATCGAAGACGTCGTCCTCATCGAAGCCAAGGGCGCGCGCAACCTCACCAGCGCCCCGAAGCATTCCGTGTAGGCCGGATTCTGGAGAACTCGCATGATTGACACAGGTGACGTCCGCAAGGGGGTAACCCTGGACATCGACGGGAAGCTCGTCAAGGTGATCGACTTCTCGCACAACAAGCAGGGTCGCGGCTCGGCGCAGCTGCGCATGACGCTGCGCGACCTGCGCACCGGCTCTCTCACGCAGCAGACGGTGATGGCGGGCACGAAGTTCCAGTCGGTGCGGCTGGAGCGGCAGCACGTCCAGTTCCTCTACGCCGAGGGCGACCACTTCCACTTCATGGACACCGAGACGTTCGACCAGATCATGCTCGATCGGACGACCGTCGCCGACTACGAGAAGTTCCTGAAGGAGAACGACGTGATCGATCTCCTCACCTATAATGGCGAACCAATCGACATCGAGCTGCCGACGTCGGTGAACCTCGCGGTAACGCAGACGGATCCGGGGTTCAAGGGCGATACCGCCACCGGCGGCAACAAACCGGCGACGCTGGAGACCGGGCTGGTGGTCAACGTGCCGCTGTTCATCAATGAGGGCGACGTCCTCAAGGTCGATACGAGGACCGGCGACTACATCGAGCGTGTGGGGTAGGGTGCAGAGCGCATGAATGGCTTGACCGGGCACACTGATCAGGACAATCAGACATCGTCCGGGACGGACGAGGTGATCGATGCGGTACGCGAGCTGATCACAATGATGTCCAAGGGGGGCATCAGCGAGCTCGACCTCTCGACCGGCGACGTCACGATTCGCTTGCGTGGCGCATCCGCCGGCACGGCGGTCGCTCCGGCACCCCATCCGGTTGAGTCCTTCACACCGAACGCGCCCGCCGCGGAGCCCGCCGGCTACGTGATCACCGCGCCGATGATCGGCACGTATTACTCGGCGCCGGCGCCCGGCGAGGCGCCATTCGTGCAGATCGGCGACGAGGTCGAGGTCGGCCAGGTCATCGGCATCATCGAGGCGATGAAGATCATGAACGAGATCATCGCCGACAAGGCCGGCGTCGTCTCCGAGACGCTGGTGGAGAACGCCCAGCCGGTCGAGTACGGCTCGCCGCTGCTCCGGCTGACGGATTCCGCGGACGGTCTTGGGTGATCACGCGCATCATCCCGATCAATCAGCTCACGGCGTTCCTCAAGTCGCTGGTCGAAGACGATGAAGATCTCCAGGATCTTTGGGTGGATGGTGAGATTTCCAATCTCACCATCGCCCGTTCCGGGCATGCGTACTTCACGCTCAAGGACGAGGTCAGCCAGCTTCCGGCGGTGATGTGGCGCCACGCCCTCACCCGCCAGCGCACCGTGCCGCGGGAGGGCGACCGCGTGATCGTGCACGGGAATGTCACGCTCTACCAGCCGCGTGGATCGCTCCAGCTTCAGGTCGATCTCATCCAGCCGCAGGGGACGGGGCTGCTCCAGCTCCGGCTGGAACAGCTCCGCCAACAGCTCGAGGCCGAGGGGCTCTTCGACGAGTCTCGCAAGCGGCCGCTGCCCGCATTTCCGCGCCGCGTCGGCGTCGTCACGTCGTCCACCGGCGCAGTCTGGCACGACATCCAGCATGTCATTGCCGGGCGCTACCCGCTGGCCGAGCTTGTGCTCGCGCCCGCCAGCGTCCAGGGCGAGGAGGCGCCGGCCTCGATCGTGGCGGCGCTGTCCTTCCTGCAGGAGACCGCCGCGCCGGACGTCATCATCGTCGGCCGGGGCGGCGGCTCACTCGAAGATCTGTGGGCGTTCAACGATGAGCGCGTGGTGCGAGCGATCTTCGCCGCCCGGACCCCGGTGATCTCGGCCGTCGGGCACGAGACGGACGTCACGCTGGCCGACCTCGTCGCCGACGTGCGGGCACCTACGCCCTCCGCCGCGGCCGCCCTGGCCGTCCCGGACATCGAGGCGATCGACGCCTGGCTTGCGGAGTCGGGGCTGCGCCTCGGCGCGGCGATGGACCAGCGCCTGGCCGTCGCCCTGCAGGTGATCGACGACATGCAGCAGCGGATGGCGCGCAGCTCTCCCGCTGCGCGGCTCGACGCGCTCCGGCGCGAGCTGGAGCCGCTCGCCGGTCGGATGCGCGCCGCGGCGGACCACCGGCTCACGCTGGCCCGGCACGACGTCGACGCCTTCGGCCAGCTGTTCGAGGCGCTCAGCCCGCAGGCACTCATGTGCCGCGGCTTCAGCTTCGTCTGCGACCCGGAGACGGGTGCGCCGATCCGCCTCATCGATGACCAGCTGGCCGTCGGCGACCGCATCCGGGCGATGCTCGCGGACGGCTCGATCCTCGCCGACGTCGCGCAGATCGACCGCGCACCTCAGGATTCAGGAGCCTGACCATGACCAACAACGTGCTTCCGCCACAGCAGGCCGAAGCGCTCACGTTCGAAGAGGCGCTGGAGCGCATCCGGGAGCTCGTCACGCTGCTCGAGAGCGGCGACCTGACGCTCGAGGAGTCGATCGCCCGGTACCAGGAGGGCTCGACGCTGATCGAGCAGTGCCGCGCGCTGATCGCCGGCGCGGAGCTGCGGCTCGCCGAGCTCACCGGCGAGGAGGACGCGGACCAATAGCATGGCCGACCGCCTCGCGCCGGGAAAACTGCCCGGCGACCTTCTCGCGCGCCTCATCTCGCAGTACCGCACGCCGCCGGACGAGGCGGTGATCGTCGACGCCGACTACGGCTTCGACGCGGCGGCGCTCGTCGTCGGCGGCGAGACGCTCATCGTCAAGAGTGACCCCATCACGTTCGCGACCGAGGGCGCGGCGCGCTACCTCGTCGCCGTCAACAGCAACGACATCGCCTGCATGGGGGGCGTGCCGCGGTGGATGACGACCGTGGCGCTGCTGCCGGAGGCGTTTACCACGCGCGCGAGCGTCGAGGGGCTCTTCGCCGACCTGCAGGCCGCGTGCATCGACGCCGGCGTCGCGATGATCGGCGGGCACACGGAGATCACGCTCGGGCTCGACCGCCCGCTGCTGATCGGGACCATGCTCGGCGTCGCCGGCCCGGCGGGGCTGCTCAAGCCCGGGCAGGCGCACACGGGCGATGAGCTCTACGTCACAAAGGCGATCGGGCTGGAGGGCACGGCGCTCCTCGCCCACGAGAAGGCGAACGAGCTCACCGACGCGCTGGGCGAGGCGACCGTGCGCGCGGCGGCGGCGCTGCTGTACGCGCCGGGCATCTCCGTCGCGGCCGACGCGAGGGCGGTCCTGGCCTCCGGCTTGGTCACCGGGCTGCACGACCCAACCGAGGGCGGGCTCGCCACGGCGGTCTACGAGATGGCGGAGGCGTCCGACCTCGGCGTCGAGATCATGGCGGACGATGTGCCACTCCTTCCCGAAACGCGCGCGATCTGTGACCATTACGGCCTTGACCCGCTGGGCCTGCTGAGCTCCGGCGCACTGCTCATCGCGGCGAAGCCGGGATCGGCGGGGGCGATGGCCGACATCGCCGCCCGAACGGGGATCGCGATCACACGTATCGGCACGCTCGTCGCCCGCGACGCGGGACACACGTTGGTCACCGAGACGGGCGTGAAACGTCTGCGCCGGTTCGATTCGGACGAGCTGACGCGGGTGCTGTAATCAATCAGCCGACCAACAGGGACGACCATGCCTGCGGGCACGTCGTCCGCTACAGGAGGGACACATGTCTTCGAATCTGCCGCAGATCATCATGTACGCGCGCGAGCGCTTCTGCCCGGACGTCGCCCGCTCGCGGATGCATCTCGAGGAGCTCGGCCTTGCATGGCAGGAGTTCGACATCGAGAGCGACCCGGAGGCGCTGGCGCGGACGCGGGAGCTGACCGGCCGCCAGAACGTGCCGACGATCGTGGTCGGCGACAGCGTGCTGGTCGAGCCGTCGAACGACCTGCTCGACAAGGCGCTCATCGCCGCCGGGTACGTGCTGGACGAGGTCGAGGCATGAGCGGCATCGTCGTCGCGTCGGCGAACGGCATCGTCGGCATCGAGGCGTCGGTCGAGGTGCTTCGCGCGGGGGGATCGGCGCTCGACGCCGTGGTCGCCGGCATCCGCCTGGTGGAGGCCAACCCGGAGGACCACACCGTCGGCTACTCTGGCCTGCCGAACCTGCTCGGTGAGGTCGAGCTGGACGCGAGCATCATGGATGGCAAGGGGCTGCGGGCCGGCTCGGTCGGCGCGCTGAAGGGCTACCAGGACGCCGTCGAGCTCGCCCGCCACGTCATGGAGCAACTGCCGCACGTGCTGATCGGCGGCGAGGGCGCGCACCGGTTCGCGAAGGAGATGGGGCTGGAGCCGAAGGACCTCCTTACCCCGGAGGCCGAGCGCATCTGGCGCTCGCGGCTCGACGAGCCGGATACGGCACCGAACGGGCACGGGTCCTATCTCGGCCGCATCCGCGAGATGGTACTGCAGACGGCGAAGGACCCGGAGCAGGCTGAGCTCGGGGAGCCGCCGCACGGGACGGTCAACTTCATCGCGCGGGACCGCGCGGGGAACATCGCCTGCGGCGTGAGCACCTCCGGCTGGGCGTGGAAGTACCCCGGCCGCATGGGCGACTCGCCGGTGATCGGCGCGGGCAACTACGCCGACAACCGCTGGGGCGCCGCCGCCT
Organism: Thermomicrobiales bacterium; assembly: GCA_035540335.1. GTDB lineage: Bacteria > Chloroflexota > Chloroflexia > Thermomicrobiales > UBA6265 > UBA6265. Next base: position 16,406 of record DATLHE010000157.1, on the reverse strand, counting down.
GCACCGGGCGCGGCGAGATGGCCCAGCGCTGCGTGACGGCGCACAGCGTCGTGACGTTCATGCGCTTCGGCATGTCGCTGGACGAGGCGCTGCGGACGGCGATGACCGACCTGGAGGCGCTGGACGACCCGTACGCCAGCGAGATGAACATTGTCGCATTGGATCGGGATGGGAACCCCGGCGCGGCCTCGACCAACCCGGAGAAGTCCTACGTCATCATGACGGAGGAGATGGCTGCCCCGGACGAGCGACCGCGGATGCATGTGCCCATAAGTATCGTGGGGTAGCAGATATCTCCACACCGTACGGTCGGCCCTTGTGGCCGACCGTACGGAAACGGGTCATGTCACAGACGCAAATACGCCCTCCGTCGGATTCGACGGAGGGCGTTTTGGGGACTGCCTAGATGTCCTTGGTCAGTGTTTCCAGGAACTCGGCGTTCGACTGGGTCTTGGCCAGGCGGCTGAGGACGAGCTCGGTGCCCTCGCTGCCACCGAGGACGGAGACCATGCGGCGCATGGTCCAGACCTGGCGCAGGGTGTGGTCGTCGAGCAGCAGCTCCTCGCGGCGGGTGCCGGACCGCTGGATGTCGATGGCCGGATAGATGCGGCGCTCGGCCAGCTTGCGATCGAGATGGAGTTCCATGTTGCCGGTGCCCTTGAACTCCTCGTAGATGACGTCGTCCATGCGGCTGCCGGTGTCGATGAGACAGGTGGAGATGATCGTCAGGCTGCCCCCACCCTCGATGTTGCGGGCGGCGCCGAAGAAGCGCTTCGGCGGGTAGAGGGCGACCGGGTCGATACCACCGGAGAGCGTACGACCGCTCGGCGGCACCGCGAGGTTGTAGGCGCGGGCAAGACGCGTGATCGAGTCGAGCAGGATCGACACGTCACGGCCGGACTCCACGAGACGCTTGGCGCGCTCCAGCGCCATCTCGGCTACCTTCGTGTGGTCCTCGACCGGCTCGTCAAACGTCGAGGAGATGACCTCGCCGTCGACCGAGCGGCGCATGTCGGTGACTTCTTCCGGGCGCTCACCGATCAGACAGACCATCAGGTGCATGTCGGGGTTGTTGCTGGTGATGCCGTTGGCGATCGACTTCAGCAACAGCGTCTTGCCAGCCTTCGGCGGCGAGACGATGAGACCGCGCTGGCCGCGGCCGATCGGCGCGACGAGGTTCAGCAGGCGGGTCGAGAGGACGTTGGCCGTCGTCTCGAGATCGATCAGCTCGAGCGGGAAGATCGGCGTCAGCTTGTCGAACGCCGGGCGGCGGCGGGCCGTCTCCGGGTCGATGCCGTTGACCGCCTCGACGCGCAGGAGGCTGAAGAACTTCTCGTTGTCCTTCGGCGGGCGGACCTGGCCGCTGACGCGGTCGCCGGTGCGGAGGCCGAATCGGCGAATCTGCGACTGGGAGACGTAGATATCGTCCGGGCCGGGCAGGAAGCGCTCGCCACGGAGGAAGCCGAAGCCATCCTCGATGATCTCGAGCACGCCATCGCCGAAGATGTGGCCGTCGCGCTCGGTCTGCGCCTGGAGGAGCTTGGTGATGAGATCCGGGCGGCGCATGCGCAGGTAGCCGGAGACCCCCAGCTCGCGGGCGAGCTCGTGCAAGCCCTCGTCCGGGCGCGCGTCGAGGTCGGCGACCGTCAGCCGGCTGCTGGGCTCGGGCTGGCGCTCGCGGGTCTGCTGCTGCGCGCGGCGACCGTTCTGCTGCTCGACGGGGGCGGGATGCTGGCCGTTCTGGCTCTGTCCCTGGACCTGGCTCTGCTCGGGTCGGTTCTGGCGCTGGCGATTCTTGCCGCCGCGCTCAGCGCGGTTCTGGCGCTGCTTGCGGCCGGAGTCGGCCTGCCCTTCCGCCGCGGACGACTCCGCCGGCTCGGCGGCTGTGCCGTTCTCGGCGGGCGCCGGGGTCTCGGCCGGGGACTCGACGGGCGTCTCCGTCGCCTCGGGGACAGTTTCCACCGGGGCCTCCGCAACCGCCGTCACCGTCGCCGTCTCGGTGCCCTCAGGTCGCGGGGTTTCTTCCTCGGTTTTGCGCCGGGCGCGGACCGTGCGCGTGCGACGGGCGGGCTTCTCGGCCACGACCTCGGCACGTTCATCGTTTTTTACGGCGTCTTCGACAGTCAAGCGGGTTCCTCCGGAAGATGATGAGATGGCGCCCGGTGGGGGCGATTTTCCAGTTGCACGGGATGGGGTGCGCGTCTTGGGGCATTACCAGGGAGGACTGGGGCGAAATGGCGTGGCCGGACGTCGTCCAGCTAGGCAGGCGACCCTCGTCCTTGCGCAAATCGCGGTGAGCTCCACTCGGGCATGGTCAAAATGGTCCGTATCGCAGGCCACGTCAGGCCGGTTCGGCTGACGGGAATCAAGAGATTGGAAGCGCGTGAGGATGTGCAACGGTCACCCGGGAACAACAGGTTGCAGGGAAGTGGGTGACATGACGAGCAGGGGTTTTCGTAACTCGCCGGCTGGTATGCGAGTAGCGTACCACTCCACATGTTGCGCGTCAATGAAGTATACACCGGCCCCGGCGCGCTGTCACGGCGTTTCATGCACGCGCGCCGGGGCGAGGGTGGGAGGCAGCGTGACTAGTCGAAAGGCAGGTGGGTCATCCGGCGCAGCTTGCTGATCTGGTGCGTGGAGGAGATGTAGCGCACGGTGCCGCTGACGGCGCGCATGACCAGTGAATGCGTCGAGGCCCCGTCCCGGAAGTACTTGACGCCGTCGAGCAGCTCGCCGTCGGTGATTCCGGTCGCCGCGAAGAAGACGTCGTCCCCGCCCACGAGGTCGTCGATGCGGAAGATGCGGGTAAGGTCGATGTTGTGCTCTTCCGCGAGGCGGCGCTCGTCGTCGTTGCGCGGCCAGAGGCGGCACTGCATGTCGCCGCCGGCGCATTTGAGGGCCGCGGCCGCGATCACGGCCTCCGGGGAGCCGCCGATGCCCATCAGGACGTCGATGCCGGTGTTGTGCATGGCGGCCATCAACGCGCCCGCGACGTCACCGTCGGTGATCAGCTTGATCCGCGAGCCGGCGTCCCGGACCTCCTGGATGATGCGCTCGTGGCGCGGGCGATCGAGCACGACGACCGTCAGGTCGTCGACGTCGCGATGCTTGGCCTCCGCGACGCTGGCGAGGTTCTCCGCCACGGATTTCGTGATGTCGATGGCGCCGCAGGCCGCGGGACCAACGGCGATCTTTTCCATGTAGGAGATGTGCTGCCACCCGTAGAAGGCGCCGCGCTCGGCGACGGCGATGACGCAGATGGAGTTCGGCATGCCGAGCGCGAGGAGGCGCGTGCCGTCGATCGGGTCGACCGCGATGTCGACCTTCGGCTCGCTGGCCCGGCCCAGCCGCTCGCCGTCGTAGAGCATGGGCGCCTCGTCCTTCTCGCCCTCGCCAATGACGACCAGGCCGTCCATGTCGATCGTGTTGAGCACCTGGCGCATCGCGTCGACGGCCGCCTGATCGGCCGCCTCCTTGTCGCCACGCCCCATCCAGCGGCCCGCCATGAGGGCGGCGGCCTCGGTGCACCGCGCGAGCTCGAGCGAGATGTTTCGGCTGATGTCCGGATTCTCCACGATTCGCCTCCTTGCGTTATTACGTGGCTTGCGCGACCGGCGCCCCGATCCAGCGAGCGGCCTCCTCCGGGAGCTCGTACGACGAGCCGACGACGACGTTGCACGGCGGCAACGACTGGACGAACGACGACCCGTAGCGCTTGGAGATTGCCCGCTTGTCGAGGATCACGCAGACGCCGCGATCGTCCGCGCTGCGGATCAGGCGCCCGAAGCCCTGCTTGAACTTGAGGACCGCAAGCGGCAGCGAGAGCTCGGCGAAGGGGTTCTCGTAGAGCTCGCTGCGGGCCTCGAAGACCGGATCGCTCGGCACCGAGAAGGGGAACTTGGCGATGACGACGACGCTCAGGGCATCGCCGACGACGTCGACGCCCTCCCAGAACGACGACGTGCCGAAGACGACCGTCCCCGGCGTCGAGCGCAGGCGCTCGATGAGCTGGCGCGGGTTGCCGTCGACGCCCTGCCCGAGCACGATGACGTTGTGCTGCTCCAGATACCCCTTGAGCGCGTTGCGCGCGTCACGCAGGGCCCTATGACTCGTGAAGAGCACAAGCGCCCGCCCCTTGGTGGCGACCAGGAGCTCGGTGAGGACCTCATTCAGGTAGTCGGTGTAGCTCGGGTGGCTCGGCTCCGGCATGTCCTCCGGCACGTAGACGAGCGTCGACCGCTCATGGTCGAAGGGCGAGCCGAGATCGAGCGTCTCGGCGTTGTCGAGGCCCAGGTGCTCCGCGATGAACGTAAACGAGCCGTCGATCGTGAGTGTCGCGGACGTCAGGACGACGGTCCGCAACCCCGAGTAGACGAGCTGGTTGAGCAGCATGCTGACGTCGAGCGGTGCGCCGTTGAGCGAGATGGCGCCGATCTGCCCCGAGCGCTGCACCCAGTAGACCTTGGTGCGGTCGGCCTCGCCGAAGCACTCGGTGAGCATGCGGATGACGCTGCTGAGCTGGTCGACGCCGCTCATCAGGTCGAGCATCGCCTCGTCCCGCTGCTGGACGATGGGCAGCTGGTCGTCGTTCGGCAGTGAGATCTCGTCAAGCACTTGCAGGAACCAGGCGCCCGCTTCCATCAACTTGCGGAGGTGGTAGTCGAGCTCCTGCCAGATCATCGACGCGTCGAGGAAATGGCCGCTGTCGCGGACGGGGCCGGTCAGGCGTTGCGACTGGGCGTAGCCCCCGCCGCCGAAGCGCGGCTTGCCGATGAGCGCGGCGATGCGGGTGAACAGCTCACCGGTGAGCGAGCCGACCTGCACGGCGGCCTGCGTCATCTCGTCCGCCAGCGCGACGGCCTTCTCGGTGTGGCGGATCGCTGTCGCATCGCGCACGCGACCCAGCACGGCCGCCGCGATCGGGACGGCGCCGCCCTGGGTGGAGCCGTCGGTGCGGACGAGCGCCTTGACGGCGTCCTCGAGCGCGGGGCGATCGAGGACAAAGCTGAGCTGGCGCGTCGCCTCGTCCTCCAGGTGGTGCGCCTCGTCGATGACCAGTCGCTCGAACGACGGCAGCACGCGCCCCTCGGCGGCGTTGGAGAGCACGAGCGAGTGGTTCGCGATCACGACGTGGGCGTTCGCGGCGAGGTGCCGCGCCCGGTGGAAGAAGCATTGGTGGCTGGCGGCGTAGGGGCAGCGCGCGGGCGTGCAGCGGCCGCGCTCCGACGCGAACTTGCGCCAATGGCGATCCTCCTCGGTCGTCAGGCGCAGCTCCGCGCGGTCGCCGGTCTCGGTCTGACCGAGCCAGAGCAGGATCTTGGCGCGCAGCGCGGCGTCGTGCTCGTCCTCGACCGGGTCGTTGACGTGCGCGAACCACTGCTTGAGGCAGAGGTAGTTCTGCCGGCCCTTCATGACCGCGACGCGCAACTCCTCGTTCACGCCGGCCTCGATCAGCGCGGTGTGCACGTCCGGCAGGTCCTTGCGGTAGAGCTGGTCCTGCAGCGCGATCGTCGCCGTGCTGACCACCACGCGCTCGCCGCGGGTGACGGCGTAGATCGCGGAGGGCAGCAGGTAGGCGAGGCTTTTGCCGGTGCCGGTGCCGGCCTCGACGAGCAGCTGCTGCTCGTCGTTGAGCGCCTTCGCGACGCCCTTCGCCATCGTCACCTGCGTCGGGCGTGATTCGTAGCGTTCCAGGACATGGGCGAGCGGCCCGTCGTCGCTGAGAAGGTGCTCGATGCCCCGGATGTTGACGGGGTCGGTCTTGCCGGTAGGCCGCAGCGGCTCGGGGCGCTCCCGCGGCGCGAGGAACTTGAGCTCCAGTGGCACGGTGTGCGACGCCTGCCCGTCCGGCATCGCGAACAGCGGCGCCTCGCGCAGCTCGCGGGCGGCCTCCTCGAAGAAGCGCGCCTCCGGCCAGCTCGCGGCGCGGGCGAACATGGCCACCTGGCTGAGCGTGGATGGATCGTAGGTGTCGATGCGGTCGAGCAGGGCGCGGAAAATGTGCGCGGTGGCCTCGGCGTCACCGAGCGCACGGTGGCGGTCGTCGTCGCTGATCGTGCGACCCAGCCGCTCGGCGATCGCGCTCAGGCCGTAGTTCGGCATGTCGGGCAGCAGCGCCGTGGCAAGCTGAAACGTGTCGACCTGCCGGTTGGTGAGCTTGAGTCCGGCGCTGTCCAACATGGCGATGTCGTTGCGAACCGACTGCCCGACGATGGGGCGGGAGCCGATGTGCTCGCGCAGGGTGGGAATGATCTCGGCAAAGCCCGGACTCCGCGCGAGCTCCTCCTCGGTGATGCCGGTGAGCCGCAGGATGTCGCGCGAGACCCGCTGCTCGGGCCGGACGGTCTGGGTGTAACGGAGGATCTCGCGGTCGCGGGTGAACACGACGAGACCGACCTCGATCACGCTGTCGCGCTGAGGGTCGGCCCCGGTCGCCTCAACGTCGAGCGCGACGTACTCGCTCGCCGTCGTGGTGGGTGAAGTTCGGTGTGTCACGTGATGTCAGTACTTTCCAGGCTGTGTTATGTCAGCCCCTCAAGTGTACCCCGCAACGTGGTCCCGGACCGCGATCGTTCGGCATTTTGGAGAATGTAGGTAGGGGAGGAGCTTGCCTCCTCCCACCGCCTGGGGGAGACAAGCTCCTCCCCAGCGTCGCAACCTTCCGGGCCTCACGCTACAGGCTGCCGGCCGCGATCGCCTCGGCCGAGCGGAGCGTCGTCAGGAGCAGCTGGGCGAAGCCCTGCGCCAGCGGCGAGATGTGGATGTACTCGTCGACGCGATGGACGTTGCCGCCCGTCGTGAGGCCAATGCAGACCGACGGGATGCCCCGGCTGATGGGGATGTTCGCGTCCGTGCTCGACGCGTCGAGTGCGACCTCGAAGCCGAGCTCCTGGAGGACGCCGGAGGCGATCGGCACAAGGCCGGTATCCGCCGGCAGCTCCCCCGCGGGGCGGTCGCCGACAACGTCGACGCTGACCGTGATGCCCTGCGGCGCCGGCATCGCGAGGACATCCTCGACGTGGCCGACGAGCTCTTGCAGGGCCGTCGCGCTGGTCGAGCGCATGTCGAGGACGGCGACGGCCTCCGGCGCGATCGTGTTGACGCTGATGCCGCCCTGGAAGAGGCCGGCGTTGAACGACGTCTTGGGGTTGGCGGTCAGCGGAATGTCATCCAGGTGGGCCACGAGCCGCGCCAGGTGATGGATGGCGCTCGGCAGGCCGGCCGCGCCCCAGCTGTGGCCGCCGGGGCCAGTGACGGTAACCCGCAGGCGGCGGCTGCCGACGGCGCGGTGCGTGATCCGCCCGAGGCTGTGGCCCTCGACGGCGATCGCGCCGCCGATGTCCGGCAGCCCGTCGACGACAGCGCGCATGCCGCGCAGGTCGCCAAGCCCCTCCTCGCCGACGTTGCCGGTGATGACGAGATCGACGGCGGGGACGATGCCGAGGCGGTCGAGCGCCTGGGCGACAAGCGCGACGCTGGCGACGCTGACGCTGTTGTCGCCGATGCCCGGGCCGGAGAGGACGTCGCCCGCGCGCCGCACGGCCAGGTCGACATCGCGTGGAAAGACCGTGTCAAGATGCCCCGCGAGCAGGAGGCACGCGCTGGAGTCCTTGCCCTTCACCCGGCCCGTGACGTTGTGCAGGGCGTCAATGCGCACGTCGGTGAAGCCGAGCGCCGGCAGCTGCTCGTACACGAACGCCGCGCGGTCGCCTTCGTCGTTGGTCGGGGCCGGCACCTCGGAGATCTTCGTCGTCAGCTCGACGATGGGCTCGACGAAGGATGCGGCGAGGTTGCGGATCCGGGACACCTGCTGAATCGGCGCGGAAGACAAGGCGATGCTCCTCGAAAGGTTGTCGGCACACGCGATCGCTCCGGTGTGCCGTGGACGTTGCCGGCGAGCGCCAGGGGTGCGTGCAGGGAGGCGTGGCGTTCGCGGCAGTATACCGGAGTTCCGTGGTTGGTCCGGCGCCGGTCGCGCACGTTGTGAACATCCCTTAACATGCATCGTCGGCGCTTACAGCCCCGCGGCGGCATCGAACGGTTGATGCCCACGCCTCCCGCACGGGAGCACGCGGCATCACCCGAGCGCGCCTGGAACGACCGCACATGCCCCTGACGGCCATCGTCCTCGTCCTGATCGCCGCCGGCTTCCACGCTGGCTGGAACCTGCTGCTGCACGACACCGAGGACCGCGAGGCGGCGATGGCGGTCGCCGGCATCGCGACCGGCCTGGTGCTCCTGCCGGCGATGCTCATCCTGCGGCCGTGGGAAGCGCTGCCGCTGATCGTGCTGGCGGGCCTGGCGCACACGCTCTACTCGCTTGGGCTGGCGGCGTCCTATCGCCGCGGCATGCTCGCCGTGACCTATCCCGTCGCGCGGGGCACGGCGCCGCTGCTGGTGACGATCGGCGGCTGGCTCGTCCTCTCGGAGCGCCCGAGCGCATGGTCCGCGCTGGGCGCCGTGCTGCTCTGCGCCGGACTGGCGCTCATCGCGAACGTCGGCCGCTCGGCCGCCCAGGGCAAGGCGATCACCTTCGCGGTTCTGACGGGCGTCGCAATCGCGTCCTATTCGCTGATCGACGCGCGGGCCGTGCGCGAGGTCAATCCGGTCGGCTACCTCGGAGCCGTCTTCTTGCTGCAGGGCGTCTTCCTCGCGATCTGGATCCGTCTCACGCGCCAGTCGCTGGCCCACGGCGCCCCGCGCTTCTCGCTCGCGCGCCTCACATCCGGCCATGGCCGCTACCTGCGCCGGTCGCTGCGGCCGGGCCTGCTCATCGGCGCGGGCAGCACGCTCGCCTACCTGCTCGTGGTCTTCGCGCTGCAGCGCGCCGACGCCGGGCGCGTCACGACGCTGCGGGAGATCTCGATCCTGCTTGGCCTGGCGCTGTCGCGGCAGGCATTCGGCCGCAAGGCGTGGCTCGGCGCCGCCTGCGTGGTCGCGGGGGTGCTGCTGGCGACGCTTTGAGATATTCGCGGATACCTTGAGACACCAGATATGTTCGGCTCTGCTCCTGCGGGCCGCAGCTGCGGGCGGTGACCAACCTCCGCCCGCTAATGCAGGTCGGCCACAGGGGCCGACCGTACGGTGCTGGTGGAGTCGGGACGACTCCGCGCGCCCTTCGAGACGAGGAGGACCGCGCAGGGTCCGCCGCGACCAACGCTGCTGTGTCTCGCGACATGTTCCCGAAACCGGTACTATTACGGGCAGCAATCGTTGACACGTTGAGCGATGGGGACTACGTTTCCGGGCAATGTGAGCACCAGTGTGACCATGGCTTGCCGCCCCATGTCAGGCGGGCGTTTCGACGCGTCATGCAGCCGGTAAGTGGCACAATCAGGTAGAGGTATCCCGCAGGGTCTTTACCATGAATCTGAAGGAGCAACTCGATGGCATATCACCGGTATGACGCGGTCATCGTCGGGGCTGGCGGCGCGGGGCTGATGGCTGCGATTCAGCTCGCCGGGAAAGCCAACATCGCGGTGGTCAGCAAGCTCTACCCCACGCGCTCCCACACCGGCGCCGCCCAGGGCGGCATCAGCGCAGCCCTCGGCAACGTCGAGGAAGACCACTGGGAATGGCATATGTACGATACGGTCAAGGGGGGCGACTACCTCGTTGACCAGGATGCCGCCGAGGTGCTCGCCCGCGAGGCGATCGACGCCGTGCTCGAGCTCGAGCACATGGGGCTGCCCTTCAATCGCACGCCGGACGGGCGCATCGACCAGCGGCGCTTCGGTGGCCACTCCCGCAACTTCGGCGAGGGCCCGGTGCGGCGCGCCTGCTACGCCGCCGACCGCACCGGCCACATGATCATCCAGACGCTCTATCAGCAGGGCATCAAGCACAACGTCAACTTCTTCGACGAGCACCACCTGGTCGACATCCTCTTCACGGATGACGGCGAGTGCTGCGGCGTGGTGACGTACGAGCTGAAGACCGGCGAGTTGCACATCATCCACGCCAAGACGGTGCTGATCGCCAGCGGCGGCTACGGGCGCGTCTTCAAAATCACGTCCAACGCACTGGCCGGCACCGGCGACGGCATCGCCCTCGCCTACCGCCACGGCGTGCCGCTGATGGACATGGAGTTCTACCAGTTCCACCCGACGGGCTTGTACAAGCTCGGCATCCTCGTCTCCGAGGCCGCCCGCGGCGAGGGTGGCGTCGTCCGCAACAGCGAGGGCGAGGCGTTCGCCGCGCGCTACGCGCCGACGATGAAGGACCTCGCGCCGCGCGACATGATGTCGCGCTTCATCCACCAGGAGATCAGGGAAGGCCGCGGCATCGACGGCAAGGATTATGTCCTGCTGGATGTCTCGCACCTGCCGCCCGAGGTCATCGACGAGAAGCTGCCGGATGTGACCGACTTCGCCCGCGTCTACCTCGGCGTCGAGCCGAAGAAGGAAGGCATCCCGATCCAGCCGACCGCGCACTACGCGATGGGCGGCCTGCCGACCAACGTCGAGGGCCAGGTCATCGCCGACCCGGCGGGCTCGGTCGTGCCGGGCTTTTACTCGGCCGGTGAGGCCGCCTGCGTCTCGGTCCATGGCGCGAACCGCCTCGGCACCAACTCGCTGGTCGACCTCGTCGTCTTCGGCCGCCGCGCGGGCAAGCAGATGTACCGTGATATCCAGGAGAAGGACTTCGCGCCGCTCCCCGCGAACCCGGAGGAGCGCGCCCGCGAAGAGATCGAGACGCTGCTCGGCCGCGACAAGGGCGAGCGTGTCGCCGACATCCGCAAGACGATGCAGGAAGTGATGATGGACGACGTCTCGGTGGTCCGCACCGAGAGCGGGTTGCGCGAGGCGCAAGCCACGATCCGCCAGCTCAAGAACGCCTACTGCAACGCGGCCATCATGGACCGCGGCCGGGTCTACAACTCCGATCTCACCGAGGCGCTGGAGCTCGGCTGCATGCTCGACCTCGCCGAGACGATCGTGCGGGGCTGCATCGAGCGCACGGAGAGCCGCGGCGCGCACTATCGCGAGGACTACCAGCAGCGCGACGACAAGAACTGGCTCGCGCACAGCATGATCTACCGCACGCCGGACGGCGGCATGCGGTCGGACAAGAAGCCGATCGTGATCACCACGTTTGAGCCGAAGGAACGCAAATACTAGGGTCGTTGGCGACGAAGTCCCGAGCGAGGAGAAAGGCAGGCCGATGGAGGTCACCCTTCGGATCAAGCGATACAACCCGGAATCGGATGCAAAGGCGCATTTCGAGGAGTACAGGGTCGACGTCGAGGGCACCGACCGCGTGCTGGACGCGCTGAACCAGGTGAAGTGGTACCAGGACGGCACGCTCACCTACCGGCGCTCCTGCGCGCACGGTATCTGCGGCTCCGACGCAATGCGGATCAACGGCCGCAACCGCCTCGCCTGCAAGGTGCTGATGCAGGACCTCGGCAAGCGCGTGACGCTCGAGCCGCTGATGGGCTTCAAGGTCGAGAAGGACCTGCTCGTCGACATGGAGAAGTTCTTCGACGCCTACAAGTCGATCAAGCCCTACCTCATCGCCGACGACGCGCCGAGCCATGGCGAGCGCCGGCAGTCGCCGGAGCAGCGCCACCGCTTCGACGACACGACGAAGTGCATCCTCTGCGCGGCCTGCACGACCTCTTGCCCGATCACGTGGACCAACGACGAGTGGGTCGGCCCGGCGGCGGTGGTCAACGCCCACCGGTTCATCTTCGACAGCCGCGACCAGGGCGCCGCCGAGCGGCTGCGCATCCTGAACCGGGGCGACTCCGGTGTATGGCGCTGCCGCACGATCTTCAACTGCACCGACGCCTGCCCGCGCGACATCAAGGTCACCGAGGCGATCGAGCAGGTGAAGCGGGCACTCATCTACGATCAGGTCTAGGACACCGGCATCCCGGGGCTCGTCTGGTCGACGTCGTGCAGCGTGTGAGGCAGCAGATCGATGGACAACCCGTTCTCGTGGGACTACCTGACCACCGTGCCGGGACAAAATGAGGTCTTCGGCCCGTTGTCGGTGCTGTTCGCGCTCGTGTTCGGCGTGGGGTTCCTCGCGTCGTCGTTCTACGCGACCCGACCATGGGCGCCGCCGCTCGGCGGCCGCTTCAAGAAGCGCTTCGTGGCCAAGGCGGCGACCACCGTCGCCTGGATCACCGGCATCGGGCTCTTCTTCTTCCTGATCCGGATCCTGCAGATCAACCCGTTGAACTTCGGGATGCGGATCTGGCTCTGGCTGTCGCTGCTGGCGCTGGTCGTCGCGCTCGGATGGATCGCAGTGCAGGCGAAGGACGCCCGCCGGACCGCGCCCGAACCGGCGGCCACCGGCGCCCGCAAGCGCGCCGTGCAGCCGGCGACGGTGCAGCGGCGGCCGGTGCGCCGGCGCCGGGCCTGATCACAACCCACGACAAACGCAAACGAGGCGGTCCCATCGGACCGCCTCGTTCACATCTTCTGGATGTTCAGAGAGATAGCCGTGCACCCTCTGTCGATCACAGCCTTCCGGCTTGCTGCCGTTCGTTAGCTCCAACCAGGAGACCCCACATCACCCGAGGAGTGCTGCTTAGGGCTGCTATCTTCCGATCCTGACCCGGTTCACAGTTCCCCGCCGTGCGGGACCCGATCTTCAACACTACGTGGCGGCCGCAGTCCCACAAGGCCGGACCTCGAGAGGGAATTCAACCCCGCTATGGCGGATTGCGGGTGCAGGGCACCGCCAACTCCCCATCTAGCACGACCATGATGATTATAACGCGTCGGGCGGGAGATACCCACTCTCGAAAGCGGTGCGACTGCTGCAAGGGCGGACACAAGGTCCGCCCCTACCACGTCGTCATGGCCGAGAGTCGGACTTACGCATCGGGCGGCAGGGCGTGGTCGGCTGGCCACTCGATGGGGCGCGGACCGGCGTCGCCCAGCTCCGGTTTCGCGGAGAGACGATTACAGACGCGGACGGTCAGGTCGTCCATCACCCGCACCTGGCACGAGAGGCGGGTCGTGGCCTCCCGGCTCGACAGCTCCGCCAACCGGCGCTCCTCCCAGTCGGTGACGGGCGTCGGCTCGCCATCCAGGATCTCGACCCGGCACGTCGCGCAACGGGCATTCCCACCGCAGCGATGCAGGATGTCGATCCCGGCATCCTCCAGCGCCAGCACCAGGCGACGCCCCTCGCCGGCGTCGATGGCGCCGGCGCCCTCGACGGTGACCTTCAGCACGGTCGTCTCACGCATGATAGTGGTGCCCCCGGGTGATGCGCATACGATAGATGTCGACGAACTCCTTGGCATGCGGGCCGGTGAAGTTCAGGCTACCCAGATGCCCGTTGTCCATCGACCCGGTCACGAACCGGTAGCGCACTCCCCGATCCTCGATCTGCCGCGAAGCGAGAAAGATGTCCTCGGCGATCTGGGAGAAGACCCCGAAAGCCAGCTCGTCCGCCTCCCAGACGTCCTCGACCGGGTGCTCCACCCAGAGGTTGAAGTCCATCGAGTTGTGCTCGGAGTCCGGCTTGCCAATCAGGTGCATGCCCTCGGCGGTCTGCACCACGGATGTCATGGCCGTGACGAAGTGCCCGTTCTGGACGTTGTCGGTGATCCACTCGTCGCCATAGCGCTCAATCAGCAGCCGGACGATCTCATCAAACACATCGCTGGGGAGCGCCTGACCCTTGACCGACATGTGCTCCTCCTTGGTCGACTCCACGCGTGCCCCCACGACACGCGGTACGGCCAACGCCGTCTCTTCGCGGGGGACGCGCTCCTGCCAGGGTCCCGCACGCAGCATCCCTGCCAGAAGGCGGCGTCGCCCGGCGTCAGTCATCTCGTATACTATGAATAGTGCGTATTGACGAGATTCGCGGCTGGCATATGCGAGGAATGGATTCAACGATCCGCCGCCCGCCAGGCCGATCGATGGAATGACCGAGCGCCGTCACCGCCGATGTGACACGCTCCCGCGCAGCCCTGGAGCTCCCTGAATGCCCAGTCTTCTGGATACGATCCTGCGGCGAAACGTCCCCGAGCCGACGATTCCGGTGTGCCCGATGCACCACGTCGAGATGCGGCTCCGGGGCAAGCTCGGCCGCCCGACCCGGTTCGCCGACCAGACGGAGCAGGAGTACACGCTCATCTACTTCTGCCCGGTCGAGGGCTGCAACGAGACCGACACACGGTACAACGCGCGGACACAGATTCCCGTGCCCGGCGCGTCGCCGCATCGTCCCCTCTTCTCGCGCATTCGCGATCCCCGGTAGATCTTGACCCGTACGGTCGGCCACAAGGGCCGACCGTACGGTGGGGTTCCGCCGCCCGCTACACGTTCTCGTGCTGATAGCGGCCGCGGTAGCCGTCCGCGGTCGCTTCCGACATGCCGAAGAAGACCAGCTGCATCACCCGGGCGTCCTTCTGCACCCGAAAGCCGTCCGGGTTGTTCACGACCAGCAGGGAGGTCGATCGCCCGCGGTAGCCGGCATCCCAAACGGCCGTGTGGATGGCGACACCGCAGCGGTTGAGGCTCGACCGCGAGCGACCGAGCGCCATCAGGGTGACCGGGAGGTCCACGACCTCGTTGTACAGGATGTGGTAGGTGCCGGGGCCTAGCGTCACCCAGCCGTCGGCGTCGAACGCCAGCGGCTCCAACTCCGGCAGCACGCGATCCGCCGAGCTGACGCCGATCGCGCCCGGACCGGCGTGGCGGCTGATCTCGCGCAGGGTGAGGTCGATGCCGTTCGGCTGCAGCTGGCTTTCCAGGTCGAGGTAGTCGGTAACCAACGGGCGCTCCGCGCCCTCGATCAGCCCTCGCAGCTGCTCCCGGCTCAGCGCGCCACCAAGCGCCAGTCCCGCAACAGTCGATGCTTGTGGGTTCGTCATGTGACCCTCTGTCCTCTTCCACATTCTCGGGGTACCATGCCCCGGGCAATTTAACGCTTCGTGAAATCAACTGGATGATTCGGTGAGCACCAGAACCAACGCCTTCCAGACGCTGCGCCATCGCGACTTCCGGTTGCTCTGGTTCGCCGACAGCGTCTCTATCCTCGGCACACAGATCCAGCGCATCGCCATCACCTGGCACGTCTTCCAGCTCACCAACGACCCGTTTCAGCTTGGACTGCTTGGCCTGTTCCGGTTCTTTCCGGTGCTGGTCTTCGGGTTGTTCGGCGGCGTCATCGCCGACAATCGCGATCGCCGGCTGGTGCTCATCTTCACGCATCTCGCGCTGATGATCACGACCGGCGTCCTGGCGACGTCGACGCTCACCGGCCACGACAGTATGCCACTCATCTACGGCGTGACCTTCGTGTCGTCGGCCTTCAACGCGATGGCCGGCCCGGCCCGCCAGGCGCTCATCCCGAACCTCGTGCCGCGCTCCGAGCTGGCCGGGGCGGCCACGATGGCGAACCTGACGATGCAGACCGCGATGGTCGTCGGCCCGGCGATCGGCGGCATCCTCATCGCGCGCCACGGAGTCTCGACGGCCTACTTCATCGACACGGCAAGCTTCATCGCCGTCATCGCGGCGGCGGCGCTGATCCAGACGCGCCCGGAGCGGGTCCATGCGCGCGAGCGTGGGCTCGCGGCGATCCGGGCCGGCTTCGCGTTCCTTTGGGCGACGCCGATTCTTCTGGCCGTCATGTCGCTCGACTTCATCGCGACGTTCTTCGGCGCGATCACCACGCTGATGCCGATCTTCGCCGAGGACATCCTCGGCGGCGGCGCGAACCGGCTCGGCCTGCTGCTCAGCGCGCCTGCCGCCGGCGCGGTCGCCGGCAGCCTGCTCTTCGGTCTGATGCGGATGCCGGTGCGGCCCGGCTACGGGATGGTCTTGTGTGTGCTGGGATATGGCGCATGCATCGCCGGATTCGGGTTGACGGGGAATCTCTACCTCGCGCTGCTCTTCCTGGCCGGGAGCGGCGCGGCGGACGCGATCTCGATGGCGCTGCGACACACGATCCGCAATCTCGTGACGCCGGACGAGTACCGCGGCCGGATCGCGGCGGCGCACTCGGCGTTCGCGATGGGCGGCCCGCAGCTCGGCGAGTTCCGTGTCGGGGCCATGGCGAGCGCGATGGGCGCGCCGGCCGCCGTCGCGATCGGCGGCGTCGCGACGGTGCTCAGCGCGGTGGCAATGGTGCGTCTCGTGCCGACGCTGGTCAGCTATCGGTCGGACGACCTCGTGGAAACCGCGGACCAGCGCACATCTTCGCCGCAGGCGGTGTGACGGCGAGGCAATGCAGTCCTACAGCGCCTTCTCCTCGGCCTTGGCGCCGCTGGTGAGCATGTTCCAGACCTCGGCCGGCTTGTCGACCATCAGCACGGCAAGATCCGCCTTGTCCGCCATGTCGACGGCGGTGCGGGCGGCTTCCAGCTCGTCGAGGATGATGTGCACCTGGTCGGCCGCGCGCCCGCTGCGGATGACGGCGTCACGGAG
>DATLHE010000156.1:0-24283 GCA_035540335.1 Thermomicrobiales bacterium | reverse complement strand
GCGTCGTCCTCGCTCCCTGCTCGCCGTTCAGCGTCTCGCCCGATCTCATGCGCGAGAGCGCCGACCTCGCCCGGTCCTACGGCGTGCACCTGCACACGCACGTGGCGGAGACGCTGGACGAGGAGGCCTACTGCCGGGAGACGTTCGGCAAGACACCGGTCGAGCTCTGCGAGGACCTGGGATGGGTCGGGCGCGATGTCTGGCACGCCCATCTGGTCCACCCGCACGACGACGAGATCACCCGGCTCGGCGCTCACCGCACCGGCGTGGCGCATTGCCCCTCGTCGAACATGCGGCTGGCCTCCGGCATCCCGAAGGTCAACGCCTGGCGCGCGGCAGGGATGCGCGTCGGCATCGGCGTCGACGGCTCCGCCTCCAACGACGGCCAGCACCTGCTGGGCGAGGCCCGCCAGGCGATGCTCCTGCAGCGGGTGACGGGCGATCCCTCCGCGCTCTCCGCCCGGGAGGTCCTGCGCATGGCGACGCGCGGCGGTGCCGAGGTCCTCGGTCGCGGTGACGTCGGCATCCTCGCGCCGGGCATGTGCGCCGACGTCATCGCGCTCGACGTGACGACACTCCCGTTCGCGGGCGGCGCGGTGCACGATCCCGTCGCTGCCCTCATCTTCTGCCAGCCGCAGAACGTCCGCCTCAGCATCATTAACGGCGTCGTCCGCGTCCGCGACGGCGAGCTCGTCGGTCTTGACCTGCCGAACGTCGTCGCGCGACATAACGACATCGCGCGGGCGCTCGTGCGCGGGGAGCTGGCGACGAAACGAGTATGGTGACGGCGGTTCAGCCCAGCTCGAATGAGGTAATGCCCCAGATGCGGTCCAGGGCGATCTGTGGCGCCTCTCCCCGGTACATCCGCGCGGTTTCGAAGACAGGAGTCATGCCGCGCGCCTCTGCTGCGCGGATCGCGGTGGTGTTCGGCTCGGGCACGTCGAGAAAGACCGGTTCGCCGGGCGCTGCCGCGAGCAGGCCGTCGAGCAGACGCTCCGCCGCGTGCTGGTCTATGGCAACCAGCGGGCCGATCTTGTGCCCCTCGGCGCACCGCCGGAGAAGCCCCCAGCCTGCCATCTGCCCGTCGCGAACGAGCCCGAGCCGTACGGCGTCCGGCTGCGCGATCCATGAGCGGAGAAAGCGCGTACGATTGGCCTCGAACGTCGCCCCATCGAACGCGGCGATCTTGGCGAACGGGATGGTGTCGAGGTCGACCACACCATGGACCGGACCACCGCCTCCGAGACCCTGGTACCGGCGGTTCCGCCACGCCAGAAGAAATCCCGCCCGGGCGTAGTTCTCCTGCTGCTGCGGCACGCCATCCAGACCGATCACGCGGTCTCCGGCATGGCGCAGACCGGCATTCCAAACGCGGGTGCCGAACCCGCGGCCCCTCAGCTCCGGCCGGCAGATATACAGCCCAAGGAACGCGTATGCAGTCCCATACCGCACCACGCTGATCACGGCCGCGGGCTGGTCCTCGTGCAAGGCCACGAAAAACCCCTCAGGATCGGCCGCGTAGAACGAGGCGGCGTCGTGCGGGCTGGGGTTCCATCCCTCCTCGCGGGCCCAGTTGATGACGTCATGGACCTCGGCGGCTGTGAGATTCCGCACGGCGATGGATGCGTTCACGAGCTGATCTCCCCCTGGCAGGTGATGCCAGTGCACCAAAAGGGGCCGGCATATTGCCGGCCCCTGAGCAGAAAAGTCTGGATCCTAGACGTCTTTGAACACCGCCACCGCGTTCTGCCCGCCGAACCCGAAGCCGTTCGCGAGCGCCGTGCGCACCGGCATCTCCCGTTTCACGTTCGGCGTGTAGTTCAGGTCGCAGTTCGGGTCCGGCGTCTCGAGGTTGATTGTCGGCGGCACGACGTCATCCCGGATCGCCAGGATGCAGGCGAGCGACGAGATCGCGCCGGCCGCGCCGAGCAGGTGCCCGACCATCGACTTGTTCGCCGAGATCGCCAGCTCGTATGCGTGGTCGCCGAAGACCTTCTTGATCGACTTCGTCTCGGCGATGTCACCGATCTCCGTCGCCGTGGCATGCGCCGCGACATAGTCGATGTCCTTCGGCTCCAGCTCCGCCCGCTCGATCGCGCGCTTCATCGCCGCGATCGCCCCCCGGCCGTTCGGGTCGGGGGCGGTGATGTGGAAGGCATCGGAGGTGTACGCGCCGCCGCTGACCTCGCAGAGAACGTTCGCGCCGCGCCGCGCGGCGTGCTCTTCGGATTCGAGGATCGCGACCGCCGCCCCCTCGGAGAAGACGAAGCCGCTGCGCTCGGCGTCAAACGGCCGGCTCGCCTTCGCCGGCTCATCGTTCCGGCGCGAGAGCGCGCCCATGTTGGTCAGGCTGGCGATCGCCACCGGCGTGATGCCGCCCTCGGTGCCGCCGGTGATGACGACGTCGGCGTCGCCGCGCTGGATCATATGCACGGCATCGACGAACGCCTGCACGCCCGCCGCGCAGGCGGCGACGGAGGTCACCGTCGGGCCGTGGATGTCGAAGGTGATCGCGACCTGGCAGCTGGCCATGTTTGGCGCGAAGAGTGGGATCAGGAACGGGCTCACGCGCTTGGCGCCCGACTTCGCCTTCACGTTGACTTCGTTCTCGATCGTCGGGATGCCACCACCACCGGTATTCATCATGATGCCGATGCGGTCGCGGTTGTCGTCCGTGATCTCCAGCCCGGCGTTCTGGATCGCCTCGCGGGACGCGGCGACGCCGAACTGTGAGAAGCGGTCCATGCGGCGCGCCGCCTTGAAGTCCATGAAGTCCTTCGCGTTGAACCCGGGCACCTCGCCGGCGATCGTCACGTCAAGCCCCGTGGGGTCGAAGTGCTCGATCGTGCGAATGCCGGAGCGTCCATTGGTGAGGCCGTCCCAGAACGCGTCAACGCCGATCCCGAGCGGCGTAATCGCTCCAACGCCCGTTACTACCACTCGTGTCACCAAGCGCATCCTTTCCTGTGGAGGTGTCCTTCGTTGTCGATGTTCGGAAGCGGGCCAGCATCGGCCACGGCCCCCGCGCTCATGTCGCAATAGGGCGTCATTCTATACGTTTGCCTGAATGCGGTGCCTACGACGCCAATGCCGTCGCCAGGCCGAGATCGCCAGCCCCGACCGTCTTTGCTGCGCGCTCGATCCGCCGGTTGAGGCCGGCCAGCACCGACCCGGCGCCGAGCTCGACGAACGTCATGATGCCATTGTCCACCATCGTGCGGATCGAGGCCGTCCACTGCACGGGACGCTCGACGTGGTGACGCAGTTCCTCGCGCAGCGCCTCGACGGTCGTGATCGGTGCCCCGGTCGTATTGCCGACGATCGGCATCTTCGGCGCGCGCAGATCGAGCCCGTCGAGGATCGTGTTCAGCGCGCGCGAGACGTCGGCCATCAGCGGCGAGTGCGAGGCAATGCTGACCGGCAGCCGGGCGACCCGCTTGGCGCCGGCCTCCTTCGCCAGCACCATCGCGCGCTCGAGCGGCGCGATCTCGCCGGAGATGACCGTCTGGCCGGGGCAGTTGGCGTTGGCGACGTTGATGATGCCCTCGGACTCCGCCTGCCTGCAGACGCCGACCAGCGTCTCGTCATCGAGCCCGAGCACGGCGGCCATGCCGCCCGGGCGCGCGGTGCCGGCTTCCTTCATGAGTCGCCCGCGCTCGCGCACGAGCGTCAGCGCGTCGTCGAAGTCGATGACGTCGGCGGCCACCATCGCCGTGAACTCGCCGAGCGAGTGCCCCGCCACCATCGCCGGGGCGAGCGGGCCGCCGGCGCGGGCCTCCAGCGCGCGGAGGGCGGCGACGCTGACGGTCAGGATCGCGGGCTGCGCATTGTACGTGTCCTCGAGCGCGTCTGCCGGCCCCTCGAAGCAGAGCTGCGAGAGGGCGAAGCCGAGCACCTCGTCGGCGCGGGCAAGCACCTCCCGCGCGGCGGGCGAGGCGGCGGCGAGGTCCTTGCCCATGCCGACAGTCTGGCTGCCCTGGCCGGGGAAGACGTACGCGTAGGTGCTGCCGAGTTGTTCATTCACGCTCATGGTGGCCCCATTCTTCAGGTCATGTGTGGAGGTTGGATGCCCGGGATGCTCGTAATACACCGAAAATCCCGACTCCACCGCGGGACATCGGGACATCAACGGATAGTAGCACGATCATCGGACGTTATGGAACGTCGTGCGCTCGCCCTGCAAACAGCCCCTCATCCTGAGCGCAGCAAAGGACCCTACGCGAAGCGCTGTGCGCGACCGACCCGCTCATTCATGCACGCGCGTTCCCAACAACACGTCATCCTGAGCTTTGCGAAGGATCCCCCGGCGCCGCAGCGCCGGTCTCTCCTGACGTTCCCGACCGCGGCTTTGGGCCGATCACAGGCCCCCGTAGCGGAGGACTTGCGGCCGCATCACGCACCTCACCGGTCGCGACATGGCCGCAATGTCCTCCTGGTGGCATCCGTCGACCCGCCGCCCCTACGCCGCCGCCCCGTCCCACTTGCGCAGCACCAGCACCGCGTTTTGCCCGCCCAGGCCAAACGAATGCTTGGTCATCACCTTCACGTCCGCCTCGCGCGCCTCGCCGACGACGTCGAGCCCCACCTCGGGGTCCGGGTTGCGATGGTTGCGCGTCGGCGGGATCACGCCCTCGGCGAGCGTCATCACCGCGGCGATCGTCTCCAGCGCGCCCGCGGCCGCCATGCAGTGCCCGATCGCCCCCTTCACCGACGTCACCGGGATCTCGTCGGCCCGCTCGCCGAGCGCCAGGCGGATCGCCTTCGCCTCGGCCAGGTCGCCGGCCGGCGTCGACGCCGCATGGGCGTTGACGTGGTCGACCTCGTCCGGCGCGATGCCGGCGTCCGCCAGCGCCGCCATGATCGCGCGGGCCGCGCCGATGCCCTCCGGCTGCGGCGCGATCGGGTGGTAGGCGTCGTTCGACGTCGCGTAGCCGACGATCTCGCAGTAGATGCGCGCGTTGCGGGCGCGGGCGTGCTCGAGCTCCTCGAGCACAACCATCCCGGCGCCCTCGCCGAGCACGAACCCGGCGCGCGTGCTGTCGAACGGGCGGCTGGCCCCATCCGGGTTGTCGTTCGAGTCGGTGACCAGCGCGCGCATCGCCGCGAACCCGGCCTGGAAGAGCGGGTGATGGGTCGACTCCATCGCCCCGGCAACCATCAGCGGCGCATGGCCATGCTTGATCGCGTGGAAGCCGTCGCCGATCGCCTGCGAGCCGGTGGCGCAGGCGGTGACGACGGTCGAGCTCGGCCCGCCCATGCCGAAGCGCTGCTGGATCGTGTAGCCACCGAGGTTGTGCGGGAACATCACATGCAGGTGCGGGGGCACGCGCGAGGTCGTCTGGCGCGTCAAGTACGTCTCATGCACCGGCAGGAGGTCGTCGTAGGTGCCGCCCACGCAGGTGCCCATCGCCGTGCCGGCCTCCGTCATGTCGATGGTGGGCTGGAGACCTTCATCGAGCAACCCGGCGTCGAGCAGGGCCTCGCCGGCCGCCTCGACCGCCATCCTGGAGTAGCGCGACGTGTTGCGGAGCGCCTTGCCGGAGAGGAAGCGCTGCGGGATGCCGGCGTCGTCGACGTCACCCCGCAGCACGCAGGGATGCTGCGCCGGATCGAGGCTCTCGACGCGCCGGATGCCGGTCTCGCCGTTCACGATGCGCTGCCAGGTGTCGCGGGCATTGTTTGCCAGCGAGCTGATCGCGCCGATGCCGGTGACGACGACCCGGCGGGCCTGATTGGTGAGCGGTTGTGCCATGGACTGACCTTTCATCGACGTGGATGGGCGCGAGGACGATGCGAGAATGAGACAGCGCCCATCAACGTGAACATAACGGGGCGTTTGTGCTCAGTGGATCATACGGTAGAAGCGCCGTCGTCTGCATGAGTGGACGTAATACATCGTGAAGCGATATACTTTGGGGTGGTGATGAGCGACGAACTCTCCCGTGAGCGGTATCAGGCCCTGGCCGAGTTCCGGTATCAGGTGCGGCGCTTCCAGCGCTTCAGCGACGAAGCCGCGCGCGCCGCGGACCTGGAGCCCCAGCAACACCAGATCCTGCTCGCCATCAAGGGCAGCGACGCCGAGTCGATGACGATCGGCGAGCTCGCCGAGCGCCTCCAGATCCAACACCACAGCGCCGTGGAACTGGTGGCCCGGGCGGCCTCCCGCGGCCTCGTGACGCGCGAGCGCGGCGAGGCGGATCGCCGCCAGGTCTTCGTGGGCCTGACACCGGCGGGCGAGGCCGCCCTGCGAGAGCTCTCGTCGACCCATCACCGCGAACTGCTATCCGCGGCTCCTGAGCTGATTCGTGTCCTCCAACGGGTGATCGCCGACGAGTCGTCGCGCGGCTGACCGGGGCGAGTCGATCTCCAGGGAGCCGTCGTTCCCGGGAGAGACCCCACATTGGACCAGACCGTCGAATCGCTCACCCCCGCCACGCTCGCGACGCCGGACGGGGCGCGCGACCGCGTGCCGCTGCCCCACCATCTCAGAGATTTCACCGCCACCACCCGGATGCTCGTCATCTCCGGCCTGGCGGTCGTCATCGGCGCGGCCGGCGCGTTGCTCGCCTGGGCGCTGCTGCGGCTGATCGCCTTCTTCACCAACGTCTTCTACTACCAGCGCTGGTCCTTCGATCACGTATCCCCGGCCGATAACACGCTGGGCTGGCTGGCCATCTTCGTGCCGATCATCGGCGGGCTGATCCTCGGCATCATGGCCCGCTTCGGGTCCGAGCGCATTCGCGGCCACGGCATCCCCGAGGCGATCGAGGCGATCATGATCAACGGCAGCCGCATCGGCCCCCGCGTGGCGGTGCTGAAGCCGGTCTCGTCGGCGATCTCGATCGGTTCCGGCGGCCCGTTCGGCGCCGAGGGGCCGATCATCATGACCGGCGGTGCCGTCGGCTCCCTGATCGCCCAGTTCTTCCGTCTCACCAGTTCCGAACGCAAGACGCTGATGGTCGCCGGCGCCGCGGCCGGCATGGCGGCCGTCTTCTCGGCCCCGATCGCCGCGCTTGGGCTCGCCGTCGAGCTCCTGCTCTTTGAGTTCAAGCCGCGCAGCCTCTTCCCGGTTGCGATCGCGAGCATGATCGCGGCGACCCTGCGCATTCCGCTGCTCGGCGGCGGGCCGATCTTCCCGGTGCCCGCGCATCACATCGATTTCGGCGCCACCCCATTCCTCTTCTGCGTGCTCGCCGGCCTTGCCGCCGGCATCCTCGCGCTCGTCATCACGCGCATGGTCTACGCGGCGGAGGACGCCTTCGCCCTCCTGCCAGTGCACTGGATGTGGTGGCCGGCGATTGGCGGCATCGCGATCGGCATCGGGGGCCTGATCTTTCCGGAGGCGCTCGGCGTCGGCTACGACGTCATCGCCGAGCTGCTGACCGGCGAGGCGTCGATGCGGATCATCGTCGGCGTCCTCATCGTGAAATCGATCATCTGGGCGATCCCTCTCGGTGCCGGCACCTCCGGCGGCGTGCTCGCCCCGATGTTGATGATGGGCGCCGCGCTCGGCGCGCTGGAGAGCCACATCTTCCCGGACTACGGCGCCGGCTTCTGGGCGATGGTCGGCATGGCGGCGATCCTCGGCGGCACGATGCGCGTCCCGTTCACGGCGCTGCTGTTTACGGTCGAGCTCACGCACGACGTCGAGATGCTGCTGCCGCTGATGGTGGCCACGGTTGTCGCCTACGGCACGACCGTGCTCTTCATGTCGCGCTCCATCCTGACCGAGAAAATCAGCCGGCGCGGCTTCCATATCACCCGCGAGTACAGCGTCGATCCGCTCGAGGTCCTCTCCGTGCAGGAGGTCATGCGGACCCAGATCGTCGCGTTGCCACAGGCCCTGCCGTCCGCCGCGCTGGAGAAGATCGCCGACGGCGTCGATCAACCGCGCGGGCAGCACCTCTATCCAGTGTTGGACGAGGCCGGCGAGCTCGTCGCCGTCGTCACCCGGCGCGAGCTCCGGGCGCGGCTGCACGATCCCGACTTCGCGAACGCCGAGCGCCCGCTCGAGCTGCTGATGCGGCCCGACCCGGTCGTCGCGCACCCCGCCGAGCCGCTGCGGATCGTCGCCGCGCGGATGGCGGAGACGGGCCTGACGGCCTTCCCCGTCGTCGAGCGCGACGCCCCCGGCAACCTGCTCGGCATGATCGGCCTCCCGGACCTCCTCCGCGCCCGCGAGCGCCAGCTCTCCGACGAGCGCCACCGCCAGCGGTGGATCCGCATCCGCCTCTTCCGCGGCGAATCGTCTCCCGAGCTCCAGGCCGCCGACTAGGGTGCCGAACGTGGGGATTCATGTGTCGTGTCGTAGGGAAAGGCTCGCCCGGCCGAGGCGAAGCCGAGCAGCGGAGTGGGCCCTCGCCCGCGGCCCGGCCGAGCGCGGAGCGCGAGCAGCGGAGCGAGCCCTTGGCCGGGGGATTGAACGCGCTCATCCATCGAAATGGGCAACCATCCGTGGCGCGTTCAATGCTCTCCCTCGTTGGCGGCCACCATCCCCCTCTACACACGAAACATGGCCACCTGGCAGCCTTCCATGACCTGCGAAGGTTGCCACGTTTCCCAAACAACCTGGCAGCCTTGAAACTCGCGCTACATCAACGAAAATGGCCCCAAACCGGCGAAGGCTGCCACCGGCCAGGTCGTTTGCGTTGGCAGCCTTCGCGCGGACGCCGTGCGGTCCTGACCCGCGGGCCGCGTGCTAGACTGACCGGTGTTGTAGCGACGAGGCGTCTGCCGCTTCCGTCGCTGCCGCCGGGCCGGACTGACGCATTGGAGCACACCCACCGAACACATGGCACGCTTGCTTTTCGGGCTTCTCCTGTTCGTGACGGTGTTCGCCCAGTCGACGTTCATTCCGCGCCTCAACCCATTGATCATCACGCCCGATCTCGTGCTCGTTCTGCTCTTCATGTGGGCGGCGTATCACAGCCTGCGGGAATCGCTGCTCTGGGTCTTTCTGACCGGGATCATGCTGGACATCATCGGCATCGATCCCCTCGGCGCCAACGGACTGGCCCTGCTCATCGTGGTCGCGCTGGCCTATCCCTCGCGCAACCGGATGTTCCAGTCCAACATGGTGATCCCGATCCTGCTGGTGATGGTGGCCACCGTCGTGCACGGCATCGTGCTGTACACCATCCGCGGGATCCCGCCGTCGGCCTTCATCGGCTTCCAGGCACTGCTGCATGCCCTGCTGGTGCCGGTCGTCTACGGCCTCGTTCGCATCCTGAACCGGTAGCCCGCAGCCAGGACGTTCTCACCCGGGACGCTCGACCTCGAGCGTCCCAAAAAGGCACATCATGGCTCGTCGAAAACGCATTCCCTACGATCCCCCCCACAAGCGCAAGCGCCGGCGGCGTCACGACAATCGCCTGCGCGCCGACCAGCTGCTCCTGTCGCGCCGCACGTTCCTCTTCAAGGGCGCGATCGTCGCCGCCTTCACCACGCTCGGCGCGCGCCTCGGCATCATGCAGCTGCAGGAGGGCGAGACCTACAAGAAGCAGGCCGAGGAGAACGTCATCTCCGAGCAGCCGCTTCCGGCCTCGCGTGGGCTGATCCTCGACCGCAAGGGTCGCCGCCTCGCCCAGAACCGCCGCGCCTGGGAGGTCCGCGTCGTCCCGGCGCAGCTGCCCGACGCCGACACCGAGAAGGACGAGCGCCAGCGCGTCATCGACACGCTCATCTCGGCGCTGCAGATCGAAGACGTCCTCGTCATCAACCCCAACGCGCTCCCGGATGGCGCCGCCGCCACGGTCTACAGCCGCATTGCCGACATGCTTGGCTTCGATGGCGCAGACGCCGCGGCCGTCATCGAGGACTGGCGGGCGCAGGTCGACCGCGGCGAGTACCTCGTCAACGTCACGTCGGCCTTCGGCCTGACGATCGACGCCGCGGCCCGCTTCCGCGCCGCCCGCGCCGAGCTGCCCGGCGTGCAGGTCATGAACCGGCTGAACTACCTGATCGAGAACACCTGGAACCCGCGCCTGCCGGTGACGGTGGCGAAGGACATCCCCCGCGAGGTCGCGCTCAAGCTCGAAGCGAACAGGATGTACCTGCCGGGCATCGAGCTCGACGACTCGGCGCTCGTGCGCGAGTACACCGGCGGTCAGGTGATGTCCCATGTCATCGGCTACGTCCAGACGATCGACGCCGCGATGATCGACGACCCCCGCTGGAAGGGGAGGCACGGCGAGCGCATCTACGACCTGAACGACGTCATCGGCCGCGCCGGCATCGAGCTCGCGATGGAGGCCAACATGCGCGGCACGCGCGGCCGCCGCTCCGTCGAGCGCGACGCCGCCGGCGTCCAGATGCGCGTCATCCCCGACAGCACGCAGGATCCCGTGCCCGGCGAGGACGTCCATCTCACCATCGACCTCGAGCTCCAGGAAGCTGTCGGCAAGGCCCTGCAGGAGCAGATCAAGCGCGCCGCCGACGGCAAGCGCGCCGTGAATGAGGAGCGCCGGGCCAAGGGGCTCAAGCCGTGGGCGATCCCCAAGGCCGGCAGCGTCGTCGCCTACGACCCCCGCAACGGCGAGATCCTGGCGATGGTCAGCTACCCCTACTACGACAACCAGCTTTTCGTGACCGGCATCTCAGGCCGCAAGTGGAACGAGTATCTCGACCGCGAGGCGGGCGCGGCGTTCCTCAACCGCGCCACCAGCGAGCTCTACCCGCCGGGGTCGACCTTCAAGATCTTCCTCTCGGCGTCGGCGTTGCATCACAAGACCCTCACCACCGACCAGACGCATGTCTGTCGCGGCGCGATTCGTGTGCCGAACCCCGGCAACCTCAACGACGGCACCAACTTCGCCTGCTGGGTCGCCTGGAACGACGGCAATCCGCACGGGGAGATGGACGTCTACGGCGCGATCGAGCAGTCGTGCGACGTCTTCTTCTACAACACCGCCCAGGAGCACATTCAGCCCGAGGGCTCATTCGACCCGATCTACTATTGGGACTTCGATCTCAACCGCAGCACGATCCTGAGCGACGAGAAGCACATCTTCAACGGGCTGGGCATCGAGCCGATCCACGAGGACATGACGACGAAGTTCTGGTTTGGCCGCAAGACCGGAATCGAGATCGGCGAGGAGGCCGGCCTCTTCCCGGGGCCGGAGTGGAAGCTCGACGCCATCGGCGAGCGCTGGACGGTCGGTGACACGCTGAACATCTCGATCGGCCAGGGCGAGTTCACCGCCACCCCGCTCCAGATCGCGATGAACACCGGGATCATCGCCGCCAACGGCGCCGTCCGAAGGCCCCGCCTTGTCCGCGAGACCGTGAACGCCGCGGCGACGCCGGTCCCGGCGAAGCCCGAGGACGCCGGCAAGCTCGGCATCGAGCAGCAGTGGATCGACGTCATTAAGGAGGGTATGCGCCGCGTCTGCCACTCGGAGACGGGCACGGCGTTCCGCGACCGCAACGGCTCCAAGTGGAAGCTCACCAATCCCGAGGGCGAGGAAGAGATCCACATCGCCGGCAAGACGGGCACGGCGGAGTTCGGCTTCGAAGACGACAATGGCGCGCGCGATACGCACGCCTGGTTCACCTCCTTCGCGCCGCTGGAGGCACCGGAGATCGCCGTCGCCGTCGTCATCGAGGCCGGCGGCGAGGGCTCGACCTACGCCGTCCCGGTCGCCGACGCCGTGCTGCGCGCCTACTTCGAGCTCACCGGCAAGCGCAAGCGCGGCAAGGTCCTCGCCAAGGACGAGAAGCCGATCTAGATGCGCCGCCAATCGCCTATGTGGTAGGGGCGGACCTTCTGTCCGCCCGTTCTTCGTGGCGGTAGTGTGTGCGTCCGCGCCGTACGGCGACTACTGCCCCTTGGTCACCTCGCACAGCCCGTCGACGGCCGCCCAGTAGGCGTCCTCCGGCTCGCGGTACGAGGTCTCCCCCGCGCAGGCGGCCGTCAGGCCACCCACAAGCGGCTCCCCGTCGGCGCCGATCTCCTCGATCGACCAGCGGAAGACCGGTGGCTGGCGCTCGGCGTGCGGAGGGTGACGGACGAGAGCACGGCGCGCTGCTTCAGCAGCTGTACGGGCTCGAGGGCGATCTCTGTCATCTGGACCGCGATGCGGTCGAAGCAGTCAACCATGGGATGCATACACCGGGTCAGGACGGGCCACTGCGCCGTTGCGGTGGCGTGTGACATGTAGTGTACGGCGTCGTTGCGCCTCTTCGCGGCGCACACGTAGAATCGATGTCGAATGCGCGCGGGATGCCACCCCCGCGCCCGGTCTATCATTCCCACGACACCGCGTGCATTGCTCGATCACGCTCCGCCTCATGCACAGACAGGACTTCCCATCGTGCGCGTTACCTTTCTCGGCCATGTCGGCATGTACATCGAGACGGCGAAGGGCACCGTCCTCTGCGATCCGCTCTTCAACTCCGCCTATTTCGGTTCGTGGTGGGTCTTTCCGGCGAACGATCAGCTCGACTTCACGCCCTACGTGAACCCGGACTACCTCTATCTCTCCCACACCCACCTCGACCATTTCGATGCCGATTTCCTACGGGACCACGTCTCCAAGGAGACGACCGTCCTGCTGCCGGACCAGCCGCTGAAGCTGGTCGAGAAGTGGCTGCGCAAGCTCGGCTTCACGAAGTTCATCCAAACCAGGAACAACGTGCCGATGGACGTCGACGGGCTCAAGGTGATGATCACCTCGCTCGTGGCTCCGGCGGACGGCCCGCTCGGCGACTCCGGCCTCTGCCTGGACGACGGCACGGCGACGATCTTCAACCAGAACGACTCGCGGCCGGTCGAGTTCGAGGCGCTGGGGAATTTCGGCCCCTTCGACGCCCATTTCCTCCAGTACTCGGGCGCGATCTGGTACCCGATGGTCTACCGCTTCCCGCGGAAGATGAAGGACGCTCTCAGCTCCAAGAAGCGCGTCACGCAGATGGAGCGGGCGCTGCGCTACGCGAAGCAGATCGGCGCGCCGCACATCATCCCGACCGCCGGCCCGCCCTGTTTCCTCGACGATCCGCTATGGCACCTCAACGACTTCGACCGCGACCCGACCAACATCTTCCCGGACGCGACCGTCTTCCTCGAGCTGGTCGATGAGGCCGCCTTCACGCAGGGCCATCTCGTCATCCCCGGTAGCGTGCTGGAGATCGGCAAGGGCACCGTCACCGTCGCGCATCCGATGCCGGACGACGAGGTGCAGAAGATCTTCATCGACAAGCGCGGGCACCTGGAGGCATACAAGGCGCGTAAGCAGCCGGAGATCGACGCGATCATGGCGTCGCTGCCGCGCGGCGAGGTCGAGATCCTGCCGGCGCTCAAGGAATGGTTCGAGCCGCTGTTGGAGATGGCGGACCGCACCTGCCTCGGCGTCGACGACAAGCTGCTGCTGGACCTCGGCGACGGCGGGCAGATCGTCATCGACTTCGTCGACCGCCAGGTCTACGCGTGGGACGGCGAGATGCCGACCCGTTACACGTTCATCTTGGACCGCGGGTTGGTCGAGTACTGCATCCTCCACCACGAGGAGGACTGGGTGAACTACATCTTCCTCTCGTGCCGGTTCGAGGCCGAGCGGAAGGGGCAGTACAACGAGTTCCTCTACAGCTTCTTCAAGCTGCTCTCGCCCGAGCGCGTCCAGTACGCCGAGGGCTACTACGCCGAGCAGCGCGGCGACGAGCAGCTCTTCGAGCTCGAGGGGCACATGGTGCAGCGCCGCTGCCCGCACCTCAAGGCTGACCTGACGCGGTTCGGCGAGGTCAACGACGGCATCCTGACCTGCACGCTTCACGGATGGCAGTTCGACATTGCGTCCGGCAAGTGCCTCACCTCCGACGACGCCAAGCTCTTCTCGAGGAAGATCGAGTGCCCTGGCGTCGCCGCGGCGACGGAGACGGTGAGCGCCGATGACTAGCACCGACGCGCTCCATGCCGTCCTCGGCGCACTGCGGTTGCACCACGTGGGGATCGTCGTTAGCGATCTCGACCTCGCCACCGACCACTACGTGGCGCTCGGGTTCAGCGATGGCGAGCGCCACGCGATCCCCGAGCAGAGCATCGAGGCGGTTACGTTTCGGGCCGGCCCGGGGTGGGTGGAGCTCATCCAGCCGACCGATCTCGAAGGGCCGATCGCGCGCTACATGGCCAAGCGCGGCGAGGGCACGCACCATGTCGCCTACGCGGTGGACGACATCGCCGCGACGCTGGAACGGCTGAAGGAGGCCGGCGTCCGGCTGATCGACGAGCGGCCCCGGGCCGGCGCCCATGGTTGGCAGATCGCCTTCATCCACCCGGAATCCTGCCACGGCGTCCTCACCGAGCTGGTGCAGGAATAGGGGCGATTCGTCGCAGGGGATCAACATCATGCTCTACGAATTCCGCGATACCCGTACCGACAACCTGCTCGACGCCTTCAGCTCCGAGCGGGAGGCGCTCATCGCCCTGCGCGATGCCTTCCAGATCCAGGGCCAGGGCGTCCTCGAGAACCTGATGCTCGTCGAGGATGACCCCGAGCGCAACCACAGCCGGGTGATGGCGGTCGGCGTCGGGCTCCTCTACCGCACACTGCATCTGCCCTAGGCATTCCGGGAGACCACGTGACCTCATTACACGACAGGCTGGAGTTCTTCCTCGCCACCGATGCGCTGAAGGAGCTCTCCCGCGCGAACTGGATCTACAGCAGGGACCGCACGGAGACCGTCGCCGAGCACAGTTGGCACGTCACCCTGCTGGCGATGCTCTTCGAGGACGTCGCGCCGGAGGGCACCGACCACGACCACGTTCGCGACCTGTTGACGATCCACGACCTCGTCGAGGTCTACGCCGGCGATACCGTGCTCTGGGACGACATCCCGCGTGCCGACGTTGATGCGCGCGAGGAGGCGGCCGGTGAGCGCCTGATGGCGATGCTGCCGGAGAGCCCACGGGAGCGCTTCGACCCGCTCTGGCGCGAGTTCCAGGCGCAGGAGACGATCGAGGCCCGGTTCGCGCGGGCCATCGACGCCATTCACCCGATGATCACCAGCTGGTCGCCGGGCGCGAACGGGCATCAGAACAAGACCCTGACCCCGTCGCGCATCCTGGGCCGCAAGGAGCCGTACCTGAAGGAGTTCCCGGCGCTCTGGGATCTGGCCCAGTCACTGGTGGAGGGCGCCGTCGAGCGGGGGCTGCTGGCGCCGGACGAGATGACCACCGCGCAGGGGGAGCAAAGCCATGCCCGCGTCTGAGCGCACGCACGACATCGTGACCGACTCCGGGATCACCATCGAGCCGGTCTACGACGCCCCGGAGGAGCCGTTCGACCACCCCGCGCCGGGGACGTACCCCTACACGCGGGGCATCCACCCGCAGATGTACCGCTCGCGGCGGTGGACGATGCGGCAATACGCCGGGTTCTCGTCCGCCGAGGACAGCAACCGGCGCTATCGCCTGCTGCTCGCTCGCGGCACGACCGGCCTCAGCGTCGCCTTCGACCTGCCCACCCAGCTCGGGATGGACTCCGACGACCCCCGTGCCTTCGGTGAGGTCGGGCGGGTCGGAGTGGCGGTGAGCACGCTCGACGACATGCGGATCCTCTTCGACCAGATCGATCAGGAGACCGTCACGACCTCGATGACGATCAACGCGCCGGCGTCGCTGCTGCTGCTGATGTATCAGATCGTCGCCGAGGAGCGCGGCGCCGACGCGGCCAAGCTCGGCGGCACGATCCAGAACGACATCCTCAAGGAGTACGCCGCGCGAGGGACGTACATCTACCCGCCGCGGCCCTCGATGCGGCTGGTGACGGACACGTTCGCCTACTGCGCCGAGCACCTGCCGAAGTGGAACACGATCTCCGTCTCCGGCTACCACATCCGCGAGGCGGGGTCCTCGGCGGCGCAGGAGATCGCCTTCACGCTGGCGGACGGCGTGGCGTACATCCAGGCGGCGATCGATGCCGGGATGCAGGTCGATGCCTTCGCGCCGCGCATCAGCTTCTTCTTCGCCTCGCACTCGAATCTCTTCGAGGAGGCGGCCAAGTTCCGGGCGGCGCGGCGGATGTGGGCGCGGATCGTCAAGGAGCGCTTCGGGTCGACCAATGCGAAGGCGATGATGCTGCGCTTCCACACGCAAACGGGCGGCGTGACGCTGACGGCGCAGCAGCCGCTCAACAACGTTGTGCGCGTCGCCTACCAGGCGCTCTCGGCGGTGCTCGGCGGCACGCAGAGCCTGCACACGAACGGGTACGACGAGGCGTTGGCAATCCCGACCGAGCAGGCGGCGACGCTGGCGCTGCGCACGCAGCAGATCCTCGCCGAGGAGACGGGCGTTGCCGACACGGTGGACCCGCTGGCGGGGTCGTACTTCGTCGAGTCGCTGACGGACCAGCTCGAGGCGCAGGCGCAGGAGTGGATGGACCGCATCGACGAGATGGGCGGCGCGGTCGTGGCGATCGAGCAGGGCTTCGTGCAGGCGGCGATCGCCGAGAACGCCTACCGGCGGGAGCTTGCTCGGTCGTCCGGCGATGAGGTCGTGATCGGCGTCAACCGCTACGCGGATGGCGCATCATCGCCGGTGGACCTGCACAAGATCGACCAGGAGATGGTCGCCCGGCAGATCGCGCGGGTGACGGCGTACAAGCAGAACCAGGACATCGAAGAGGTCCAGGCAGCACTGGACCGGGTACGCACGACCGCCGCGGGGACGGAGAACCTGCTGCCGGTGATGAAGGACGCCCTGCTGGCCGGCGCGACGCTCGGGCAGGTCGCCAACGCCCTGCGCGACGTCTTCGGCGAGCACCGGCCGGAGTAGGGGAGCCCCCGTTCGGAGCCCCGCACCTCGTGTGCGGGGTTTTTCGCGTGCTCCAAGGAATTACTCAGGCTGCCAAGTGGCCACGTTTCGGATATAGAGGGACGTTGGACCATCTTCGGCGATGGAGGCGCACACCCTCTGGGATGCGCGGCTACGATGATGGGAGGGCGGTACGCTTCGGTAGCGTCGGGTCTTCTGCCGCACCCGTGGCCGTCGTCTGATCATCGCCTGCGGCGTTTCGGGCCTTTGGCCAGCACCGCTTCGCGGGTACGGCCCCTAGGTCATCGGAAGCCCGCTGCATCATCCCAGGCGCCTTACTTCCCGGAGGGTGTGCGCGCGATGGCCGCACCCGTGGCCGCGGGGCCATGCCGCCGGGACGGCCCGCTTACCGGCCGAACGGGCGAGGGTCGCCTTGCCAGTACCGTGGCCCGGTGCCCAGCTTCGCCGCGCTGTCGTAGGGGTTCATGACCTTGCAGCGGTCCAGCGAGAGGCAGCCGCACCCGATGCAGTTGGTCAGCCCGTCCTTCAGACGCTCGAGCTCCCGGATCCGCTCCTCGATGCGCTCCTGCCAGTGGGTCGTCAGGCGGCTCCAGTCGTCCTGCGTCGGGACATGATGCTGGGGCAGCAGGTCCAGCTCGGCCTTCACCTCCTCCAGCGTGAGCCCGACACGCTGCGCGAACGTGATGAACGCCACCCGGCGCGTGGTGGGGCGCGGATAGCGCCGGTGCCCAGCCGAGGTTCGCTCGGAATGAATGAGCCCACGTTCTTCGTAGAACCGTAGCGCCGACGTCGCGACGCCGGTCCGTTTCGCCAGCTCGCCAATGGTCAGCCAGGCGGAGATGCCCGGCGGTGTGGTCGTTGCCATCGGTGTATCCTCAGCCCCCTTGACTTCAAGTGCACTTGAATCTCTAGCCTGTGGCCATGCTAGCAGATCGTCGCGCTACCGCGCGTGGCGCACTCGTGGTCAAGGAGAAGAAAACATGATCGGCACCATACGCCAGGCGATCATCGGCGAGGTTGCGCGATGGCCGGGCGTCGACGTCGACGACGCGAACCCGGATCATCCTCAGTTTCATGTCGGCAAGATCGAGCTCGGGCACCTCCATGACGATGCCGTCGCGCACCTGCCCTTTCCCCGCAAAGAGCGTGAAGCCCTGATCGAGCGCGGGGAGGTGGGGCCGCACCCGCTTTTCCCCACGACCGGCTGGGTCGAGCGGCGCATCGCCGGCGAGGAAGACATCGAGCATGTGCTGCGGCTCTTTCGCATGAACTACGACCGCGCGGCGGCACGATCCGCCCGCGTCACGGAAACGGAGGCGCCGCCGCATGTCTAGGACACGGATCGGCATCGTCGAGATGGAAATGGCGCCGCTTCGCAACGCGGTGCACATCGGGGGCGAGGGCTTTTTGGCGATCGCCTCGGGCCGGAGATCCCTGTCCGAGGTGGCGCACCTGAACGCTCGGGCGGAGACCATGCTCGACGAGCTGGCGTGGTGGGCGCATACGTTCCGGCGCGGTCGCGACATCCCGAGTCAGATCACGGACGACATTGACGAGGGGGTACTGGCGTGACGGATCGCACGAATGGGTCTGGCGACGACACGCATCGCCTCTTTCTCGCCGTCATCGTCTCGGCGGTGTTTGTGTCCGTCGTCACGGGGAACATGGTCAATATTCTCCTGCCGGCGATGAAGCGCGAGTTTGCCGCCTCCCCGGCCCAGATCGGTTGGGTCGTCACGGCCTACTCGCTCGTCTACGCGGTCGGGATCCCGCTCTACGGCAAGATCTCCGACTTCTTCGGTGCGCGGCGGATCTACACGGTCGGGTTGTCGACGTTTTCGCTTGGCTGCCTCATTGCCGCAACCGCGCCGGGATTTCCGCTGCTGATCGCTGGTCGGCTCGTGCAGGGTGCCGGTGGAGCGGCGATCGCAGCGCTCGGGATCGTCGTCGTCGCGAAGGTCATGCCGGAGCAGCGTCGCGGCGCCGCGCTCGGTCTGGTGGCGTCCAGCGCCGGGCTGGGGTCCGTCGTCGGCCCGATCAGCGGCGGCGCGATCGGGCAGCTTTTCGGCTGGCGAGGGCTGTTCGTGGTGCCGCTGGTCCTCATGCTCGCGCTCATCCCGGTCGCCCGGCGCGTGCTGCCGGATGATCACGGCGCGGGCGAGCGCCGTTTCGACGTCATCGGCGGGCTCTTCCTCGGGCTCGCCGCCGGATGTCTCCTGCTCGGGATCACGCGTGGTCAGGCGGCGGGCTTCGGGTCGGCATCCTCGTGGGGAAGCGTCGTCGCGGCGGGCGCCGCGGCCGCTGCGTTCGGCTGGCGCATCGTCTCCACGACGCACCCGTTCGTGCCACCGGACCTGCTGCGAAATTCGGCCTACCTCCGGGTCGTGGCGACCGGATTCCTCACGACGTTCACCTACATGTCGGTTCTTATCCTGGCGCCGCTCCTGCTCGTCGATGTGTGAACGGGCTTACGACCAGTGAGGCGGGGCTCGTGCTCACGCCCGGTGCCGTCGCGGTGGTCGTGGGTGCGCGTCTCAGCGGCCGGCTCTCCGATCGGATCGGACCGAGGATCCCGGTCACCGCCGGGCTTATCACGCTCGCGCTCGCGATCGTCTATCTCTCGACGGTGGCCGCGGGCGGCTCGTCCTGGCTGGTGACGCTGGGCGCGATCCTGGCCAGTGCCGGCGCGTCGCTGGTGAACACCCCGCTCAACAATGCCGCGGCGAAGACGCTGCCCCGGCAGCACATGGGTGTCGGTATGGGGTTGCACTCCGGGACGGCGTTCCTCGGCGGTGGCGCGGGGGTGGCCGTGGCCGGCGCGATCCTGGCGGCGCGGCAAGACGCCGCCACTGGCGCGCTCAACCCTTTCTACCGGCTCGACGCGGCGGCGTTCTCCGACGCGTTTCTGGCCATCGCTCTCGTGCCGCTCGTGGCGCTGGCGCTCGCGCGATCCCTGGGAGCCCCGACCGTGACACCGGCGACCGTCGAGGCGCCGCTGGCGCCACGTGCGGCCGAGCGGCTGGAGACGCAGCGGACCTAGATCGCGCTCATGGCGAGGCAGGCGTTGATGCCGCCAAAGCCGAAGGCGTTGGTGAGAAGGTGCCCGACCTGCTCGTCGCGGCCGCCGGGCGGGATGATATCGAGATCGCAGGCCGGGTCGAGGTGCTCGAGGTTCGCGGTCCCGGGAAGGTGGCCGCGCTCCAGGGCAAGCGCGCAGATCGCCGTCTCCATCGCCCCGGTCGCGCCGAGCGCGTGGCCATGCAGCCCCTTCGTGCCGCTGACGGCGACGTCGCCGGCATGATCACCAAGGGCGATGCGGATGGCACGGCACTCCGTGCTGTCGTTGAGGACCGTCGAGGAGCCGTGCGCGTTGACGTAGCCGATGGCCTCCGGCGCGAGCCCGGCGTCGCACATCGCGTCATGCATCGCGTGGGCGGCGTGGATGCCCTCCGGGTGCGGCTGCGTCATGTGGAAGGCGTCGGACGACGTGCCGTACCCGGCGATCTCGGCGTAGACATGCGCGCCGCGCGCCCGGGCGTGGTCGAGTTCCTCCAGGACGAGGATCGTCGCTCCCTCGGCGATGACGAATCCGTCGCGGCCGGCGTCGAAGGGACGGCTGGCGGTGGCGGGGTCGTCGTTGCGGGTGCTGAGGACGCGGATCATCGCGAACGCGCCGAACGTGAGCGGCGCGAGCGGTGCCTCGGCGCCGCCGGCGAGCATGAGTGGCACACGGCCGTCGTGGATGAGCCTCGCCGCCTCGCCGATCGCCAGCATCCCTGCCGCGCAGGAATTGCCGTTTGAGAGCGACGGGCCGGTCAGGCCGAGCTCGATGGTGACGTTGGACGAGGCCGCGCCGCCGAAGACGGAGAGCGCGAGCATCGGGTTGACGCGCTGGGGGCCCGCGGTGACGTAGGCCGTGTGCTGGTCCTCGGCGAAGGCGACGCCGCCGAGCGCGGAGCCGATGTAGACGCCGGCCCCGTCGCAGGCCGCCTCGGGGGCGGTGAGACCGGCATCGGCGAGGGCCATCTGGGCGCTCACGAGCGCGAGCTGCGAGAAGCGGTCGATGCGGCGGACCTGCTTCGGGGTGAGGTGGTCTTGCGGCTCGAAGTCGACCTCGGCGGCGACCTGGCTGGAGAAGCAGGCGGGGTCGAAGCGGTCGATCCGGCGCACCGCCGAGCGCCCGGCGCGGACGCCGTTCCAGAGCTCCTCGACGCCGGTGCCGATCGGTGTGATGGCACCGATGCCGGTGATCGCGACGCGCTGTCTCATGTTCGTGGTCTCCCGTCGCGGTCGAACCGGGGATCGTTGCCCTCGACGATCCCCTTGATCGTCGCGAGCGTCTTGCCGGCGATGGCCTCGACGAAGTGCGGGCCGATGATGCGGTCGGCGATCGGCGGACCGACCAGCGGCCACGGCGGGGAAAAGTCGTGGTCGATGCGGACGTGGACCGCGTCGTGGTTCGGCGCGAAGGTCCAGGCCACGTCCATGCCCTTCGTCACCCCACCGATGTGGTGGTAGCGAATGACCGGTGTGGCGCCGTCGCGCTCGATCGTCTGAACCGCACGCCACTTGACCGGGAAGCGCCCGCGCCGGGCCGCCATCTCGACCTCCTTGTGGTCGCCGCCCCCGGCGAGGAGCGTCACCCACCGGTAGTGGGGGAGGATGTCCGGCCAGCGCTCGACGTCCGCCGCCAGCGCGACGATGGTGTCCAGGCTCCCGCGCATCTCGACGACGTTGTTGGTCCGCATGGGGCGTCTCCTTCATTCGTGCCGCTCATGGGCGCAGCAGCCGTGCCAGGAAGAGTGGTGACAGCGCCCGCGAAGCTGGATCGAGATTGCCGAGCACCCCACTGAGGGTCATGCCGAGCTCCTCGCGGGCCGCGAGCCGCGCCGTCACGTAACTCATCGCCGGCGGGACGTTGACGAAACCCTGGACGATCCAGCTCACCGCGCGCTTGGCGCCGAAGGCGCGGCGGCGGGCGGCGCGATATGGCGCCAGCGCGGCGGCGGAGGTGTCCCCGGCCCGCAGCGCGGCGCTGGCGACCGGCGCGGCGAGCAGGGCGCCGCGGATTGCCTCGTAGATACCCTCGCCGGCGAAGGGATCGAGGAACGACGCGGCGTCGCCGACGAGTAGGAAGCCGTCGCTGGAAACCCGCCGCGCCCGGCAGGCCATCGATCCGACGCCCCTGATGCGATCCACTCGTTCGGCCCCATCCAGCTTGCGGGCGACCTCCGCCAGGCTATGGATGGTTGCGGCGAAGAGATGCTCGATCGAGCCGGCGCGGTTGGCGACGGCGCGGTCCGGGACGACGACTGTGACGTTCGTGAGACCGTCCTCCAGCAGGGCGAGGCCGGCGTAGGCGCCGTGGCCGACGTGCATCTCGCCAAAGCGGTCGAGACCGGTCACGCCCCGGTAGTGGGCGGCGAGGGCGGTCTTGCGCGGCCAGCGCAGCGGCGCGCTCAGATGCAGGGACCGGGCAACGGCCGAGCTGCGGCCGTCGGCGCCGATCACCAGCGGGGCGCGGATGTCTTGTGACGTGCCGTCGATCGTGGCGACGACTCCGGCGACGCGGCCGTTGTCGCGGATGACGTCGCGGACGTGCGCCCGCTCGCGGACGATGACACCGGCCGCCTTCGCGCGGTCGAGCAGCAGACGGTCGAGGTGAAGGCGCGAGAGCCCAAGCGCGCCCGCGCCAGGGCGGACCCCCGCGTAGTCCGCGAGAAAGCGGCCGCCGTCGGGCGCGTGGACAAGCATGCCGTCCATGCGTCGCGCGCCGAACCGCAGCGCGTCGCTGAGCACGCCCATGTCATCAAGGAGCAGCGCTCCAGCCGGATTGACGTAATCTGAGCAGGGCTTGTGGCGCGGGAAGCGCGCCTTGTCGAGCAGGAGGACGTCGTGCCCGGCTTCGGCCAACGCGGCCGCGAGGGTGCTGCCGGCCGGGCCGCCGCCCACGACGATGGCTTCCGCGTCAGGCATCGGGTTTCGCCCTCACGGCCGCCATCCGGAACCAGGGGTGGGTGGTGATCCGGGCGTCGTCGATGCCCGCGCGGTGGAGGAGGTCGCACAGCTCCGCCGGCGTGTAGGCGCGCTTCACGGAGAGGGGAGCATCGTTGCGCGTGAGGCGGTTGCGGGTCGTGAGACGGGCGGCGATCCACGCGGCGGCGTAGCCGAGG
This sequence comes from Thermomicrobiales bacterium, assembly GCA_035540335.1. GTDB lineage: Bacteria > Chloroflexota > Chloroflexia > Thermomicrobiales > UBA6265 > UBA6265. The sequence continues at coordinate 1,345 of DATLHE010000156.1, read as the reverse complement.
CGACCCCGGCGGAGATCGTTGAGGACGAAGCCAGCGCGGGCGATGCGGTCCATCTCCCGCAGGACGCGGACGGCGGCGTCCGGCGCGAAGTGGTGGAGCGACAGCGAGCAGAGGACGATGTCGAACGCGCTGTCCGGCAGCGGGATGGCCCGCGCGTCGTACTGGGCGAGGGTGATCCCCGGCTGCCCGGCGACGTGGTCTCGGGCGACGTCCAGGATCTCGCCGGAGACGTCGCTGGCGGTGATCGCGACCGGTATCCGGCGCTTCGTGGCCCATCGCGCGATTGCGAGCGGGATGTCGGCGGAGCCGGTGGCGAGGTCGAGGATGGTGACGGGCCGTTGCGGCACACGATCGATGAGCGGCGGCAGGTGGCGAAGGACGGTCGACGTGCCGCCGAGGAGCGTGTTGACGCGGCGGATGTCGCGCAGGTTGGCGGCGAGCTCGGCGGGCTCGTGGGCGGGGGCGTCGAGCAGCTCCGCCGACTCGCTGCGGGGGAGGGGCGAGACGAGGCGGTCGCCGACGCCACGGATCACCTGGCCTGCCTGGGACATGCGCGGACCGCTCCTGCGAAGGGGAAATCGATGCGGTCCGTGAGGCAGGATGCGTGCCGCGGGTGGTGGCGCTACCTCGATGGGGCGCCGTTACGACGGTGGGGCGGACTTCATGTCCGCCCGTACGACGATTGGCGCAGCGCCCATGCGCGCTGCCATGGCCTCGATGCCGGCGAGAAGCAGATCGAGGCCGAAGGTGACGTAGGCATCCGGGTCGACACCCTCGCTCAAGGGCGTCGCGGCCTCCACGAGCCGCGGGTAGCGTTCGGGCGGCAACGACTCGAGCAGGAGCCGGGCACGCTGCCGGACGTCTGTCGGCTCCCCTGATTCTTCGTGGACAACGACCCCGGGCTCCTCGCTGACGAGGTTCGTGATGGTGCTCAGCGCGTGACGGGCGATCTGCGTCGCCTGCGCTGGCGAGAAACCTCCGCGCCGGAGGATGTCCAGCGCGACCTCGGTCGCGCGCAGACCGCTCTCCGAGGCGACGGTGCGGGTCGAGAGGAGGCTCGCGGCGGCGGGATGGGCACGCAGCACGGCGACGATCGAGCTCAGGAGTGCTCGCAGTTGCTCCGGCCAGCTCGCGGACGCATGCACCGACAGATCGACCTCCTCGACGAGGCTGGCGGCCACACCGTCCAGCAGCGCGTCCTTGCTGGGAAAGTGCCAGTAGAGCGCCATCGGTGTGACGCCAAGCTTCTTGGCCAACTTCCGGATCGTCACCGCCTCGAGTCCCTCCGCATCGGCGAGCGCGAGCGCGCCCTCGACCACCGTCCGGGGAGAGAGGTTGCCCCTGT